>NZ_JAUBOR010000025.1:72977-100063 GCF_036700305.1 Microcoleus sp. Z1_A1
AACAGGCATCTTGCCTGTTCATAAAAATGGTACTAGGGAGGCGGGTTTAGGAGGTATATTGAGATTTACTGTTGGGTGGGGGCGGGTTTACGAGATTGTTCGTTACAGGCGAGTATTGTTGGTGAACCCGCCCCTACAAATTCCTGATTCGCGATTCCCGATTCCCCATTCCCGATTCCCAATTAGATTTACTGTTGGGTGGGGGCGGGTTTACGAGATTGTCAGTTACAGGCGAGTATTGTTGGTGAACCCGCCCCTACAAATTCCTGATTCACGATTCCCGATTCCCGATTCCCCATTCCCGATTCCCAATTAGTAATTATTAGGCAAAGACTGCCAAAAAGGCCGCTCTTCTGGCTTCCTCACAGTATTCGTCGCCGACTGCACGTTTCCTTTCAATTCTTGATAATACCTATCATCCAGAAAACTAACGCTGACCCCAGCAGGAAGCAGCAGTTGGCGCAATCTTTCCTGAGTGTAATCTACACCGTCAATCATTGGCCCGCGCGGATTTGAAACTAACAACTTGCCGTTAACTGGCACCGAATTGACCATATTCGGCCACCAAGCATAACCGCTGTAGCCAAACATCACTGGAACTTGAACAATTTGGTCGTCTCCGAGTAAAAACTCTCTTTTCAACTTCTCTATAATCGGATTAAGTTTCTGATTTTGCAAATAGAGATTGTGTTGAATTAAAGCACGGTTTTTCAAGGCGGCGCTGACAGTTGTTTGAGTGCTCAAACCACGATTGATCGCCACATCGCCGTAACCTCTTCCCTCCAATTCTTCCAACAGCTTAACTCCGGCTTCGGGACTGGCGATCGCCATTACATATTGTCCGGGAGTTTGAGTGGGAATAAAATTGATAATTTCATCGACTTGGCGAGTCAAAAGCCAAGAAGTATCAATATCCACTGGCGGCCCTTGAATTCTCTGAGCTTGAATAAAATCAAGTACCTCTGGATTAAAACTAGCATTTCCCGAATTCCCGTAATAAACTCGACCCATTGGGTGTCCGGGAATCGGCGGTGTCACCTGCAAATTGCCGTATCCGTCAGACCACTGACTTACAGGGTCTAAAGAACGAGGATTGCCAATTTTAACTACTTTCAAATCCCGGTTTTGACTTGATTTAATAGGCGGGTTTTTCTCTGGCTCGCTATTGCTTTTTAGGGCGACATTAAACTGGCGTATCTCCGATTTTTCGGGGAGTTGAACGTATCCGTTTTTCTGGGTATCTTGCATCCAAGTGCGATCGCCCTGGATAATTTTTACTTTAGCGCCCGTGGGTTCTACTGCTTGTTTGAGTTGGGAGATAAATTCGCTGTTTACCGCGCCTCTGTCGCTGACCTGAACTTCGGTTACTGGTGCTGTATTGGGCGCTATCATCCAAGGACTAACGCCCATTTGGATTGTTGTGGAGGCGATTTCTTGACCGTTGTTTTGGGCAGTTGCTTTGAGATTAACAGTGCCGTTCCAATTGCGATCGGCAAATTGTTTTGCTTCGACACCTAAAACAATATTGGTGCTGAAAACTAGAGGTTTAGCACCGGATATATCTACAGGTTGCCAGCCGTCCCCCGTCTTCTGGAAAACGCTGATGTGAGGGCTAGCAATGCTATCAGCAGTGATAAATAACTGAGAGGTTTTGAAGCTTTCAGACAGGTTTAAGTTAACTTGAGAAAGCATTGCTGCACGGCGGGGAACCATAACTTTGGTTTGTTTCCAAGTCGGTATCTTGCCGCGATCGTTATTGCGATCGTTAAATGAAATTAGCGCACCACTGGACAAAGACCATTGTTCTTTTCCAGCTTCGTCTTGCTGGTTAATTTGGCCATCTCTGTTGGTATCTCCCGCAAAGAAAAAGTTCGACGGGGACGCGGCGGGTGTAACTGGGGTGGGGGTTGGTGTTGCAGTTGATTCAGGAGTTGGTTGAGGAGTTGCTTGCTGATTTCTCTCTAACTCTTGTCTTTCCAGTTCTTGTCGGGCTAATTCTTGTCTGGCTAATTCTTGCCTTTCAAGTTCTTGTCTAGCTAACTCTTGCTTTTCAAGTTCTTGTCTTTCAAGTTCTTGTCTAGCTAATTCTTGTCTGGCTAATTCTTGCCTTTCCAGTTCTTGTCTAGCTAATTCTTGTCTGGCTAATTCTTGCCTTTCCAGTTCTTTTCTGGCTAATTCTTGCCTTTCAAATTCTTGCCTTTCCAGTTCTTTACGGGCTAACTCTTGCCTTTCAAATTCTTGCCTTTCAAGTTCTTTACGGGCTAATTCTTGCCTTTCAAGTTCTTTACGGGCTAATTCTTGCTTTTCAAACTCTTGCCTTTCAATCTCTTTTCTAGCCCGGTCTTTTTTCTCTTGCTCTTTTCTCTCTATTTCTCGACGAGCAAATTCTTTTTTCTCTTGCTCTTGTCGGGCTCGCTCTCTTATCTCTTCTTCCTCGGTTCTAATTTTCTCTACCGAACGTGCGACTTGCATTTCATAGGTTGCGACACTGAGGTTTCCTTGGTATTCGATGGTTTTATCGATCGCCCGATCGGCCAAAAAAGAATCGTGAGGAATGAGTCGCAGCGTATTGATAGCCAACTGCCACAGCCGCTGGGACTCTTCCCAAGTAGCAGAAGAAGGATTAGAATTGCGTCCAATTACTACTGCTTGGGCGGCTAATTTAGCAGCATCGTCCCAATTATATTTGGCTCTTTGTTCTATTTGAATCTGACTTTGAACGTTTTCGAGTTGCTGCGTCAGAGTTTCGGATTGCTGGCGGTGGATTGCTGATTTCCAAAGTTCTGCCGGAAACGGGGCGCTGTCGGGATTTTTGGCAAGGTTATCTAATTGTACTTTGAGCCGATCGCGCAATTTGTAGAGTTCGGAAAGGGATTGCGGATTTTCGCCCTCTGACTGTCGCCCAGAGAGTGCGAGTTGGTAGTTTAGGGAAGGTTGAGCCACTGTTGTGGGGACTGCAACCCAAATAATACCGATGACGACACCGAAACCATTGATAATGGCGATCGCAATATATTTAACCAAACGCATATAGTTTATCCTCAGACACGCCAATAATTTTACCTAATCTTGGGAGCAATTGGGGATTTAATTATAAGGACTTACGCATGGCGGCCCAGAAACCGGGTTTTTTACGAAAATACTTTGTTGCTGTTCAGAGATTCGATAAAAACTCCTGGTGGTTGAGCGAAGTCGAAACCCGGTTTCTTTGTCGGAGTCCCTAAGATTTGATAATATTTAAATTATTATATAGTATTCATCACGATCGCATTAACTCTCATTACAATCAAGACAACCTAAAGGAGGTAATAGTATGTTGACAAGCGATCTCAATGCTCTACTTGACCAACAAGCACTCCAACGCCAAGATTCCGAATGTCGCTATATTACCGATCGCGTCAACTGGGAACAATATGAAACATTACTCACCAGAAGTGGGGATACTTCCGCATATCGAGTCACGTATTTAGATGGAGTCTTAGAAATTATGTCACCTTCCCGCCGCCATGAAAACAGAAAAACTCGCATTGGAGACCTTTTACTCATTTACTTTTTAGAAGCAGATATAGACTATTTTCCATTTGGTTCTACCAGCCTACGGCAAGAGGAAAAAAGAGGCGGGACGGAACCTGATGAAGCTTACTGCATTGGTACAGACAAAGAATTTCCCGATTTAGCAATTGAGGTTGTTGTTACCAGTGGTGGCCTGAATAAATTGGAAGTTTACAGACGGTTAAATGTTAAAGAAGTTTGGTTTTGGCAAAATGAAAATTTTAGCCTCTACTACCTGCGAGAAGAAATTCCAGTTCAATTTGTCCAAACCTGCGGTTATGAGCAAATCAGTCGCAGTGAAATCCTGCCTAATTTAGATATAGAATTGTTGGCAGAATATGTTCGATATCCGAATTCCCTCGCAGCAGTTAAAGAATTTCGACAACGACTGATTGGATGAGTTGAGTGTTGTAAGTGTAAATGGGTTGATTTCCGATCATCGCACACCAGGCCAGAAACCGGGTTTTTTACGAAAAGACGCGTTGCTACCGACAGATTAGGTAAAAACCCGGTTTCTTTGTCGGAGTCAGTAAGTCCTGAATCTTACTCTATGGGAAAACCCGGAATCAGTTGATCGATTTCTACCATCAGTTGCATGGTTTCTTTGAGCGCAACCACCACCTTTTGATAGTGCAGTACATCATCAAAGGATAAAGTGCGTTTGGCTTTCTTACGGTCTTTCAGCCATTTGTCCAACACCTGATAACCGCCAATTTTAAACTCCCAAACTTCGGGGGCTATGCCTTCAAAATAGCGGGTTTTGTTGATATAAACTCGCTGTTCAGCGGGTTTATAGATAACTTCGGTAACGGCATTGTCACCATCGCCACTCATTTTAGTAATCAGCTTATTAAGTTTTTTCGATTTCATCAGGTGCAGGTCTACCAATGCCTGACCTTTTGCACCCAAGTCTTTAAATAGCTGGTCATTGCGGGTCAACGGCACACGAGGAAAGTCGATTTTGAGAAACTCGGCGTAGCGTTGGCGATAGGTAGGGCTATGGAAGATGGCGTAGATGTAGTAAAAGATTGCTTCTGGTGTGGGAATGTAGTCAAGCTTGTCTTGGATTGAACTTAAAAAACCTGGAAATAAATTTTTAGTCCTTTCAGTAAATAAACTACCCTGTTCATTGGCAGTATCAGGATAGGTGTATAGAGGAAATAATTGTCCGTATCCTTTGTTACTAGAAGTAATACGATTATCAACAAGACAATTGGTGGCAAGAACATGATTGAAGATACCTTCAGGTACTTGGCGCACAGTGATCAATCCTAAATTCTCACCTGTCAACATATGGTTCATCACATTTCCACGAGGCAAACTATGAAACCCTTTCCAATTACTCGTATAGTAGGTATAACGAATGTCAAAAGGACGATAAAGTATTGGTTTAATTTTTGTTTCTGAAATACCTGATAATCTTAAATCTTTTTGAGCTAATTCAATTTGCCAGTCTCTTGTATTCTCTGGTAATTCATAAAACTGAATTGCTTCATTAGGTGAAATAATTGAAAAGTTATTAACTGTTTTCCATACATCGTCTTGACTAAACTGAATGGTTAATGAATCCCGTGCTGTCATGATTCCGGGACTGTTTATATTAAAAATTTCTGTGATTTTACAACCCTTTTCATATTCTGTAAGCAAGGTGATGTTTTGAGGAATAAAAAGGTAAAAAGGCGATTGAGGCTTAAGATTATTCCACGCAATCGTATCAATATCTAAGTTGCTAAGAGCTTCATATTTGTCTGACCTACTTCCCCAAAGTTCAGAATGATGTGTTTCAGCAGATGATGATTTTCCAGGCTGTTTAATGAAAATTCCTATACTTACACCTTGCTGAATGTCAAAAACATTTTGATCGGGTTCTCCATTAGGAGATATTTCTTTTTTATTAGAATTTCCATGAAGATCCAAAATATAGATATCCGAAAAAGTTTGGATCAGATTTTGACGCATTCCTCGAAAAGTCGGATTATCTAAATATCCATGATTGGTGATGAGTGCTAAAACCCCAAATCCAGTTTCATTAATACGCCATTGAGAAAAACGAATGAATTTTACGTAATCATCTTGCAATCCTTTTGAATTCTTCTCGTCCAATGGCTGACCATCAACTTGATAGTAGTCGCGAACAAGACCACTAATCCATGCTCCTGTGTTTGACGACTCGTAAGAGTAAGGCGGATTGCCTAATACAACCATCACAGGTGTATCTCGCTTCACCGTCGAAGCTTCATTTGCTTCTTGTGCCACAAACTGACCAAACAAAATCTCTGATTTTTTCAGTGCCTCATCCAGCGTATTGGTGAGGTAAATGCCTAATCGTTGTTTGCCCTTAAATTTGTAACCAAGTTCTTGAAGTTCTAGCCCTAGCTTCAGGTGAGCAATGGCATAGGGAGCCATCAATAACTCAAAGCCAAACAATCGATTCAGCAAATTATCTCGCACATAGCTATCCCACTGATTCGCCATACCAATTTCTTCTAGATTGCGGTAAATTTGCTTCACCACCTCATACAAAAACGTACCCGTACCCGTTGCAGGATCGAGAATTTGCACTTTCGGCTTTTGTGTTACTGGATCTTTGGCGTTATCAGCTAATCCCAATGGCAAATCGAAGCGGTCTTTGAGAATAGCATCAACCGATCGCACAATAAACGACACCACAGGTTCCGGTGTATAATAAACGCCTCGACTCTTTCGCAAAGCCGCATTGTATGCCGCCAAAAACGTTTCATAAAAATGCACCACCGGGTCTTCTTGACGAGTGCGCTGCCCAAAGTTTTCGAGAATGCTGCCCATATCAACTTGAGACAGCAATTGCACCAAATCGTCGATCGCCCAATCGATCTGACTGACTGCATCCGTTTCGACGATCGTATTAAACAATCGCTTCAAAAATGGGTTTGTTGCCGGAATATACGTGCCAGCCGTGCGCCGAGTAAACGGTTCACACCCTGGATTTTGAGCATGACCAACTCTTGCCGCAAATAACCCATAAGAAATCGTCTGAGCATACATATCAGCAAAATCAGCATCATTCAAATCGGGCAACAACACCTCACTAAAGCCCTGCTTCAGTTGATGCAATTCGCCGTCTTTCTTTTCTCCCTCAAGCGCCGTTGTTGTTGCTAACCGAATTGCTTTCGTCAACCTCGCCATCTGTCGCGCCAGGTCTTCAGGACTGCTGATAATCTCGCCTGTATAGTTGATAAACTGATCTAGCAGAGCCGCAATTTTTTCTGTAGCCCTTATTTGCAGCTTATTCTCACTACGATCTGCTAAAATTTCCTTCTGCCTGCGCTTCCCATTCACATACCAACGAAACTCTAAATAATTGGTCAATACTAGATTAGGAAACGCTTCTATATACCGCTGCAATTGCTCCGATTTTTCTATCTGATCCAGGTCTAGCCCAACGTCTTTCGCTTCTACATAACCCACCAGTAGTTCCCGCCGCCGCACGGTAAAGTCTGGAATTCCTGCCTTGTTGCCTTTTTCTTCAATGACGGCATCAATGCCCTTGTCTGAGTCATCCAGCAAATTTTTCAGCGCTGGATAATGGCTGCGCTCGCTACCTTTTTGCAGGTTATTTTGAATCGACTTGAGGTAAGCATCAAAAGATATAGATGGCATTGAATCAGTTTCCTGGTTTAGTTTGGAAATGTTTCCTGAATTCGTTTAATGCTATTATAGTAGATAGAATAGTCCTGGAGATAGGGGCCCAGAAACCGGGTTTTTTAGGAAAATACTTCGTGGCTACCGACAGATTAGATAAAAACCCGGTTTCTTTGTCGGAGTCAGTAAGCCCTATATGGATTTATTCTCTTTTTCGCTGACCGAAAGGTAAAAATCATGAAATGTCGCTGTTATTTCCTAATTTTTATCCTTATTGGATTATCCTTAACAAGCTGCGAACAGGCGAAGTCATTTCAATCAATAGATCGAAAACTTAAAAATAGTAATGCGATTGAACAACACAATTTTAACTTGCAAGCGGGCGAGCGATCTGTCGATCGAACTAACAACATCCAAGCAAGTCAGAAGAGTGGGAAGTTCGATAGAACTACCAACTCACCGGAAGAAAGTGCGATCGTGTTAGGAATTTTCGGGTTTTGTTTGATGTGTTATTTATTAGTTTGGAAGTTTCGCGGGAGGGAAGAAGCTAACAAGATGCTGAGAAGAATCAGAAGAAGAGTGAAGTGAGGATAGATACTTGCTAAACCTCATTTTTTCTTAGTGCGGTTGCGTTTTCTCGATTCAGCCGCCGTATTTTTGGCTTTTTTTTGTTTTTCTTTACTTGCTTTAGATTCATTGACAGCACTATCACTTATCGGTTGGCTGGAAAATCCCGATGTCTCGGAGTTTTTAGCTGCAAGTAGAGGAGCAATGCTAGCATTATATATCTCCTGAAATTGTGTTAGACCTTCCCTTGTACTTATATCAAACCCTGCTTGATGACCGATCGTTACAAAGGATTTGGCAAATCCAAATTTAGAGGAATCTTCCATAATCTCCTTAAATTCCGGCTCGATATCCCGCAGGTATTTGATAATTGAAGTGGCATTTCGCAGTTTAAATTCTCGCTTCAAAAATTGCCAGAACGCCAATAATTCCGGGATAGCATTTTCACCTTCTTCCGGCGAAAGCAAACTCACTTTCCTGGGAAACAACTCTTCGACTACAGTTGCCACATCTTCCACTTTCATGCTAGGCAGCGTAAAACCTTCATAGCCGAAACCGTAATAAATGAACTGCGAGATCCAAAATCCCACGTCTGGATAAGTTTTACAGTATTCTTCTCCTTCGGGAGCATTGACAAATAGCTCGATTAGCGTTTCCTGATAATCTTCCAGGAGTGGTTCTGCTTCGTCATAATCTAGGCCATTTAGTTGGCGGATATTAAAAGGTTGATCTGACATAGTTGAAAATTTTTTAATTTAATTGACTTTAGCTTTAAGGTTAGTACAATTTTTGCAGTTCTATTAATTCTTTAGGATTTCATTATATTTAAAAAATCTCCGATCGCAGGTATATTTGACTAGCACCGATCGCCCGTGACTATTTAAACCAAGCTAGCATTGTATAGGGCGATCGCCCGTCTCCACCGAACAGCGAAAGATATGATATAATCTCAAGTAAAACTATAATTGTTTGAGCTTGGCAGTCCGCCACTTCAAAGTATGAAGTCAACACAACAGTTGACAGCAATTATTGAACGAGACGGCGACGGATATGTATCCCTTTGCCCAGAACTTGATATTGCCAGCCAAGGTGACAATATAGAAGCAGCGCGACAGAATCTGATCGAAGCGTTGGAACTATTTTTTGAGACAGCAGATTCTTCGGAAGTCCAGAATCGGCTGCATAGCGCCCTTTCAACTAACCCCACTCAGCCTGAAGTAGCCAATGTGTTACACTCAGTATACGCTCAAAGCTCACAGTGAAAATGAACAACAATCATGCAATTAGAAGATTACTTTGAATTTTTAACACCCGAAGATATCCGCATCAAAGGAACCCGCGTCGGTATCGAACACATTCTCTACGAATACATCCACCGCGGCCAAACTCCAGAAGCCATAGCTCAAAAATTTCGGACAGTGACTATGGCTCAAGTTTATGCTACCATTCTCTACTATCTGGAAAATACAAAAACTGTCGGTAAATATGTAGGAGATTGGTTAGAATATTGCCTCAAAGCTGAAGCTGAATACGATCGCAATCCATCACCTTTTGTCTTAAAAATGCGTCAAATTAAGGAACAAAAAAACATATCTACACAACGGGATAAAGTTCATTAATGACTGTTAAATACCTGTTAGACGAAAATATAGACCCTGAATATCGGGTGCAGCTTTTGTATCATCAATCCGATATCGTCGTTTTAATGGTTGGCGATGAAGGTGTTCCGCCTAAAGGAACGAAAGATCCAGAAATCTTGTGTTGGTGCGAGGAGAATAACTTTATCCTCGTTACTAATAACCGACGTTCAATGCCAGTTCATTTGTCAGATCATACAGCCCAAGGTCGCCACGTTTTAGGAATTCTCACAATCCGCTTGAATGCAGATATGGGCCAAGTGATTGACGAGTTAATTGAAATTGCGGGAGCATCTTTTGAAAATGAATATCAAGATAGGATTGAATTTATCCCACTGAGATAATTCGCAGGGCGGACAATATAGCAGTATCTTTTTATAAAATTCGGCGATTAAAATTGCTTCTTGTCACACGAATTCCCTCTCTAAGAGACTGAAAGAAAGAGAAGTATTAGCATCTATACAAACCCAAAACAAAAACCCGGTTTCTACAAGAAACCGGGTTTAATCATCCGCGTTAATTCGCGTTCATCTGCGGTTAAAAAATCCTACAATTGCTTCACCTCAGAAACCAATTTGGCAACCACATCCTTAGCGCTACCAAACAACATCATCGTCTTATCCTTGTAAAACAACTCATTGTCTACACCGGAAAAACCAGCACTCATCCCGCGCTTAATCACGATCGTATGCTTGGCCTTATCAACCTCCAAAATCGGCATCCCGTAAATCGGGCTCGCCGTATCGTGACGCGCCGCCGGATTCACCACATCATTCGCACCAATCACCAACGCCACATCCGTTTCTTCAAACTGCGGATTGATATCGTCCATATCGTACAACTGCGGATAAGGCACGTTTGCTTCCGCTAAGAGCACATTCATGTGCCCCGGCATCCGCCCAGCCACCGGGTGAATCGCGTATTTCACGTCAACACCCATTTTTTCCAAACCGTCGGCTAACTCGCGCACGGCGTGCTGTGCTTGCGCTACAGCCATCCCGTAACCCGGAATAATTACAACCGATCGCGCATAACCCAACATCATCGCACTTTCTTCGAGATTGATGCTGCGAACAGTTTTGTCGATCGCACCACCAGCAGCCCCAGCAGCAGCCCCAGCACTAGCACCACCGCTACCAAAGGCGCTAAACAGCACACTAGAAAGCGATCGATTCATCCCCTTGCACATGATTTGCGTCAAAATAATCCCCGACGCGCCCACCAATGCACCAGCGATAATCAGCATATTGTTCATCAAAATGAACCCAGCCACACTCGCAGCAATCCCCGAATAAGAGTTAAGCAGCGACACCACCACCGGCATATCGCCACCCCCAATGGGTAGCACAAACATGATTCCCAGAATATTGGAAATCGCCACCAAACCCAGGAATACCGGCACATTTTCGGGATTCGTCAGCATATAACCGCTGCCGACTAAAAGTGCGATCGCCAGCATGGCATTAAACGGCTGTTGCAGCGGAAACGTCATCGGCGCACCCGGCAGCAATTCTTGCAGTTTCGCAAACGCCACAAGGCTACCAGTGAAAGTAATTCCGCCAATCAACACACCCAAAAGGATCGTGATTGTCGCGTCTGGCGTCGGCGATTGCGGGATGCTGAGATAGCGCCAGAATTCGCCCACAGCAACGAGTGCAGAAGCCGCGCCCCCAAAACCGTTAAGCAAACCCACCATCTGCGGCATATCCGTCATCGCGACGGTTTTCGCCATAATTGTTCCCAAAATGGAACCGATGATAATTCCGACAGCAATCAATTCGTAGCTGATGACTTGCTTTTCCAGCAAAGTACCGACGATCGCAATTAACATCCCGATCGCAGCTAACACATTCCCTTGACGCGCAGTTGCAGGGGAACCCAACTGTTTCAAACCGATAATAAACAAACATGCGGCAACTAAATAACCTAGTTGAATGCCACTGGGCAGAAAATCGCTCACGCTTTAACCTCTTTTTTCTTGAACATTTGCAGCATTCGATCGGTTACTAAGAAACCTGCGACAACGTTAATTGTGGCTAGGGCGATCGCGATCGTCCCCAAAATCGAAGTAACAGTCACATTGCCTTGGCCAGAAATCAGAATTGCACCTAAAACCGCAATTCCCGAAATCGCATTCGATCCCGACATCAAAGGTGTGTGCAGCGTCGGCGGGACTTTATTAATTACTTCAAATCCCACAAACGATGCTAGAGTAAACACCACTAAACCTGCAATCAATCCTTCTGCCATAACAAGTGTGAACTGGTAATTGGTAATTGGTTATAACTCGTTCCCGGTTGCGTCCGCCAGTCCGCCAGGGAATGAATTCCCTGACTCATAGCAAAAGTCCTCTTAAGAGGACTAATAAACATCTCCAATAATTCTTGTGGAACAGGCATCTTGCCTGTTCAAAAAAGCCTTTTTTGGAGATATTTAATCAGTTCTTCAGTCCTCATAGCGAGGACTTGAGCTTTGAGGCAGGGGTTTCAACCCTTGCCGGACTATCGGACTATCGGACTGCCGGACTATCGGACTGCCGGACTTTGCCTCATAACGACCGAATCTAACTAACGGCTGATGCCTGAGCTGCCAAAGCATCCCGCACTCGCTGGTTGCTAATTTCACCGTCGCGGGCAACACAAGCACCAGCAATGATATCGTCTTCAAAATTCAAATTGAGTTCCTTATCTTTCAGCATCAACTGAAGTAAAGAGGAGATATTCTTCGAGTAAGTTTCGCTAGCGTGGACAGGCATCGACGAAGGCACATTAATCGGGCCGATGACATTAACGCCGTTCCATTCAACATCTTTTCCCGCTTCCGTGCATTCGCAATTGCCGCCTTGTTCGCCCGCGAGGTCAACAATTACCGATCCGGGCTTCATTTGAGAAACCATTTCTCTAGTAACTAAAATAGGTGCTTTTCTGCCGGGAACTTGAGCGGTTGTAATCACTGCATCGGAAGCGCTGACGTGTTGGGTGAGCACTTGGCGGGTGTATTCTTTAGCCGCTTCTGATAATTCTTTAGCGTAACCTCCGGCGGCGACGGTTTCTTCCTTGAGTTCGACATCAAGGAATTTAGCGCCCAAACTTTGCACTTGTTCTTTTGTTTCCGGGCGGATGTCGAAGGCTTCGACTACCGCACCCAAACGGCGCGCCGTGGCGATCGCCTGCAAGCCAGCAACGCCCACACCCATTACCAATACTTTCGCGGGGCGAATTGTACCCGCCGCCGTTGTCAGCATTGGGAAATATTTCGGCAAAGCGGCGGCTGCGATCAGTACCGCTTTGTAACCGGCGACGTTACCCTGAGATGACAGCGCATCCATGCTTTGAGCGCGGCTGGTGCGCGGGATCATTTCCATGCTGAATGCCGTTACTTTGCGATCGGCTAAACGCTGCACTAAAGCCGGATCTCCCAGAGGATTCAAAAATCCGATGAAAACGCCTCCTTCGCGGAGTTGATGAACTTCTGATTCTTGCAGGGCCCCGATTTTGACGACGATATCGGCTTCGCCCCACAGCCTAGCGGTATCGGCGACAACCTGAGCTCCCGCTTCTTCGTAAGCACGATCCGAGAAAAAGGATTGTGCGCCGGCACCCGCCTCAACCCAAACTTCGACCCCCTGTTTGACTAATCGGGCTACAGCGTCGGGTACTAAAGCCACCCGGCGTTCCCCTGCTGCTATTTCTTTTGCGATCGCTAATTTCATGAACTCTCCTTATTTAAGCCTTCCTAGGACGGTTGAAACCGCGCCTACACAGACAAAACCTGCCTCTGCAGGTTTCTTGAAGTGCGATTTTTAATCGCCCGATGCCTTGCTTTACATTGAAGCAGCCGTTCCCCTAAACTTCTCTCGTTGATACTAAAGCCGATCGCCCAAATTCGACCCGTATCTTTAACTTATCTTATACATTCAAATTCGCTAAATTGTTAAGTTAGCCACAGATTATGATACAATTTTATGTCGCCTAATTCTGTAGTTAGAATGTCAGTTATCAGTATTACGCAAAAAATACGCAAAAAATAATTGACGATCGAGCAATTTGTTCGGAGGTTCCCAGATTCAGCGTTTCGGAGACTTAGGATGGAGGCACAGAAAAGCGTCGGGTTCTAACCAGCCCCCAGATTCATTCTCAAAGCAGACGGGAGTAAATCTAAAATCTAAAATCTAAAATCTAAAATCGGCTCGCCCTCATCAAATTGCTGAGACATTCGATATATTGTAGGCACGATCGCAAATTTCGGGCGATCGATATTAAAGGTTCACCAAGAGTTTAATTAGAGGAGTTGTTATGCGACGATTATTTTCAGCACTAGCAGTTACAGGTTGCTTGGTGGCTGGATTACCCGCCATCAGTTTAGCCCAGTCCATGCCAGGATTCACGATTTTCGGCGGCCCCGAACGCGCCAACCAATTAAACTATCGCTTGGATTACGGTACAGCCGGGATGAGTGGCGATAGATATCGGCTGCGAATTCCTTCCAACAAAGTAAGTTTGGCGATCGCCCAACTCAACATATCCTATCCAGACTACTACAAAGGCGAATTTGACCAAAAAGACATTAAAGTGCGCGTCAGAAACAAAACAATAGAATTGCAAGAAGTAATCTGGGACAAAGAAAATCGATTCATAGAAATTTATCCCACAGAACCAATTGCCGCCGGCAACAATGTTGAGGTTGTACTCTCCAACGTCAGAAACCCATCCCCTGGCGGAATGTACCATTTCAACGTCCGCATCCGCACCCCTGGGGATGTTCCCTTGCTGCGTTACCTCGGTACTTGGCTGTTGAGCATTAATTGAGGGAAGGAATTTCTCGTTAGTCAAGCGATCGCGACATAAAAATTTAACTGTGGCGATCGTTTTCCTGGGTGGAAAAATTTAACTCTACTCAAATCTTGGTTTTCCTCACATCTTGCACCATTCTCGCTTAATAGGCTTTTCGGCCTGTTCCACAAAGAGTGAATTTTCTTGTGGAACAGGCCGGAAAGCCTGTTCATCAAAAGCTTATTGAGAATGGTGCAACATCTCAGTTTTCGGGAGTTGTAAAATAGAACCTCCGGCTCATATCGCAATTCTCAATGATTCGTAATAATGAGTCTAGGGGCAGTCCCCCGATAGTTGCCCTTCGCTAATTAGGGGTAGGCTTAGGGGCGCTACCCCTAAAAAATGTTTACCAATCAAATAGGATTGCTAAGGCCGTACTTGCAGCATGAATCTACTAGCAAAAATCAAAACAATAAAACTGCCTCCAGCGCTGAGATCGAGAAATTATCGCCTGTTTTTTGCAGGACAAGGCCTCTCACTGATTGGCAGTTGGATGACGCAAGTCGCTACTATTTGGCTTGTCTACAATTTGAGCGATTCACCTTGGATGCTCGGCGTGGTCGGATTTACAAGTCAAATCCCCACATTAATTTTACTGCCTTTTGCAGGAGTTTTAATCGATCGCTGGAACCGCCACCGAGTCCTAATTGCCACTCAAATATTAGCAATGGTTCAATCCTTAGCGCTAGCATTTTTAGCGCTAACAGGAGTCGTTAACATTTGGCAGATCCTGGTACTGAGTTTCTTTCAAGGCGCAATTAACGCCTTTGACGCGCCGGCACGGCAAGCTTTTGTACCGGAACTTGTAGAAAAGAAAGAAGATTTAGCAAATGCGATCGCCCTCAACGCTTCCATGTTCAACGGAGCCAGATTAATCGGCCCAGCAATTGCAGGTTTGCTGATAGCTACAGTCGGGGCAAGTTATTGCTTTCTCATTGACGGACTCAGCTACATCGCTGTAATTGCAGGCTTATTAGCGATGCAAATCAAGCCCAGAAAAATTGCCGCAACTAATACCAAACCCTTACAAAGATTAAAAGAAGGATTCGTTTATGCCTTCGGGTTCCCCCCGATTAGAGCAATTTTACTGCTATTAGCATTAGTCAGTTTTGCCGGAATGTCCCACACAGTATTAGTCCCAATTTTTGCCACCAAAATTCTGCAAGGCGACGCACAAACCCTCGGCTTTTTGATGGCATCTTCGGGAGTTGGCGCCTTCGCGGGCGCGATTTATTTGATTTCCCGCAAAAGTATAGTTGGCCTCGGCAAATTGATTGCGATTTCACCGGCAATTATGGGATTTGGGCTGATAGGTTTTGGCTTGTCCCGCATCTTATGGCTCTCATTAATCATGATGTTGTTTGTGGGGTTTGGTTTCATTATCCAATTTGCAGGAGGAAACACATTTTTGCAAACAATTGTAGAAGACGACAAACGCGGAAGAGTGATGAGCATATACACGATGGCATTTTTTGGAGTGACACCCTTTGGGAATTTAGTTGCCGGCGGATTGGCCAATTATATCGGCGCTCCCAATACAGTCATCATTGGAGGAATAATTTGTGTTGTAGGCTCCATAATTTTTACCAAACAGTTGCCAGCTTTAAAAAACTTAGTTCGGCCAATTTATCAAAAAATGGGTTTAATTTCCCAGTAACAATTTACCGTCAAATCACAAAAGCCAACCTTAAACAAAATTCCCAAAGCTAATATCTGACTGTCTCTCTAGCAACCCTCAACAATTTGTAAACTTCTCTCTTCTCTTTCTCTGCGCCCTCTGCGCCCTCTGCGGTTAAAACATCCAAATTAATTACGCAACCAGAGTTCACCATTCTTGTTGGGCTTCAGCTTCAGCTTGAATTAAATTTTGCCGCAGTTGCACCCAATTAATTTGATGAGAGGGCAAATCTTCGATGAGCTTTCCGCGCTGTAAATGCAGAATTCGCGTGCTAAATTGCTCAGCTAATTCTAATTGATGGTTTACCATTACAATAGTGGTTTTGCCGTTTGTTAGCTGTGTCAATACTTGCAAAAGGTGGGCAGCTTTTCCTGCGTCGAGGGCGGATGTTGGCTCATCTAAAAGCAAGACTTTTGGTTGTAGGATGATGCCGCGGGCGATCGCCACGAGCTGTTTTTGGCCTGTAGAAAGCTGGAATTCGGTGCGATTTAGCCATTCTTGGGGTATGTGCAGTTGTTCGATCGCCCCGCTAATTCTCTCAGCAATGTTTGATGAAGTCACGCCCCGCAGCTTTAAAGGATAAGCCAATGCTTCTCGCACCGACATTCCCAAAAGCTTGGATTCTTGTAGGATGAGGGTGATTTGTTTGCGGAGTTCGATCGCAGGTATTTGGCGATATTCTGTATTTTCCAGATAAATCGAGCCACTGGTGGGAGTGCTGAGTCGATTTAGCAGCCGCAACAGCGTTGTTTTCCCCGCACCTGAAGGGCCAACAATTGCCACGCGAGCTCCCTTGTGTACCTGAAAGGATATATTTTCCAACAAATGACTTGAGGCGATCGGTGTTTTTAAACTAACACTGTCAATTCGCAGTTGAGGATTTGTTTCTGTATTATTTTCTGAAGAATTACGCATTGAATTAATTAAAAATATAAAAAACCGGATACCCAGATCCCGACTTCTTTAACAAGTCGGGGATCTAACAGCTAAATTAATCCGTGTATCCGTGTCCGAATCCGTGTCGTGCCATGCTTCCTGCTCAAACTTTTACAGCTTTTTCCAATGGAAAACCCAGCTTTTCGCGCTGTTCCAAATAAAGCTGAGCAACTCGCCGCGCCAAATTGCGAATTTTGGTGATGTAGCGGGTTCTTTCCGTTACCGAAATCACACCTCTAGCGTCGAGCAAATTAAAAGTGTGAGAACATTTTAACACATAATCAAGACTCGGCAAAACCAATCCTTTTTTTGTCAATTGTTCTGCTTCTTGCTCGTACAATCCAAATAGAGTAAACAGCAATTCGGGATTAGAAGCTTCAAAGTTATAAGTACACTGTTCAATTTCTCCTTGCAGGTGAACGTCGCCGTAAGTGATGCCATCTTTCCACTGAATTTTCGTCATGGCATCGACTTCTTGGAGATACATTGCGAGGCGTTCTAGTCCGTAGGTAATTTCAATGGATACGGGGCGACAGTCAATGCTACCGCACTGTTGAAAATAGGTAAATTGGGTGATTTCCATGCCGTCGAGCCAGACTTCCCAGCCCACGCCCCAAGCTCCGAGGGTGGGCGATTCCCAGTTGTCTTCTACGAAACGAATGTCGTGGTCTTCTGGGCTAATTCCTAATGCTCTGAGGGAGTCTAAATAGATGTCTTGGATGTTGGGAGGAGAGGGCTTAATTAAAACTTGATATTGATAGTAATGTTGGAAGCGGTTGGGATTTTCGCCGTAGCGTCCGTCGGTGGGGCGGCGACAGGGTTCGATGTAGGCGACTGACCAAGGTTCGGGGCCAATTGCTCTGAGAAAGGTGTGGGGATTCATGGTTCCTGCACCTTTTTCTGTGTCGTAGGATTGGGCGATCAGGCATCCTCGATCGCTCCAGAATTTGTTTAAGGTGGCAATGACTGATTGAAAGTTCACTGGTTTAAATATGGTTAGCGAGTGTCTCAACTTATTTAAGCATACAAAAGGCAGGGTTTATTTGCATAAACCCTGCCGAAATCAGATTTGGGTGTGAAAAGTTAGGCAGTTTGGATCGAGTTCTAGTTTAGTCTGCAGGAGCCAGGGAAACTAACAGAGTGATGTTGTCAACGCCGATGACATAAACGGTGTCTCCGGGTGTGAGGGTGATTTGGCGATCGCACCGTGCGGGCCACCAGCTACCTTGGAAGCGGACGCGACCAGTTTGATTCGGGTAAATCGATTCATCGACGACAGCTTCTTCGTTGAAATAGTTAAAATTGGTGTTGATGTAGTTATCCATTAAGAGATTGTTTTCTGTGCTGTAGGTGTGAAGAGAAAAAATAGAACCGAAAGCTTTTACTACGTTAAACATTTTGTTGACTCCTTTTGTGTTAAAATATATCGAAGTTTAATCGCCGATTTTGTGTTCTTTGAAAACTAGCATTTCCTGGTTAAAATTGATTACCAGGTTGTTCATGCTCTGATTTAGTCTGCGGGAGCGAGGGAAACTAACAGAGTGATGTTGTCAACGCCGATGACATAAACGGTGTCTCCCGGTGTGAGGGTGATTTGGCGATCGCACCGTGCGGGCCACCAGCTACCTTGAAAGCGGACGCGACCTGTTTGATTCGGGTAAATAGATTCATCAACTACTGCTTCTTCGTTGAAGTAGTTAAAATTGGTGTTGATGTAATTTTTGATGAGCATATTGTTAGCTGTGCTGTATCCTTGGGTAGAGAAAATCGAGCCGAAAGCTTTTACTACGTTGAACATGATATTTACTCCTGTTGTGTTAAAATATATGGGGATGTGTAATTGTCGGTTTATGCTATTTGAGAGGCTGCATTTCCTCGGTTAAGATTGATTGATTGCCTTGATATTTCATTGTTCTTGCCTTCCGTGCTTTTATCAGGATAAAAGGCAAATAATTTTTGAAATGTTGAGGGGATTTGAGAAGCGGTTGCGGGGAGTCTAAATCCAGTAATTCCGAGGTATTGAATTAAGGATTTAGTGGTTGAGCAGTTGGTGGGATTTACCTTAAGGGTAGATGTGGTTAGCTACATTAGAGATTGTCTGATTCCGCATTACTGCTGCTGTGAAAATGTTTTATTTTTGGCTTGAATTTTGGGGTTGAGTTTTTTGATTGGGTTGTGACTCACTTGCTTTACACTTACTAATTTGCCAGGAGTCCAATATCTTTGGTGCGATCGCCAGTCCACTTTCCGAGTCTGGTACTGGCACATGACACTGGTTAACCTGCAAACAACGATTTTGCAAGGGTTTCTGCCTAAATATCAGGCTGGTAGCTGTGCCAATTTAGCTAACTGGACTACCGCAAACAGTGAATTATGAACTTACGCCTTCTCGATCGCCCAATCAGGAATATCCATAAATATCTAGTCCGTAACTGACGCACCAAACCTCTAAAAACCCGGTTTCTGACAGCCAGTGCGCCATTAGGGGCCCGTAAGCGGATCAATGATATAAGCAAGTAAACTTGGCAACTCACCCACCCTCCCCATGCGATATTGAGGTGTACCTACCTATTTAGGCATAGACAATAGGCGATCGAGACTGACGCAGATATCAGGAGGCGGTAGGAGTTTTTGATCGATGCAGGTCGATCGCACCCTGTTATCCAATTATTGAACAGGTCGAACTTAAAATCCATTCATAAATTCAGAATCTTAAATTCATAAAAGTCATAATTACAGACAACCTGCTTGATACTGCATAATTCTTACAGGAATTTTGAATAAAGTTTTAGCTAATTGAGACAAACCGAACTTGAATTTAAGCGACTGCGGCAAATCTTGTACGGAAACTTCTGTGAAGCCAAAGCGAGTATAAAATGATGCGAGTCGCTTTCCCAAACATTCTAAATATAGCGGTTCTGTAGCTTGTTGAATTAAATATTTTGTGAGGTAGCTTCCCAAACCTCGATCGCGCCAATCTTTCGCCACCACCAAACTGCCCAATTCTTGCGCGCCCGCAAAGTTCCGCAACTGTCCGCAAGCTGCCAATTTTCCCTCGCATTCGATGACCCAGAATTGCTCCCAGCGCAACTGAGTTGGATCGAGTTTGGCGCCCCAAACTAAGATTCTAATTGACCTCATATCTTGCTCTGAGGCCGGGCGGAGGACGAATCCTGACTGCAACTCCAAAGAATTTTCATTCATTGTGATTTTTGTTGGCTGTCTCGTTTAGTTTGAGTTCTCAACAGCCTTATTATGTATTTAAGTATAAGAGGTGTTACTGGAAATTATACCAGCTAGCCGCTTCAAAATGCGAAAGACTTCGTAAAGTTCGTTTCCTGGACTCCCAATATCGAAAAGTTTAGACACGGCATACTGCGGTGTGCCTTGTTTGGTCACTTTGATAAATCGAAAGCTGCTGCCATTTGTCAGAAGCCCAAATGTTACTTGTTCTGGACTGGGGTCATTCAGCATATAAAATAGTAACTGAGGAAGTCCAGCTTCAACGGAATATTGTGCTCGCTTCGCTTCGATCGCAACTACCCAAAAAGATTCAATTAAAAGCAGAACATCAATACTTCCCCTGACAAGTATACCTTCATCCACGGTGACAAGTTCCACCGATTTTTCTGCCTCTATATGAAAGGGATTCAGGTATAAATCTGCTAAAAATAGCAAGGGAGCCAGTACCACCATTTTTACGGTATCTTCTATCATGGAGTGGTCGGCACTATTAGTATAGCCAGCCTTTACTTTGTCAAGATATCGCTTTTCTTCATCTGTAATTTCTGGTAAATCGTCCATCCACTCCCGGAAAAATTGCTCGTCTTCACAAAGTTGGAAGTTAAATTTTGTTTTGACATCGTGCAGAGTCAGTGTTTTTGCTTGAATTGATTGTGTCATGGCTTTGCATCTTCAATTGAAATTTATTGTAGCATATCAACTGTCGATCGCCTCCCACAAAACCTCCGCGCCAAACCTTACCGGATCGGTACAAGGCAATCCCGTTTCTGCTTGAACTTCAGCTATTGCTAACAGCGCATCTGCCTCATTTAAGTGATGAGTGTTGAGGGCGATCGCGCTCACTTTTCCCCCTGCAAAAGCACCCGCAGCCGCAGCTACCATTTCGTACAATTCCACCACTTTTGATAACCTGGGAATCGATACGTGCGGGTGATTGCGAATGCTAGTTTGTCCGGCTCTGTGCGCTAAAATTAAGTGAGTTGGCTGCGAACCCCGCAGCAGCGGCAGAGTCGCCGTCGAACCGGGATGCAATAGCGAACCTTGCCCTTCTACGTGCAGAATATCGCATTCAGAACCCAATTTTATCGCCATTTGTTCGACAGCACCAGCGGCGAAATCAACTCGCACTGCATCCAAAGGAAGGCCTTCATTTCCGATCATTAAACCAGTTTGTCCGGTTGCCAAAAATTTGGAACGCAAACCCCGCTGCAAGCAAGTGCGATTGAGTTCCAGACTGGTTGACATTTTGCCAACGCTCATATCTGTGCCGACAGTTAATACGCGGCGACAACTTAATTTAGCCGCAGCAGCAGAGGCGATCGCACCGACAGATTTCGGTTCCTGACGCACGTCCCAAATCCATTGATTTTCGGTTAATGGAACTGTTACCAAAGGTGCAAGTTTCGCGTGCAAACCGTTGACAACGGACAAACCCGCTGCTACCGCTTGATTAATTTCTGGCAGCCATTCTGCCGGCAAAACACCGCCGGAAGGAGCGATACCAATTAGCAGAATATTCGGCGCAAATTGCAGTGCTTCTGCAACGGAAGCAACTATCGGTACTTGTTGAGGAATGCCAGTTAATTCAGGTAAAGATTGTCCGGCACATTGGCTGTCTATTACTGCTACAGTTTGTGCTTCGCTGTAGCGCAAAAATGCTAAACCTGTTTTGCCGGAATGGCCGAGAATTCCCTCGTGCAGCAGGATTGCAACTTTACCATTTTTGATCGAATAATTTTTAGTCATTGGTTCACTTTTGAGACGGGCGATTTTAGATTTTAGCTTCAATCTAAAATCTAAAATCTAAAATCTAAAATCGATTGGGTGTTAGCTGTGATTTGGGTTCATGGTAAGATCATTCGGATCTTCTCCCAATTCTCGCAATCTGGCCTCTAGTCGCGAGGCTCGCTGGCGTTCCTGTTCCGCTTGTTGTTGAGCGGCTTCGGCTTGTTGTTGAGCGGCTTCCTCCGGCAACAAAACTAAATTGCCAGATTCATCGAAAAAACGCACCCAAGTCGCAGTTTCTCGATCGACAATTCCTTCCCATGTGCCCAACCAAAAACCTAACGTTTCGCACCACAGCCAACCCTGTTCGTTGGGTACTAACGGCTGATAGCGCAGGTTGGAATCTAAACGCCATCCTTGCAAAGAATTGGGCTCGAAAGGATCGAAAACAAAGTAATCAGGAGTTCTAAAAACCTGCTCGTAAATATCCTTTTTTTTCCCTGTATCCTGATTTGCCGTTGACGGCGATAGCAGTTCCACAATGACATCCGGGTAACGTCCGTTTTCTTCCCAAAGTACCCAGCCTTGTCGGGAAGTATTGCTGTCAACACCCAACACAGCGAAAAAATCCGGGCCTCGGAAATCCTGATTGCGAATCTGTTTAGCGCTGTAATAAATAAACATATTGCCACCGACAAAAAAATCGTTCCGGTTAGCTAAACCTTGTTCTACGGAACGGATTAAAACGGTCATTGCTATACGGTGGCGGTTGCTTTCCATTTCTGCACCATCATCAAAAATTAAATCAGTCGGTGGTTTATGTTCTTCAAAAAAAAGTTTGGCTTCTCTATCAATTCCCTGTCCTATTGATTCTACTGGTATCATACTATCTCCAGATTTATCTTGAGCGATACTTCTATTCTACAATCTTCATTCGCTGCACTCCCAATCCCGATCGCCCGTTTGGCAACAAACACCCATTTTCGACGATCGCACCGGTGAAAGGATCGTCTAATAAATTTAAGTGACTGTCCAAATCCAAATAGTCAGCTAGCGGTGAAAGTTGTGCTGCTGCTGTATTTGCGATCGCGCTATCTGAATAGCAGCCGAACATTACTTGCAAATTGCAGGCTTTTGCTGTGTGAATCATCCGCATAGCTTCCGTCAATCCCCCTGACTTCATCATTTTGATATTGATGCCGTGGACGCAGTGCGCTAACTTGGGTATATCGGAACTATTAAAGCAACTTTCATCAGCAAAAATTGGCAGGGGCGATTGACGGTACAGTTCTGAGAACTCATCCATATCTGCGAGGGGTGAAAGCGGCTGTTCAACATAATTTATCTTGTATCTTTCCAGCCAGTGACACATCTCGGCTGCATCTTTTAAACTCCAACCGCCGTTAGCATCTACACTGATTTTAAGGTTAGGTGGTGCTTCCTCTAGCACTGCTATTAACATAGCTTTGTCGGCTTCGATTCCTGCGGGATTTCCTAATTTAACCTTAACGGCGCGGTATTTGATGCTTGCTGGATCTGTCGCATCTTTACCAAACCAATCGCGCACTCTTTCTCTTGCACTCCTCGGCGAATTAATGCCGATTGTGACGGAGGTGGGGACGATGCCCGATCGATCTAATCCCCACATTTTCCACAGGGGCAAGCCTGCTTTTTTGCCCAGCCAGTCGTGCATTGCCATGTCGATGCCGGCGCGGGCGGCTGAGGGTAAGTTGACCTCTGTTAATACTTGTTCGATTTTTTGGCGATCGAACGGAGTAAACTTTTCTAGCAGCGGTGCAACTTCCTGCAATGCAGCTAGCAGAATTTCGGTAGTTTGGGGCCGAGAACCTGTGGAAAAAGGCGATGCTTCTCCCCAACCTTCGATGCCTTCGTGTGCTAATTTTACCCATAAATTCGTACTTTGGGTTGTTGTACCGCGGCTGATGGTAAGGGCAAACCGCTTGCGGACAGTGAAAGTTTCAATTTGAACGTGCATTGTCAGTGATTGGTAATTTTTTGTAGATAAAAATCCGAGGGGACGGATTGCGCCGCTATTGCCATTTTTTACTTTTTACTTTATAGTTTGATTTTGCTTGTTCTAGTTTATCAAAAATTTGATGAAATTCATTATTTCTGTTTCGCCGAAGAGAGTTGCTTTCTCTCTCAGCATTTGGGTGCTCTTCTTTGCTGTTGCTGGTTGCATCGTACAAGTTCTGCGGTACGGTTTCAACTATCAAGAACGCTGGATTAGTTTGTTTAACTTAGACAGAGAAATAAATTATCCTTCGTGGTACTCGTCATTTACTTTGCTGTTTTGCGCGATTTTGCTAGGTATTATTGCTAGTGCTAAGAAGAAGGAGGGCGATCGGTATTTTGGACACTGGAAAGCGCTGGCGTTCATCTTTGTATTTTTTTCTTTAGATGAAATCTTGAGTTTGCACGAAATATTAATTATTAACGACTTGCGAAAAGCACTGGATTTAGGGGGCATTTTTTACTTCATTTGGGTAATTCCGGGGGCGATTTTTGTTGCGGTTACTGCGCTGGCTTATCTCAAGTTTCTCCGGCACCTACCCCGAAAAACAAGGGATTTATTTTTACTGGCAGGCAGTATATATGTCGGTGGAGCACTTGGCATGGAAATGGTTTGTGGCTATTATGCAGATGCGGTTGGCCAGCGAAACTTGATCTACGGTTTGTTGGCTTCTGTTGAGGAAATTTTGGAAATGGTAGGGGTGATAGTATTTATCTATGCCCTGCTGTCTTACATCGGTTCCTATCTTGAAACTATTGATTTGCGGTTGAAGATAGTGGATAATCCACAGAGGTAAAACTGACTATAAACCAAGATTATTAACGAAATTGAAATCGCAGACTTTATGGCTATATACTTCTACACCACTGCCAGCGAATACGGCTGTTTTTCTAATTTTTCCAGTCATGGATTCGAGTTAGACGGAGAATATTGGCCAACTACCGAGCATTATTTTCAAGCACAAAAGTTTCCCAAAACGGCTCATTGCGACCAAATTCGCCAAGCAAAAACGCCGAAAGATGCCGCAAAAATGGGGCGCGATCGCTCTCGTCCCCTCCGTAAAGATTGGGAAAAAGTAAAAGATGATATCATGCGAAAAGCCGTACTCCGAAAATTTGAAACTCATGCCGAAATTAGAGAAATTTTACTCGCTACAGCGGATGAGGAAATAGTCGAAAATTCCCCAGTTGATTACTATTGGGGTTGCGGTAAAGATGGCAGCGGCAAAAATATGTTGGGCCAGATTTTAATGGAAGTAAGGGAAATATTGCGAAAACGCACGTCAGAGTAAAACAGAACTTAAATTTCCCAAACTAAAGCAGGACTTATTTAATCCTAAGTCCTGCAATGCTCGTCAGCGAGCATTTCCTCAATTTTCTTAAACACTGAACTCATAAATCGGCATGAGCAACTGTCAAAACTTGTGTCAATCTCGTCGGGCTGTTCTAGTAGAGGGTTTAGCCTCTCCTCAGAGACTGCGAAGCAGGGGAAACGGTAAAAACCCTGCACCACTTTTTTTGTTTTAACAACTACTCTCAACCGGAATTAACTTTTTTCGTCGCAAGTACAGCATTGTTAGCCCGTCGCCTCCCGGACACCGTTCCCCTAAAGTTGGCGATTCACAGGTAAAACAGCAAAACACCTGTTCTGGTTAAACTTTGTTTTTTATTGATGCTGTATCTTTACTATTGTGTACGATTTGTGGAAAGTGTCAGCACTCGTTCAGAATTCTTTACATTTGTGATTTATTTGGATACCATCGCGCCACTCTGTCGCAGTTGCTGTTGAATTCTATTAAATTCTTTCTGTTCTGCGCTTAGCAAACTATTGTCGATCGGCGATCGCATATCCCACTGCAATTCGGACAATAACAACAAACAGCCGGCCATAATTATGCCTGTGGTTAGATATTGCCAAGGTGCAACAAAAGTTAATAGAGGGATGCTAAATAAATGAGTTAGTCCAATCAGGAGAAAAGTGCGCGATCGCAAACCGAGTCCCGTCAACAAATAGCCGATCGCGCTCAATCCCAACCACAAATCGCAAAGGTGCAGTAACAAACCTCCCCAACCGGCAAAAATACTGCAATCCGTCAGAACCAAACCAGTTATCATCAAAATCGCCCAAGAGTAAAGAATCCAGCTAACACGCTCGACTCTTACCCAAAACAAAGTCAAAACGGCCATTACCGCAGTGCCAATTAGAGTCAAAGTTGACCACAAAATCGCCTGAAAGCTCCAACTGAGGGGGAAAAACTGAGCCGTAAAAAAAATCCCCCCTGTCACCAAACCCCAAAGCAGAAAAGTTTGGTCGATGCGGGTATAAAATCCTGAGAAAAGAGTAATATTTCCAATTTGCCAGCGGAGTTGCAACAGGCCTTCGATGTCTTGTACGTCGAGATGTTCCTGTTTGCAGCGGATTAGGGGTTCGGAGGCGTTGAAAAAGGTCATCCAGTGTTGGGGAAAGTATGAAGTTTTGTGTATTGTAACAAATCTTAAAGTAGATTTTTTATATTTTTTTTGTTCCCCGGCTCTGCCGGGGGACGCAGATTTGGAGGCTCTGCCTCCCGCGAGTCTATGACTTGCGAGGCTCTTCAAGAGTGATATCGGTTCCCCGGCAGAGCCTGAGAACCACTTAATCTGCTGATTAATGATTTATTGTGCCTGCTGTTCACACCACAGATTCAAAATTGCTTACCACTCCCGCAGTAGCCTTTTTGCTTCTGTCAAAAGGATCTCCGTGCTTTCTGGTTCTGCATCTTCTTCACCTGTGGGCCATAGTTCTGTAATTACAATACGGTCGGTATAAAGTTCAGCATCTATACAATTGCCAGTCACTTCAGTTACTTTTACATCCCTCATATTTTGCTACATTCAATTTTATCAATAATTTCTAGGTATATTTGTCCTTTCGTAGACCGAGCTTCTTCAAGAAAAGCTGCTAGGAGATAACTCCGAGGGGGTAATTGTCGATCAAAAATAGCGATCGTTTGTCCGCTATAAGGAATGAGAATTAAATAACTTCCACTCTTGAAATTGGGATGGGCGGGACGCCCATCCTTTTTGGACGGGCGGGACGCCCATCCCACAATAACAATTAAAATTGTAAGTTATTTAATTCGCGTTCCTAAGAAAACAAAGGGCGACAGACGAGTTTTGCTAGAACTTCTCATAGAAGAACGCAATTTACAGCACTTTCCAGGTAAGTGAAGTACAGAGAAACCGGGTTTCTTGAATAAAACCGGTTTCTGGCGAGAAATC
>NZ_JAUBOR010000026.1:0-34185 GCF_036700305.1 Microcoleus sp. Z1_A1
TAACTTACAATTTTAATTGTTATTGTGGGATGGGCGTCCCGCCCGTCATGAGTGGACGGGCGGGACGCCCATCCCACAATCTTGTGGAAGTTATTTAATTCTCATTCCTAATTTAAAATTACCAGAAGAGCGATCGCTCTTCAATTCTGTACGATGCTTTGTTTGAGGGCTGCACTGAATGGGAAGTGGTTAAGATTGAGGAGCGATCGGGAATGGTGAAATTGGCTGTTGCCGAATGGGGATCTGAATCACAAACTTAGTGCCTGAGCCAGGTGTAGAAAAACACTTGATTTTACCGCGATGTTTTTCAGTAATGATTTGATAACTAATCGACATCCCCAAACCAGTACCTTTACCGATGGCTTTGGTGGTAAAAAAGGGATCAAAAATGCGCTGCTTCACTGGGTCTAGCATACCGATTCCGTTGTCAGCGATCGCCACCTCCACCCATTGATTGTCAATCGCAGAAGTCCGAATCGTAATCTGGTTCGGGGTGTCTTTAAGCTCCTGATAGGAGCGTTTAGTATTCATCTCATCTAGGGCATCCAGGGCATTGACCAATATATTCATGAATACCTGATTGAGTTGTCCGGGGTAACATTCCACCTTCGGCAAAGTGCCATAGTCTTTGATCGTTACCACGCCTGGACACTCTGGTTTATCTTTGAGCCGGTGCTGCAAAATCAGCAATGTACTTTCAATTCCCTCGTGAATATCAACATCTTTGAAGTCGGCTTCATCCATACGAGAAAAGTTTCGCAACGAGACGACAATACCGCGAATTCGCTCGGTTCCTACCCTGATAGATGAAATTATCTTTTGGATATCTTCAGTGAGGAATTCCAAATCGATTTCCTCTGCCATTGCTTGCACGTCTGGATCGTTGCTGGGATGGCGCTGTTGATAGAGTTCGATCATCTGCAGCAGATTTTGGGTATATTCGTCCAGGTGAGTAAGATTACCGTGGATGAAGTTGACCGGGTTATTGATTTCATGGGCAATTCCCGCAACCAACTGTCCCAAGCTAGACATTTTTTCGCTTTGGATCACTTGCATCTGAGCTTTTTTCAGTTCGTTTAGGGTCGTCTCCAGTTCTTTAGCTTGCGCGGTTGAGGAGATTGCTAGTTCTTCGATCGCAGCAACCTGGGGCAGACTTGTCCAGCAAGCAATTGCCACTCCCACAAATGCCAACGTCATCAACACAATAATCAGCAGATAGGGATTGTTGGTTCCGGCTTCTACCAGCAGCCAGGAGCGAATCAGCCAACTGATCGTCGCTGTACCACAAATCAGCGCAATCAAAATTGCGACCTGAAGCACCACAAAGTATTCATTTTTAGGAGGAGTTACTGGCTTGGTATGGAGTCGATCCCACCACGGTAAATGCAAAGATGCCCAAGGAATCCGCAGAATCGCAGCGTCAATCGCTATCACTGCTAATGGCAACAGCAACCCGATACCAAAATCCATCCATCCCCAGGCAAGGCCACCCACCACCAGAGAAATGAACTCAACCACCAGTAATGCTAAGGATAGTCGCCCCCAACGCACGACTGGATCGTTGCGCTGCATCCACAGCCCCAAGTGGAACCCCATGATAGAAATGAAAAAACTCACCCCTGACACCACGACAATTCGAGTGGTGTTGCCCCATACTAAAAATCCTAAACTACAGATAAAGGTTAGCAGCAGCGCGGGTTCTAGGGCACCCCGACGGGATACTGCGCCAAACACTGGAGACAACAGCCCATCCTGCGCGAGTTGAAAAAGGATGCGGGGCGTATTGCAAACGCTAGTCGCAGATCCCAACAAACAGCTAGCGGCAACCAGCAATGTGACGATGACAGGGGCAGCGTCTCCCCAGAAAGGCTTGGCAGCAACCAGGAATTTGCCGTACAAATTGCCTTCTAAACCGGCAGCGGTTGCCAACTGCACCAACACTAAAGTGCCACCCACAAACACCAGAGGCATGAACCAGGCAACCCAAGACAGGGCCTTGAGGGTGTCTTTTGGGTGGAGACTGTCTGCTACAAAGGATGAAGCTGTGTCACAGCCATAGAAGCTATAAGCTGCAAACAAGAACCATTTCAGCCAGTCATGGACACTGATGGCATCAATGCTGCTGGGCAAAAGTCCGGGGCTTTGGGGATCCAAGGCAAGCCAGCCTAAACCCTGAACGCAGAAGAGGAGTAAAAAGCCGATCGAAGGAAAGATAAAAAAGAGGTGCAGAATGGCGACGGCACGGGTGCCGCTGAATGCTAAAAAGTAAGATATCGCAGTAAAACCGATCTCAAACACTTTTTCTGGAACATTCAGCCCCATCGGTTCTAAATGAAATTGGATCAAATCTGTGATGACGATCGCATTAATGGCCGGAAAAGAAACCCACCCCAAGTAGTAGGCAATCCCCAAGTAACGGGAAAGGGCAGGGTAACGATGCAGCAGTCGCGTGATGTAATTGGGTGTTCCCCCAGATACATCTGGATATTTCTCGCCCAAACTCTGAACTTGAAGGTTAAACAGAATTCCGACCATCGCACCAGGAATCCAGACCAACAGGGATGCGGAGCCAATTTCTGCTTGCACCGACGGCGCTAAGGTAAACCACATCAGATATCCAACCACACTAAAGCCCCAAGCTTCCGCAGAGGACATGGTGCGCCGGAGGCGATTCAGAAATGGAACGCGATCTATTTCCATAACAAACAGATAGGAGTAATCTTATTGTGATCCAAGTGTAATTGCCACAATCAAGAAAAAGAACAAATACCTAGTGTTTCCTTCTAGGGATAAAAAGTGTGCGATCGATCTAATGTAGCGGTGAAAGATTGAGGCGCAATCAGTTGAGGTTATTAGCGATCGCCTGCGGGGGTGACAACCAGCCTGAAACCCAGAGGTGGTGAGGATTGAGCCAATCCGCCGATCAAAAAAGATAGGCAGCATAATTGTTACACGCTTGCCTATCCCAAAAATAATGATACCAACATTTTACCAGACTCATTTAAAAAAACAACTGACATCAGCTCAGTTTCTTGTAATGACAACTTTGCCCAGGGCGATCCAATCAGAAAAACAAGTGAGATTATAACGACAGGCACGGGTATTTCCTTACCCAATTACAACGGAAAGTCGGCGTAGAAAACTACAAATATTTCTGGATTTACCAAACTTAACTATCTCATTAATTTGGTTCCCCTTAATTACTTATTGGTTGACCACTTATTGCCCCATTGGTACTCGTTTATCAATCGCCATCGACCGCAGTCAATGGGGGTGCATAAATCTCTTTATGGTTAGCCCGATCTGGGAGCGAAGAGCAATTCCATTATACTGGTCACTGTTGCCCAAATTGGGGAACAGTAGCTTCGAGTCACAGACTACCAATTTACAGCAAGTTTTACCATTATTTTCAGAATATAAACTCATCGTTTTAGGATACCGTGAATGCAAGTTCTGTTGATTTGGCAAACTGGCTTAAGGAAAAGGGTGTGTCTTTTTGCTTAAGACTGAAAAAGAATCTTTGTATCGAAACACAACATATAGTTTGGCAACGGTTGGATGAATTAGGAATAGTACCAGGAACGTCTTTATATGTTCAAGGAAAAAAACTGAGGAAAACTCTACCTACTACCGGGTTTGAGCTTGCTTGTAAGTGGAAAAGGAACTATGGGAAATATCAAGTTAAAGAAGCCTGGTTTATTCTCACGGACTTAGGCTCATTGCGAGCAGCGCTCAATGCTTATAAGCAGCGGATGGGCATTGAAGAAATGTTCCGATACTGTAAAACAGGAGGCTACGATCTTGAAGGAACAAGCCTCAAAGGGAACCGACTTATTAACATGATTCTGCTCATGACACTGGCGTACACTTGGGCAATATTTCAAGATAATGAACTGAAAAAAAGCAGGTACAAGAATATGTATCTCGTCACACAGAACCCAAGAAAAAGTATCGCAGACGGAGTACATTTGGTGTTGGATTAGATGGAGAAAAGTGGGTTAATTATCTAGAAAAATATTCTTTGGAGGTGGAACAGTAAACGCAAGTTAACTCCTTCTAAACGCCGCTTTTATCAACAAGGTATGCGGGCTGCAACCCTTATACAGTCTATTTCGTAGACCTCTTTGTCACCCCCCAGAAATTGGCGGAGTCTCAAGAATAACAAACAGTAACAATTAAAAAGATATCCTGGCACCTTAACTCACCCTTTACCCCTTTCTCCTTTCAACCTTAAAAACATCATCAATACTTTTCCCCCCCGTTTTCTCCTCCCACCCCATCGCCATCAAAAAACTCTCAGCAGACGGAGTTTCCACCACATCAACCCCCCATTCTCCCGTTTGCAACGCCTCAGCATCGCTACTCAAAGGAGGAGTCTTCTTCAATCCCGCTAAAATCAAAATATCAGGAAAAGAATCATCGGCTTTCCCCTGACTCATCCGCTTATCCACCAAAGCTTGAGCACAAAATTCTCCCACTTGAGGCGGAGAAAAAGCATCAGTAGAAAATAAAACTTCTACCATCCAATGAGCATGATTTAATTGACGGCACTTAATCTCAGGATGTTGACTTAAACCCTCAGCAAATACCAGAGTTAATTCTTCCCTACTTAAAGTGGAAAAAATACCCTCCGGCATATCAAAATTATGAGAAAGCAACATCCGCCCCGTTCCCGATTCAGTCATACTTTTAGTTACTTAATTTGAGAAATTGCCAACTTAATCACACCTTGAATCGCCGCTTCTGATTCCTTTTCCAATGCAGCTTGTAGCGGTTCGATCGCAGCCCGATCGCCCACTTTCATCAAAGACAAAGCCGCCGCCCTGCGAGTTTCCCCATCACCGCTATCCAGCAACTCAATCAGATTAGGAATAGCCGGTTTATAAGCCAGATTTCCTAAAGCCGCCGCCGCCTCACAGCGCACATCAACATCAACATCCGTGAGAGACTTAACCAAAATCTCGAATAATTCATCCTTCGGTTCTTCCTGTGCAACCTTGGCGATCGCACCCACCACCGCACCGCGCACCACAGGCGAATCAGACGCGATCGCCCGATACAAATACTCCTTCGCCCCCGCCCCAATAAAAGCCAACGCCCAAGCCGCATGACCGATCGTACTCTCAGGCAAATCAGTTGACCCTAAAATATCCAACAAAGCCTGCACAGACGGTTCCCCAATCCTCGCCAACGCCCCAATTGACGAACCCTTAACCACCGTATCCTCATCGTTCAACAAAGCATGAATTAAATGAGGAACCGCAGTCGGATCGGCAATCAAAGTCAGAGTTTTCGCAGCAGCGCGCCGCACAACCGGATTAACATGATTAGCCAAACCATCCAACAAAAAAGGAGTCGCCGCTTCGCCAATTTCCGCCAAAGTTTCCGCGAAACGCAGTCGAGTCATCCCCCGCGTATCTCCCAAACATTCAACCAACCGCTTCAACAGATTGGAATCGTTAGCGTCGAAACTATCTAAATCTATTTGTTCAGTAACTTCCTGAAGAAAAGCATCTGTTTCAGCGTGAGCCAAGAGAATTGGATCTGCCTCCGCTTGAGCATTAGAATTGACCATCACCATCACCTAATTATTAGTAGTTAGAGCCGCCAATTGAGCGCGCAGACTATCCAGTCCAGCATCAATCTTAGCAAGTTCCGGCTCAATTTTAGCCATCGCCGCCTTCGGAGGTAATTTGGCCTTTTGTGCCGCAGTCATCGTTTCATTAACCAAACGTTCGCGATATTTCTCAAATTCAGCAATTACTTCTGCCAATTCTTCAACATTAGTCTCTGGTGAAGTAGCAACAGTTTCCTCATTATCGGATGGATTCAATTCTTCGTTTTCAGACATAGTTTTGATAGTTCAATAATTAGTCCGCGTCTGCGAACTTTGTGTGTAGATGCGATTGCAGTCGTCGGGATATTTTTTGTTTGTGTTACCGCAATTTCACTCACCAGTATATTTTGACTGTGTGTGTAGCTGCGATTGCAATAGACTGGATATTTGTGCTTTAAGGTGACAGCACACCCACCCCAGAAAATCTCAAGCGATTGTGTTCAATCATCTCTTCTAAAGCCGAGTGAGAAATACAACGACGCTCAGAACAGTATGCCATTTGTTTAACCCCATTTACCATCTGCACAGTCATCACCCGTACCCGAAAATGATCGTTAATAAACCAACAGCGTTCCTGTCCTTGATTAGTCTCATATTCCGTCTCAATAGTCAACACCCCATCATCCGCAAAATGGTAAACACCGATGACCGGAATACCTTCAACATAGCCTCGATTTCGCAGAAACTTGCCCGTTCTCGGATTAGTAGGATTAGGCACATCTAAAAGAATAGCAGCATAGTTTTGGTTCGGAACTGTATCATCTAAATTGTCCTGCCACATAAAACTGCATCCCCCACTAACTAAAGCGGGATCGACATTCTGCTCTTGACAAACATCTAAAAGTCTGCGATCGTCTATTGACAAAACTTCAACGATGACATTGGACTCTCCCGACTCATCAGCCGCAGCAGTATCAAAATTATGGACTGTTCGCTGAGTAAACCAAACGCCCTCACTCTTGCGAAAGAAATCCATCATAGTCATAGGTGGTGTTAGCAGCATTTCTGTGTCAACTTAGCGAGAGTAATCAGAGGGATTGAGACAAATCTCAATGAAAAACGGGGATTTAGGCTTTGACCTGAACTTAGCCGAACTGGGAATCAGAGCTGATTTTAGTTAAGAAAAATAAACAAACGTCAGTCTGGAATCCTTCAAATTCTAGGATAAATGACACAGGACAATTTTGAGCAACTCGATCGATAAATTTTCAGAAAAACATAATGTCACCTCGTCAACACTCATCTTTCCTCTCCGAACCCCTTTCTGCAACTGAAATCTTGGCAACCATTCAGCAAGGGAAAAGTCTAGCTCAAAGCAACATCGCGGGAATCAACCTCAGCCAGATGGATTTATCTGGTATTGATTTAAGCGGCTCAAATTTGATTGGGGCCAACCTCAGTCAAACCAATTTACAAGGGGCAAATCTCCAAGGGGTTGATTTACGAAGGGCAAATCTCAGAGATGCCAATTTGAGTGGAGCGAATTTACAAGAAAGCTATCTTTTTCGTGCAGATTTACAGGGCTGTAATTTAATTGATGCCCAGCTACAAGAGGCAAAATTAAAATTAGCTCAATATGATGCTCATACCCTTTGGCCAGAGGGTTTTAATTACAAAAATTCGGGAGCAATTGGTCCCCAAGCCAATCTTAGTGGAGCTTTTCTCAATACAGCTTACCTCAGAGGAGCAGATTTACACGGCTGTAACCTGCGAGGTGCTTATCTCAGTGGAGCCGATTTAACTGGGGCCAATTTAGAGGGAGCAGCCTTAAGTGGGGCGAGTCTTCAGAATGCCTTTCTGACTGGTGCTTATTTGCGAAATGCTATCTTAATTGGAGTCGAATTACAAGGAGCGGATTTACGAGGGGCTGACTTAACCGGGGCAAATTTAGAGCAATTAAAGAGTATTGCTGGCGCTGATTTTACCCTAGCACAAGGACTCACCCAAGAGATGAAAGCCATGCTTCGCACTCGCGATCCCAAAGAATTAGGAACTTGGAATGCTTTTACTCGTAACAATACGGCTCAGAGTCTTCGCTCTCAGCTAGGATAAATTTACACTGATTGTTGAACGTCGGGAATTTGGCGTTCTAAATCGAACAGAAAACCGTGAATATATTCCTCAGTCCACTCCTCACCATAGAACCGCATAAACATTCCTCTAGCGGGATCTTTTGCAGCACGATAATTGATATAATTCCGTTGAGCCTGAAGAATCTCAGACAACCTTTCACTATCAGTTATAGGTTGCGCTTGCTCAACCAAATCGAGATAAGCTTGAAGATAATCCTTAAAAGCTTCAAAGACCGTAGTTTGCACAGCCTCTGTTTCCTTCGGACGAGTCCAAAGAAAAGCAGGTGAAAAGAAAGGTTTTGCCTCGTCAGGAAAATCTCCTCCCCAAGGCAAATCCTTTTGATAGTTGTTAAAAATCGGCAAAATTGGATCTGAGTATTGCTTCTGATAAGCAGCATCGTGAAAAAGAGGCTGCATATCTAAAGCAATTAAATGTCCCCCCGGCAAAGTTACTAAGTCCGCCCCAAAAAAAGGCAAATCATAATTTAACTGGGGGAAAATCACAAAATTAAGTACCTGGAGAGCATCACCACCCTCAACATGGGCGGCCCGAATTTGCCGTAATTTTGAGGATTTAAAAGCATGACTTGTCGTCACAACCAACTGCTCTTTTTTCCCCTTTCCAGTTATAGCTTCCTTCCGTTCAAAACCTGCGGGAATGGGATAGGGAGCCAAGTCAAGTCGTGCTTTTAGAAGTGGGATAGCGTAATCTAAGAAAGGCTGATAAAGAGTCATTTTTAACTTATCTTACTCCCGCTGGAACTGCTAAGGGAACAGCATCTTCAAACAAAAACTCGTACAGAAATCTATCTGACCATTCATGCCCAAAATAGCTGCCGAATAGCCCTGATGCTGGATCGCGTTCCGCACTATACTGATCGTAATCTTTCTGTGCCTTCACAATCTGCTGCATCTCTTCTGGAGTGTTAAGCGGGGAGGCTTGCTCTAGCATTTGCCAATACAACTGGACATATTCTTGATAGGCTGGAAACAAACGAGTTACAACTGTTTCTGCATCTGTTTTAGCAAATAGCAAGTTATTAGAAAAATACTGATTCGCATCGTAAAACTTCATTTCTAAGTCTTGCGTTAAATCTTTGTATTTATCCTTAATTGCGCTCATTGGCCCGATATATTTGTCTATGTAGGCGCGATCGCGGAATAAAGGTTGAAAATCCAAGACAACCAAGATTTTCTTCTGTCCAAAGGCTAAAAAATCAATTCCCAGCAAAGGCAGATCGTAATTATAATTCGGATAAATGACACTATTGAAAATTTGTGCCGTTTCTCCAGCATCAATGTATGTGTAACGAATCTTTCGCAATTCGGGACATTGATAGCACCAACTTTGAATCGTGGCAGGATTTTTGCCTCTTTCACTCACCACCGATTCCAACCCAGAGGGAATGGGACGACTCTCTAGAGCAAAACGTCCAAACAGTTCTTTTTCTAAGAATTCCTGAAACGGCTTAAACATAGATTAAAATCTAGCTCCTTCAATCTTTCCCTCAAAACAAGATCATAAGGGATTACCTTAAATCTTGTCTCTGTATTTGACAAACAAAGTAATATTTCGTTACAAAAATCTGTTGTACACTCAGGATTTCCCAGAAAAGCCCTGTACCAACCATCATTTAACGGCTGCATTTGTAATAAATCTTAACTCCTTCGCTCATAATTTTAGTCTATCCTAGTAAATTAAGTTAGTGTAATTTAATAAATATGCAATTAAGTGAAAGAGCCAAACAATTAATTCCTCAAGCGAGAATTGTCAGTTTTGCAACTTGGAAAAATTTATATTCAGATGAAGTAATTGCCATTTTTCAAGATGCTGACAATCAAAGTCGATATCTCACAGATGAGGATTTAGAACGCATTGAAAATATTCACCCTCATCTCTCTTTAATGCTAGAAAAAGCCAGATTATTGCGAGATCGAGCTCCTGATATTGTTGCTGATGCGAGGAAAAAGGTATTAGCGGACTTTCCCGATATCACTGAGCCTGGTAATGACCTTTATCCTCCCGAACGTGCTGAAGCCTGTTGGCGAGATTTTTGGCAGTTCCTACGGTGTATCACCTATGGAATTGCAGGTAACAATCCTCAATTTACTAGCCCAGAAGGACTCAAAAATATGGAGCTACTGTATCAAGAATTGCGGGTTCCTGTTTCGGCGATGCTTTGTGGACTAGAACAGTTGAAAAAAGTTAGCTTGCAGCATTTTAATTCTGAAGACCGGGATTTATTAAGTATCTCTTTTGACCATTTAATCAGTGGGTTAAAAACTTTTAGTCCAGCTTAATCAACTTCCTTACTATTTATTGTCTAAAGCAGATTTTCTAAAGCAGCAACAACTCGATGATTTGAGTCTTGCCGAAGTTGACCTAAAATTTCCTTAGCCTGCGGAGCATCAAAATTCTGCAAAGCAGATGCGACGTGCTGACGCATACGTTCATACTCAGAATTAGCCAGCATTAATAACTGAGAAAGTGCAGCCTGTTCCTGATTAGTTCCGGCTAATGTACCAAGTGCATCCACAGCCGCTTCCTGGGTGCTCCTATCTTCGCCAGCTAAGGCTTCCATACAGACCTCAAAGAGTTCGCTTTCGCACTTCATATCAACCAAAACAGCCAGAATACTACGACGAACTAACCAGTGGTCATCCTGAAAAAAAGTCGAGACTAAATGAGATGCAGCACATCGACCAAAAAGCGAAAGAGAATTAGCAGCCTCAGCTCGCACATTCGGCGTATTATCAAATTTCATGATTTGGAGCAATGCGGCGAAGGATTCAGCGGTTTGTTGTGTCCCAAATGCTCTGCTGACAAAGGAACGTACTAAGAACTCCGGGTCATCGAGTTTGCCCTTGAGCAAGGGAACGGCAATCTCTGGTTGATAATCCTTGAGAGCCGCGACTGCCTTGAGTCGATACTGAAAATCAGGATTGTTCAGAGAGGTTTCGATTTCGTGAATATCCATAACTACAACAAAGTATAATTTTTCTTTATTTTAACCAAAAAGTTCCTAATTATGCAAATAACCAAAGATATTTTAATAATTAATAACCTTGGCGGTTGTTATAGCTAAGCTCTTTGATCGAATCGAGTCTGAAAACAGCCGTACTTGAACCAATATTGCCGCAGTTCATGATGAGGTGTATGCAAACTGGCTTTAGCCTGATAGAGAATCACTTGTCGATGATTTCCCATCCAAAGTCGTTTGGCTGGTTCAACAGAAATTAAGCACCCTCCTAGACTGTTAACACATTCCTCAAATCGCTCAACTGCTGGATAGTCTAAAGTTTCAAAAACTAGCAATTGACCGCAAAAAATTAGGTGACGACTTCTGATCCAAGCCTGAATTTTTTTACAAGCTATTGGGGGTAGCATTTTTCAGATCCTCAGCTTGAAAACTGAGTGATTTATTTTTATTTTCAAGTGTTACATAGAAGAAAAAGAGCGAATAATAAACTCGCTCTATAGAAAGCAGGAGATACCAAACTTCAATGAAGACAAAGGTGAAGTCTAGGTAAATTTAGCCAACTTCAGTAATACTGAGAATTTTTCCTCCCATTTTCTGAATATTTTTAATTTGCTTAGACATTTGAGCATAGCTGACTTCATAGCTGATATTGCTCACTCTGACCTTAGCACCACCAGACTTAGCAGCAGTAATCCGAAAACGTTTACCAGTTGTGCTAGAGGCTCCACTGTTAGCAACGCTAGAAAGTTTGATTTTCTGAGGCAGATTGCTCGCAACCGTAGCAATTAATTGAGCTTGATTACTGCTATCGCTAGTAGCTGATCCTCCCAGCAAAGACAGCATCCGATTAAACCCGACATTCTTGATACCAGTTTGGCTACTAATGCTCCGAGGATAAGGTACAATATTCTCGCCAAAGTTCTGGGTATACTCGTCACTATCGATATAAGAATCGATTTCGGCTTCATAGCCTTGACCGTTACAAATTTGGACGTGATCAGAAATCTCCTTCTGTTCTAAAGGAGCGCGACCCAGTAAATGCTTGCAGTTTAACTCGATGAACCGATAGGCAGAATTGGTGTTAAAAAATAGAGACTGATACAGGTCTGATTTTGCCACTTGTCTGACAAATTCACGCACCGTAATATCACCATTGCGAAGCAAAGATTCAGCACTGGTGAGACGCTGACTTTCCATCAGGTGAGCATTTCCTAACACCTGTCGGTAAGCAGCACGAATGACGACTTGTAAATCGTCTTCCGTTGCATTGGATCGCAGTTCTACTGGGTCACTGACGAAAGCTGCTGTTAAACTGGACATTATTTTTTCCTAACGTTAATTAAAGTTTGATTGAGAGTGTAAAAAAAAGTTACTGTTGGTTGAAATAGCTTGACAGAGGCGAACACATCTTTTATTTAGGCACTGAAAAACTATCTGTTTCTATCGTTATCGCTTTCAGAATTGCGAGGGTGATAAGAGAAAAATCGCGATTGTTTCCGAGAGGGTAGAGAAGCAAATCTTTACTTCTCTACCCGCTAATCACTCTATGCCTCAAGCAACTTCTGTGATGCTGACAATTTTGCCACCTGCACGATGAATGCGCTGAATTTGCGGAGTCATATTCCCACCGGATACAAGATATTCAGTGTTACTTAGTCGGCGAGGACTGTCAAATTTAGACCCCTTAACTAAAATCTTGAATGTCTTTTCGGTGGCATCTTTGTAAGCACTGAGCCGACCGCCTGTTGTGGGTAAAGTAATCTTGTTACCGCTATTGCCAGCCACAAAATCTACTAAGCGAGAAGCGGTAAAAGCACTATCAACTCCTGCATAACCTTGATACAGGGAAAGGGTACGATTGTAGCCGACTTGCTTTTGTCCGACTTGACTTTTTGCCCCTTGATAATAAGGGACTGTATTCTCGCCAAATTTTTCTTGATATTCTGGACTATCGAGATAAGAATCAATTTCGGCATCGTAGCCTTCTTGGGTACACCGACAAATATGCTCAGAAAGTTCTTCTTGAGCTAAAGGAGCGCGACCCAACAAATGTTTGAAGTTTAGCTCGACAAAGCGGTATGGAGCGCAGGATTCAAAATACCGACTGCGATAAAAGTCAGATTTAGCCACAGCGCGGACAAATTCTCGTACCGTTATCGTGCCATCGCACAACTTGGATTCTGCAATCGTCAGGCGTTCACTTTCCATGACATGGGGATTGCCCAATACTTGCTTGTAAACAGCGCGAATTACCGCCTGTTTATCATCGGAGCTGCTGGTAGGCCAAAGTTCTACTGGCGCATCTAAAACGACACTCATTGACTTTCTCCTAAGAATAAATAACGCTTCAAAACAGAGAATTAGGGATTGTGAAAGACACGCTCAGGGAGATAATTCCCCAAGTCGTTAAGGCAGAAGTTTGAGCGGTTGTTAGTTGACAGCAGTGATGCTGGAAATTACGCCGCCTTGTTTGTGGATGCGTTGATATTCTTGCGAGAGCCTATCAAATGGTACGAGATAGGCTTGATTGCTAGAGCGAAATTTAGAGACTCGGTTCATCACAGTCGTTGCTGAAGAACGATATCCAGTCACAGTAATGCGATAAACTTTGCCTTCTGCTGAGGCGCCTAATCCAGCACGAGTACGTGAATTGATACCAGACTCTTGGAAGGCCCAACCATCTCCAACTGCACCACCTGAAGGGGGAACTATTGGTAGGGGGGTTTGCTGAATCACGAATTTATTCAGAACAGGGGTTTTTCCTGAAAGACTGCCCTTGAGGTCGCTACTGGAAGCTCCCCGCAAGAGAGCAAACATATGAGTAAACCCAACCATGTTTTGTCCTGGCTGGGTTTTGTAGCCTCGGAAATAGGGAACGATATTTTCCCCGTAGGCAGTTTGGTATTCATCGCTGTCGAGGTAAGAATCAATTTCTGCCTCGAAGCCTTCAGTATCTAGAATGGTGCTGTGTCCTCTCATTTCTTCTAAGCCATCAGGAGCCCGACCTAAAAGATGTTTGAAATTGAGTTCAATAAACCGATAGCGAGGACAAGTATCGAAAAAGCGAGAGCGGTAAGCGTCTGATTTTGCCAGAGCGCGGACAAATTCGCGCACACTGAATTCACCACTTTTGAATTGGGATTCAGGAATTGTCGCTCGTTCACTTTCCATGACGTAAGCATTACCCAAAACTTGCCGATAAACGGCACGAATGATGGTTTCTACTTCTTCTTGTGAACGTCCTGGAATTAGTTCTAAACGGGGTGTTTCTTCAAATAAACTGACTCCAAGTCGAGATGCAGGTCCAAAAACCATTGAAAAAATCTCCACAATTGTATTACATGAGAAACTACCATACTTAGAGGTTATATTAAAAAACTTTACATAACTTAACATAAAATCTGCTCAGGGAGCTTGTTTGTAGTACACAAAGAGGTTGATATCTTGTTATGACTCTTTTATTGCAATATTTTCCCTGTAATACGCCATGAATATTTGTAATATAGGGCGAATGTGAGTTGAAATTATTACGCCGATAAGTTATACGATGTGAGGTAACTCAGTGGCAAAACTTTGACGCTTTTCAAACTGTAGAGAGCCAAAAGCCGACCCCCAAACCTGTTGATGGGTATTTACATCCAGACCTCGATCGAGGCTACTCCAAGTTGTTTCTGTAATTTCGACATCACTGACTAGGTAGGTGGAACAACCTCTTTTTTCGATGAGACAAAGGTTTCCTGGTTCCACACCGCCTCGAAACATTTCGCCGTCTCGTTTAAAAATCATGGAACAGTTATAGCGTCGTTGCAGACTATCTGGTTTAATAGTTTTGAGAATGCTTAATTCTCGTGCGGCTCCGGCATACTGTATGGGGTCTTGGAGGCTATAATTTTCAATATAAATCTGATCCCCCTGGTCAATTAAGCGATGAACTCCCTGACGATAGGGAGTCCACAGATCGTGGTCGTAAACCTGTTCAGAGTAAAAGCCAATGGCCTTGAAAAATTCAAAGGGTAAGGGACGAAAAAATATCCGAATATGGGCAAATTGTTGTGGGTTATCAAAGGATTGCTGATAGTTACTAAAATCCCCAGCCATCCACTGAGCTAAAGTGATTAAATCATTGCTTTTAACGGAATTCATAAGCCAAGAAGAAGGTAGAAGAAAGTTTATCAAGAGCAATTAGCAATTCACTAATTCCCTGACAGCGAACGAATCTCTGAGGAAAATGATGCCGTTACTACCCCACTTCCTCCACTGGTTTTAATTAGGGAAACACGAAATCGTAAATTAGGATTAGCAAACCAGATTTTTTCTTCGGCGGCGGCGTGTTCGTAGCTAGTCAAAAGCACAAAAGTTCCATCCTCTGCGATATGATAGTCACCTGCTGCGGCAATAGTTTCAGCATAACCTTGATCTCGTAATAACTTACCGCGATTAGGTATATTTGGATCGGGGATTGGTACAAGAATACAACTTCCCTTAACCTCAGAATTCTCATCCCAATCTGACTCACCCTCCCAACTCATTTGAAAAGGCATGACTGCTTGGGATGGGTCAACACTATACAATTGACAGAGTTCGATTACTGCCCGATCGCCCGGTGAGATAGCAACGATATCAATGACTGACTGCACAGCTTCAAAGTGTCTGAAAGTCAAATGATGGGCGCTGCGCTGCGATCGCCACCGTCCTAGAGAATTTTCAACAAACTGCTTAATATTGTTCATGGAAAACATTGTACAGGGGCAAGAGCCAAAATATTCTTGTCTTCAGAACTCCGCTTTTGGCGCCCCTGTCCACGAAAAAAAGTGCTTTTAGCCACAAAAGTAACAAATTGTTACTTTGTTTCTCAGGAATGAGACAGAGGCAACACCCCACAGATATATTCAAAACCATTAAGTTAGTCACCCAGTTGACCAACTGAAATCAGAAATAATTTTTCTAAGTTAAGGAGAACTCAATGCTTGACGCTTTTTCAAGAGCTGTAGTTTCAGCCGATGCCAGCACCTCCACCGTCGGTGATATCAGTGCCCTGAGAGCTTTCGTTGCCAGCGGCAACAGACGCTTGGATGCTGTAAACGCGATCGCCAGCAACGCTAGCTGCATGGTTTCTGATGCTGTTGCCGGTATGATCTGCGAAAACCAAGGCTTGATTCAAGCTGGTGGTAACTGCTATCCTAACCGCCGCATGGCTGCTTGCTTGCGCGATGCAGAAATCATTTTGCGCTATGTCACCTATGCTTTGTTGGCTGGTGATGCTTCAGTTCTTGATGACCGTTGCTTGAATGGTTTGAAAGAAACCTACGCAGCTTTGGGCGTGCCCACTACCTCCACCGTGCGTGCCGTTCAAATCATGAAGGCTCAAGCCGCCGCTCACATCCAAGACAATCCCAGCGAAAAATTTGCTGGTGCTAAGCTCCGCAAAATGGGCAGTCCTGTAGTAGAAGATCGTTGTGCTAGCCTCGTTGCTGAAGCTTCCAGCTACTTCGATCGCATCATTTCTGCACTGAGCTAGTCAGTTGCTAATCGCAAGTCGCTCAGCAAAATTGAAACTACGCTCACTGTCGTCAAAATCACTTTAGGAGTTTTAGGAAATGAAATCAGTTCTCACCACCGCTATTGCCTCTGCTGATGCAGCAGGCCGCTTCCCTAGCACCTCAGATTTAGAATCAGTTCAAGGTTCTATCCAACGCTCTGCTGCTCGTTTAGAAGCTGCCGAAAAACTAGGCAACAACCTCGACGCAGTTGCTAAAGAAGCTTATGATGCTTGCATCAAAAAGTATCCTTACTTGAACGAAGCAGGTCAAGCTAACTCCACCGATACTTTCAAAGCAAAATGCCATCGCGACATCAAGCACTACCTGCGCTTGGTTCAATATTGCTTAGTTGTTGGCGGCACAGGCCCTCTGGATGAATGGGGTATTGCTGGTCAACGCGAAGTTTATCGCGCTTTGGGCTTGCCTACTGCTCCTTACGTTGAAGCATTGAGCTTTGCTCGCAACCGCGGTTGCGCTCCTCGCGATTTGTCTGCTCAAGCTTTGACTGAGTACAATGCTCTTCTTGACTACGCGATCAACTCCCTGTCCTAATTAACTGACAGGTTTGTAATGTCGTGACTGGGTAGTTTTTACCCGACAAGTCTAGGAACTCTTGGCTCGTTGCTTTACCGATTTTGGTGAGGTAAGGGTAAAGAATTCCTAGGCTTGTTATTGTGTTTTAATAGGCATATCATATTATAGTTATTGCAGACTGCTAATTTTATGGATAAACGCTTTTTTAGTTTTTTTAATTTAACGGAAGACCAGGCGATCGCCCTTTTAGATACGCCCCAAGCTGAAATCGGCGAAGAGGATTCCCGCTACATAGCTGCTTCTCACTTGATCAATTTCTCAAGTGATCGATCGATCGCAGCACTGATGCGAGCAGTACAACAAACCGATCCGGTGCTGGAAAACCGGATTGTGCGCCGCAAATCGGTGGAAACATTAGGAAGATTGCAAGCTGTGCAAGCATTGCCGGTGATTCGCACCTGTCTGGCCGATGATGACTGCTACACGGTGGAAAATGCCGTTTGGGCGATCGGCGAAATTGGCACTCAAGATGCCGATATTTTAGCAGAAGTTGCTCAATTGCTCGACAAACCGGGACAAACCTACCGGGTAATTATCCACACCCTAACTAAATTAGATTATCAGCCAGCCGTAGCCAGAATTCGCAGATTTGTCGATGATATTGACCCGCCGACTGCTAGTGCTGCGATCGCCGCAATTTGTCGCTTAACCAGAGACTTTTCTCAAATGGGAAAAGTTGTCGCGATGTTGCAACACAAAAATGTCCTGGGGCGCAGATTATCTATTCAGGATTTGATAGATGCGCGTTACTACGATGCAATTCCAAATATTGCCAGATGTCCGGTATCTTTAGTCTTTAGACTCAGAGGAATTAGGATGTTAGCAGAAGCAGGAATTGCTGAGAAAATCCTGACATTTGCTAACATTAAACCCCATTTGGAACAAACATTAAGAGACTATCCAGCAGATTTAGATTTAATACATAGTTATGAAAAATTACCCGACTTACCGTTTTTGATTCGCCAATTATACGAAACAGATTTTGGACGTTGCTATCTAGCAGCTAAAACTATACTAGAAAATTACTCAGAGGATGCACCAGCCGCCCTGTTTGCTACCTTTGCTGAAGAAGCAAATAATGACTATGGAGCGCATTTTCATGTGGTAAAATTGTTTGGTTGGTTAAAACATTCTCCCGCCTACGATTTGTTATTGGAAGCTTTGCATCACTCCCAACCCCAGTTTCAGAAATCCCGTGCAGCGGCGGCGATCGCCCTGGGGGAACTGGGAGAACAACGTGCTATTCCCGAATTGAAAATCTGTCTGGAAACTAAAATCTGGGATTTGAAGTATGCTGCATTAATGGCACTAGAAAAACTTGGTGATGTCAGCGGTTATGAAATTGCTGCGGCCGACCAAGATTGGTTGGTTCGAGCTAAAGTAGATGCTCATACTTGTGTAACATCCGAACTATCTTAATTTAGGACGGGAGGCAGAAACCGGGTTTTTTTACGACAATATTGTATCCCTGCCTTTAATACTGGTAAAAAACCCGGTTTCTTTGATATTTATGCGCCCAGGATTGTTAATTCAGCTTAATCAAAACACCTAAAACCCCAAAAACCATGACAACAGATGCTTTGTTTGAACAACTAAAACACCCGAACCCTCATCTGCGCGATCGGGCAATGTTTGAAATTGCCGATTCCCGCGATGAAAATACAATTTCTCGACTGGTGGGCATTTTAGATGAAGAAGATGTCACCTATCGTCGGGCGGCGGTAAAAGCCTTGGGCGTGATTGGTGAAGATGCCGTGCCATCGGTGGTGGACGCATTGTTAAACAGTGATAATGTGACTGTGCGAGGGAGTGCGGCGAAGGTATTGGCACAAATTGCGATTAATTATCCAGAGTTGCCGTTTCCTGAAGCGGGCTTGCAGGGATTAAAAAAGGCGATCGAAGATCCGAATCCTGTGGTTAATATTGCTTCTGTGATGGCCTTGGGGCAGATGGGTTCGTCTGCTTTTGAGATTTTGGTGGAGTCGCTGAATACAACGGATAATGTGGCGGTACAAGTGGCGATCGTGAATGCTCTTGCTTCTGTGGGCGATAGCCGTTGTGTAGAAGTTCTGACCACATTTGCGAATGATGAATCGGTGGATTCTTATGTGCGGGAATCAGCGACAAGTTCTTTATCGCGGTTGGATTTGGTGATGAATTACAAGCGTGCAGATAGTTAGATATAGTGACATTTTTAGCACGACTCTCGATCGCACACAGCACTTGCAGCCAACGCGAGCGCGGTTAGAGTTGACGCAATCTGTCGAGCTTTTTTAACTGTTGTGACTGTTCTTGCAATCGAGTTTCGAGCTTCTGACACACAAGTTCGCATATATTCAAAATCATCGGGTCAGTGATTTGATAGTAAACACTGACTCCCTGCGGTTGCTGTTGAACGATGCCTGCCGGGGTCAAAATCTTGAGGTGCTGGGAAACATTGGCTTGCCCCAGCCCTGTTTCCTCAATGATTTTAGTGACATTTTTTATCATGTTCGGCTAATCACTTGTCTTTGTTCACGCTCGTGTCGCAATCTCAGATGGTGGCGATTGCTTCCCTTCACTGCGTTGGGCTGGGTGCGGACAAATTATAACTAAGGATCGCGAATTAAATAACTTACAATTTTAATTGTTATTGTGGGATGGGCGTCCCGCCCGTCCACTCATGACGGGCGGGACGCCCATCCCACTTTCCTTGCGGAATTTATTTAATTCGCGATCCTAAGTACGATCGCTCTTTTAGTCTTTACCCTTAATTATTCTAGTTTCTATAGTTGCTATAATAGCAGCGAATACTAACCAGACTGCAACTCATGCTAAAAACCATCGAAGGTATTTGCATCGCTTGCCAAACCCTCCTATGATGGTTCATCATAATCTTGATGATTGTTTCGTTTCATTCTCATAACTAAGCTAATATGCGATCGCTTGTACTAACTCTAGCTCTCATATGTTTAGCCACCCCCGCTGTTGCCACAACCTGCGAGGAAAGCTTTCAAAAAAAGGGGGACTTTTTGAATGGTTCCGCCTTTTCTGCACGTGTTCAGGTTGAGGGGTTATCGATAGAGAGAGCATTTTCCCAATTACGACCAATTTTGGCGCGCGAGGGCATCAAGACTCTCAGCACGGATCTGAACTTAGGTGTCATGAAAGCCGAAAATCCCGCAACAGCATTTCAGCGGGCTTTGCCGATCGATGTTTTTGCCTCAGCCGACGGAAATCTATTAAATGTCGAAATGATTTTTACTCTTCCCAGTGGCGTGACTGCAAGTAGGGACACCGTGAAGGGATACTTGTGTGGTGCACTAAATCAATTGTTGCCCCAAACTACAAAGTAATATCTAATCATTCATTTGATGAATTGTAGTTTCCAACACTCGATCGCAATACCCAATACTTCAAAATTAACTGTGGTCGATCGCGCGCTCAATGAGCGTGCTCCATCGTTGCTTGCAGCTATTGGATCGCCCTTTTAGTTTCTAGGACTTCGGTATTCAAGATGATGTTAGTAAAGCATTGATATAGCCTTTCTCAGAAAGATTCGCGGACGTAGTTGGGCCCCGGCCCTATACGTTTCAGTGGTTATATAAGCTGTCATTCATACCTCATCTTTCGCTCGAACCGCTATATGTCGCCGCACGAGGTATTGTTGTTGCTCTGCACAGAACTGCTCGGGACAGATCACCACACCAGTGCCAATGCCATCGACTACTGTTGTAATATTACCTTCAGTGGCTGACCTATTTTGCATACCCACGGAGTTTGCTATGATTCGCCCGATCGCGCCCGATGACACGACTGCATTAATCGCCTTAGTTGAGGCAATTGGATTCGAGCCACACGAGACCGAAGAACTCGCCCTCATGCTGGCAGACTACTTCGACGGCGAAAATAGCCAAGACATCTGGCTCACCGACGATGACGGCGGGCTGGTGGGGGTCGCGTATGTTGCGCCGGAACGAATGACCCAGGGGACGTGGAATCTATATCTAATTGCCGTCTGTCCAGATCGTCAGCAGCAAGGACGCGGTACGGCACTGCTAACCCACGTCGAACAGATGTTGGCCCAGCGGGGCGAGCGCGTGCTGCTCGTGGAAACATCGGGACTGGAGAGCTTCGAGTACGTTCGATCGTTCTATCGCAAGAGCGGTTACGACGAGGAAGCAAGAATCCGCGAGTTCTACAAGGCGGGCGAGGACAAGATCGTTTTCCGCAAGGCTCTGAACGCTCTGGGGAAATAAGCCTGCGTATTGAGCTCTTAGGTATCGACCTAGTAGGATGCTGAAGGCATCTTCACTGTCTACCTGGAAAGATTAGGCTCCCTCACACTAGGGAAGCTTTCAAAATTGCGCCGCACCCAATCCATCCCCACTTCATTATTGAGTTTAATTTTCTGAGGCGTATCGGGATAAATTTTTCCTAAAATATCCGCATCTTGATCGACGACAACTTTACCAAAATTGAGATACGTTCCCCCCAACACCTTAAATAGAGGATGCTTTGCTTGACCGAACAGCAAAATATAAGTCCGCGTCCGATTCTCGGCTTCTGGTACGAATATATGACACTGTGCAGCTTTGCCGAATGGCATTTCTCCATGAAAAATTACTAGGGATGGGAAATGATTTTCTAAGTGAGCTTTAATGGTGCTCGGCAGCAACCACAAATCTGGCTTTCTGAGCTTTTCTGCCAAACTGTAAGGGGCCGTCGGCATATCGTAAAACGCATGGGATTGATGTCCCTCATCAATGAATTGATGAAATTCCACATCGGTAATTCTAAACAAGTCCCGGTGGGTGCCGTTTTGATGGTTGTAGTCGTGCATATTCAGCAGCATTGTCAGCAAATCTGTCTCGATACTGCGATCGGCGGTATGCCCGATGAAGTAGTAAGTTTCGGCGATTTCATTCAGTACGTTGGGAATGGGGACTTGCGGCTGGTATTCCCCGTAAGACCAAATGAAGTCATCTTGAACAATCAAATCTAACGGTTTCAGTAAGGGCAAAGTTTTCTGATTCGATCCGGGCAATACGGTGCAGCCGCCCGCATCAAATTTCAGGGCATGGAAGGGGCAGACAACACCGCTTGGGCGATCGCCTTCGGTTTCGCACCATCCTTCCGACAGCATTGCTCCCATGTGCGGACAGGCATTGGGCAAGGCATGGATGGTTCCGGCAGGATCTTTCCACATCACATAGTCGGTGCCGTACAAGGAAATTTTGCGAGGCTGGTTCGCTGTCAGCATCGATTTGTGTGCCAACAACCAAGGCGCACCGGGAAGCATAGACTGCATGGTGTTCTCCTTTAGACCTAAAATTGTGAGAGATTTGTCGCTTTTCTAGAATATGACAGAAGATTCGCATTCGTCAAGCAGTTTGCGCCGTCAACCGAAACAGCAGCGGGGTAAAGAAAGAGTCGAAAAAATCTTGGATGCAGCAGCAGCAGTGTTTGACGAGGTGGGCTATTGGGAGGCGACTACCCATCTAATTGCAGCAAAAGCAGGGACAGCCATCGGTTCTCTGTATCAGTTTTTTCCTGATAAAGCTGCCATTTTTAATGCAATGGAACTGCGTCATGCCGATCGGGTCAAGGCGATGTGGGCGCAGGCGAACACGTCGGAAATCGTTCAGTTACCGCTGCGCGAAATGATCCATACCCTGGTCACTGCTGTTGCAGAGATGTTTGAACAGCCTGTATCGCGGGTGGTGTTCGTGCAGTTTTATATAGCGCGCGAGATTTTCCAGTCGATCGATGAAAGTATGACTCAGGAAGCGATCGACTTTATGGCAAGTCTTTTGCAGCAGAGAAATCCCAGCTTGGGGGAGGCGCAATGCAGCCTGTTAGCAGAGGTTTGCGTTCACAGCAGTAATGCTGTCATTCTGTCGGCACTTCGGAACCCCGATCGACAGTATCGCCAACAACTCGTAGGGCAGATTGAGGATTTGTTGGTGTCGTATTTAGAGCCATATGTGGGGGAAAGTCGATCGAGTCATGTAATGAAAGTAATGAAATGTCCTCATTGTCGATCGGAGCAGTTGTCCAAAAACGGTTATCGACGGGGGAAGCAGTGCTATCGCTGTAAGGAATGTGGCAAACAGTTTGTAGAGAATTCCCAGCGATCGGTTATTTTGAAGATGAATTTGGTCGATCGGACGTGATATGAAGCGATCGATTATTGCGTGAAGTGAGTTGATGTTGAAGATGAGTGTCGAGGCAGCGTGTTGAAGTCGGCTCGATATTTCGATCGGGTTCTCGCAATCATTGCGTTACAATTTAGTTCAAAACAAAATTCTGTATGCTGAGCGACCAAAACAAAGCAATCGTTCTCCAGTTCTACAAAGCCTTCGACGATCGCAAAATGGAACAAGCCTTAGAACTTCTAGCGCCGAATTTTATTGCTCGCATGGCGGGAATCCCGGAGCCATTGGACGGGGAGGAGTTCAAGCAGTTCGGGATGTCATTTTATCTAGCTTTCAGTCAGGGTAAACACGTTTTTGATGAGGTTCTGGTTGCAGGCGATAAAGTAGTGACGTGGGGAACCTTCACAGCAACACACCTCGGAGAATTTCAGGGTCTGCCGCCAACGGGCAAACAAATCAGCTTGGCGATTATGCACATCGATCGAGTCGAGAACGGCAAAATCGCGGAGCATTGGGGGCAGGGCGATGCACTTGGATTAATGCAGCAGTTAGGGATTGTCTTCTTGCCGGGCCCAAAGTTACTACCGCACATTTTGAGAGGTGCTGCGTCCAAACTGTTTAACAAATCCGCCCAGAAATAAGATTGTCAGAGCTTGTAGTTGACAGCGGCAGAACAAGTCACGGTAAGAGTTAGGTCGCGATCGCAATACCCAATACTTCAAAATTACCTGATTTGTCGATCGCTTTTCAATGAGCGTGCGATCGTTAGTTTCTAGCGTTATTCTTGTACTCGGTGCGCTCTTGGGAAAAGACGATCGCGCTCCTTACAAGTTGTGATTTGAGCGGGTTTATTGCTCTGAGTTAAGTTTCCGTAAAGTGATCGGTGAGACAGTTCTTTGTAGGCGATCGGTGAGACAATCACCTTAGAAGTCTTTCAAAGAGTGATGCAAAGATGAGTACAACTAGGATATTCAGCAGTTCTAAATTCTTTCAACCGACTGAGGGAGAGCCTGTTCGCTCGATCGTTACCGAATCTAAGGAGGCTGTCGTTGTCGCCTGGTATATCAAGCCAGGTCAGGCAATCCCCGCGCACACCCATCCCAACGGGCAAGACACTTGGACTGTTTTAACCGGGAAGGGAGACTACTATTTGGACAAAGCAGGCACTACGAAGTCGATCGCTGCTGGGGATGTTGTAGTCGCTCATACCGGATGTGTACATGGAGTATTCAACAACGGTGATGAGCCATTGGTTTTTATCTCAGTTGTGTCACCAGCCGATGCGGGGTATCAACTTGTCTCGTTAGAAAACTCTTTTGCTCTCCATCCCTAATTCTTCAATTCACCGGGTTGTATTCATCAGTTAGATTGAAAAAATCCAAGCATTTTTATAGCCATGAAATGGTTGATTCAATATCTTTGCGAAATCCAATTAGATAAAGCTATTCTCTGGTGCTATCTCATTTGGTATGTTATAGTAGTTTGTTTTCATTTTGACCCTTCGGTTAAGATATGGATCAATTCAATTGGTATAAGTGCTGTAATCGGTACGGGTCTGATGCTAAGTGTTTCTTCTAGTAAAGGCAAAAGAGATCGTTGGCAGGCATTTAGGTTATATCTCATGCCATTTTGTGTCTCAAGCTTCTCTGCCCTGATTAAAGAGGAGGGATTTATTGTATTTATATCACCAAATATCAAAGAAACAATAGTATCAGTATCATGCTGTGTTCTGTTTCTATCAGTTATTTTAGCAGTCAAATTATTTAGAAATAAACTTATTTAACAGGATGCGGAAAGTTTGTGAAATGCAGCATAAATATGACATTTCAAGTTGAAATTACCCCGATCGCCTTTAAGGACGATCTGGTAAAATTCTGCCGAGTTGTACCATACTGCCCTCTGTAAAAAAATTCCCCGCAAGCCCCAGACGAATATCGGCGGTAAGCGGGTTGCTAAAATCGGTCGATCGGGCTGCCATTTTTTGCCTTCAAATCTCTTTCTTTGGATTGATACGGATTTTAAATTCTGCCTTCTAATTTCTGCCTTGGGGTACACCAACGGCGGTAATGCCCTTCCTACAGCCAATTGTCAATAACCAATTACTAATTGTTAGTATTCCCTGAGTAACCCGAAAAGATATATGATAACCTTAACCGGATCATTTCTGCCCAGATATGTTCTACTGTTCTAATCCAAAATGCTCTCATCCTTTCAATCCCGATAACTCTAAATTTTGTCAAAGTTGCGGAGCTCAAGGCCTCAACCCTCTCTTCAGAAACCGCTACCGCGTGATTCGACTGTTGGGCGAAGGGGGATTTGGCAGAACTTACGAAGCGGTAGATACGGATCGCATGGACGATCCCTGCGTAATTAAGCAGTTTGTACCCCAATTTCAAGGAACCTCAGCACTTGAAAAAGCCGCACAATTGTTTAAAGAAGAAGCGAAACGACTTTACGAACTCGGCGAACATCCCCAAATTCCTCGATTAATTGCTTATTTTGAACAAGACAAGCGACTTTATTTAGTACAAGAGTTGATTGAGGGGCAAACTTTACTAGCAGAATTAACTCAGCAGGGTGTTTTTAGCGAAGAAAAAATTTGGCAGTTGCTGGCAGATGTACTGCCGATTTTGAAATTTGTGCACGATCGCCAGGTCATTCACCGAGACATCAAACTTGAGAATATCATGCGCCGCCGCACCTCTGTTAACTTCTCTCTGCCAAAGGCGGGAAATTTTCGGAATTCAGCTTTCCGAAGGGGAGGGCGGGGAGAGTTAGTTTTGATAGATTTCGGCATTTCCAAACAAGTGACGGGCTCGCTGATGAGCAAAGTAGGCACGACGGTAGGAACGCCCGGATATTCGCCTGTAGAACAAATGCGCGGTCAAGTTTTCCCCGGCAGCGATTTGTACAGTTTGGGAATAAGTTGCCTGAGACTACTAACTCAATGTTTGCCAAAACTTGACGGTTCCGATGACCTTTATGACCCGATAAACGGCGGCTGGATGTGGAGAGAACGGTTGCCAGCCGGCACAAAAATTAGCAGCGAGTTGGCAAATGTTTTAGACAAATTAATTCAAGATTATCTCAAAAATAGATATCAATCTGCTGATGAAGTAATCAAAGCTTTAAATCTCTATTCTTTACCTCCCCAACCCCATTGTGCCAATGGAGGACAACTTGCTCTAAATTCTTTTCGGACAAAGGGAGGACAACTTGCCATCAATCCTCCCCTCAATCAAAGCAGGCAAATCAATAGCAATATCTCTGTCAATCCGAGGGAAAAATCTAACACAAATCCGCCTCCGAACAAGGCAGCACAGAGAATTCCCGCTGTCAAAAGCACTTTTGAATTTCAGGTGGTGACAGTAGACAAGCGCGGGAAGCCAACTAATGTTAACAGCGGCCAAGCGCGTTTTTTTGAAGAACGTCTTGGTAGCAGTACAGCGCTGGAAATGGTATCAGTTCCTGGCGGTACTTTCCTCATGGGTTCTCCAAAAGATCGGGGTGACAGCGACGAAAAACCTCAGCACCCAGTAACTTTAGGCTCTTTCTATATTAGCAAATTTCCCGTCACTCAGGCCCAGTGGACAGCAGTTGCGGCGCTGCCGGAAATTAAAATATTTCTCAATCCCGATGCTGCCCGTTTTAAAGGTGCAAATCGACCTGTAGAAAATGTATCTTGGTACGAGGCTGTGGAGTTTTGCGATCGACTTTCTCGCAAAACAGGTAAGAATTATCGCTTACCTAGCGAAGCCCAATGGGAATATGCTTGCCGGGGGCAAACTACGGGGCCGTTTCATTTTGGGGAAACGATTACCAGCGAGTTAGCCAATTACAACGGAAATTCTAATTACGCTGACGCGCCCAAGGGAGTTTATCGCTTTCAAACGACAGATGTTGGCAGTTTTAAACCTAATGCTTTCGGATTGTACGATTTTCACGGAAATGTTTGGGAATGGTGCGCGGATTCTTGGCACAATAATTATAACGGTGCGCCTGCCGATGGTAGCGTTTGGGAGTCTGACGGGGAGTCTTCGCTGAGGTTGTTGCGGGGTGGTTCTTGGAACGATCATCCTCCGAATTGTCGCAGCGCGTGTCGCCTCAGATATCAGCCGGATTGCAAGGCTAGTATTGTGGGTTTTCGAGTGGTTGTTTCTGTTGTTTAAGAATGGCGATTCCCTACGGAATACATCCGCTTCGCGCACTTTTTAACTTAGGAATGAGAATTAAATAACTTCCACTCTTGAAAGTGGGATGGGCTCTTATAGCCCGTCATGAGTGGACGGGCGGGACGCCCATCCCACAATAACAATTAAAATTGGGCGACGGGCGGGACGCCCATCCCACAATAACAATTAAAATTGGGCGACGGGCGGGACGCCCATCCCACAATAACAATTAAAATTGTAAGTTATTTAATTCGCGATCCTTAACTAAAACTCAACCAGCTAAAAACTGTTTCGACAGTCAATTCTAACTCAATTCCATTAAGTATTGGCAAATTAGTTGCACCTTCGTAAAACTCCACCCTTTGCCCGGGAAATACCGCTAAAATACTTTCTTCTTCTGGAATCATTAACCAGCCCAATTCAGTGCCTTGTTGCGAACAAGCAAGTAATTTAGCAAGCACTTTTGTTTGGCTTTGTCCGGGAGAAAGAATTTCTATCGCCCAGTCTGGATAAATTTCAAAGCGGTTAGCAATTCTACCCGATGGTAGAAAGGGAATTCTTTCCCACCGGAATACTGCTACATCTGGGACGAGTGATACACCGCCGAAAGTGCAACGCAACTCGGGAAAAGCATAAGCAATCTTTGGTGTTTCGACTATTTGATTGATGACATTGCAAAGCTTACCTTGCAATCTGCTATGTTCACCTTGAGGCATCGCTTTTTGAATGATTTCTTTGTTGATATATTCGCAAGGTGGCTCCGTTTCTGGAAGTTTTAGGAACTCCTCTAAGTTGGGCGATATTTTAATAACTGCAGTCATAGGTTAAGTCGATTTTAGATTTGAGATTTTAGATTTTAAATGGGATAGATACCAGAACCCCGAATGTTTAAAAGTCGGGGTTCTGGTATCTATTATGAAGGACAAATTCTTGCCTTAACTAGCCTTCTTCTGAGGAGCCATTATGCGTTCCACACTCATAGCAGCCACGCTCAACGTCACCACAGCCATGCCGAGAATTGCCACAGGCTGCAACTTCTCATTGATAATTAGAAAACCGAAGAGTGCGGTCATTGCCGGCCCTAAAGTGCCAATTACTGATGCTAAGGCTGCCCCCGCGAACCGGATGGCAAAATTATTCAAAAGATAGCTAAACAGCGTCAGCACCCCTAAAACAACGCCTCCGACAATCAAACCCGGCCAAACATTTGGGTCGATTTTAGGAGCAAAATTGTCCGACAGTGGCACCCACAAACTCAGGGAGGAAAATACAAAAATCGCGCCGAAATTAACTAAACTAAAAGGAATTGGGTGCAGCTTGCCTGCGGCCATTTGCGTCAGCAATACGTAACCTGCAAAGGTAATCCCAGAAGCCAGTGCAGCCGTGACTCCCACCCCGACATTGCCGCCGCCCGGAGCAGGGGCCGCAAAACTCGGCCACCCAGCTAAAATCAGACCTGCGGTAATCCCGACGATCGCCAAAAAGCCGACTGTGCTGGGGCGAGAGCCAAACAAGATCCAAGAACCGAGTACGGTGACGATCGGGTAAATAAAGAAAATCGTAATCGCAATCCCCGCTGGAATATTGCCGATCGCCAAATAAATCAAAACCTGAGACAAAAACAGAAAAAATGCGCTTCCTAAAACCTTACTCCACAAAGCTCGATCGCCCGACTCAAACAACCGCCTAATATCTTTCCACACAGAAGGATACAGAAATGTCGCCAATATCGGCATCAAAGCCATCACCACGATCAGCCGCATCAACAAAATCAACAAAGAATTTCCAAAACCTGGAGTCACCACCCCCGGAAATTCAAACAACCCAAAAACCATCCGAGGATTTTTGCTTTTAATCAGAATTCTCAAACAAACATTAAACAGCGACAATACCACCGCCGAAGACAAAGCCAGCACCAAACCTGTCTGTACTTGAGAAGATGCTTTAACAGTTGCAGCAGGCGCTGAAGAAGGCTGGGGCGCGGGTTCCCGCGGCGTTGCCGCAGGTGTTGGCTGCAGAAATTGCGGGCGGACAGAATTAAGAGAATTAGTTGATTCCTCGACATAGGAATCTTGAGCATCGAAAGGATTCTCAAGATATTCTTCTTCTGATTCGAGTTCTTCCCTGATGCGGTTTACGAGATTTTGTAGCAGCTCTTCCCCTTGCAGTTCCAGGGTTTTCATGTTGTTGAGCCGCACAGAAAGCTCGCTTTCGTAACTGGTTAAATCTTGTTCCAGCATCTGGAAACTGCGATCGATCCTTTCATCCAGCGCCGCCAGCAACTGCGATGCCCGTTCGTCGTAGTTGCTCGGCGGCAAGGGTATCGGGAACTCGCCGCTGGGAATAGGGCTGCTGAGAGAATTTCCCGAATTAGCGCTGAGTTCGTTGAACCGCTGCACCAACAAATCCTGCAAATTGTGAGCCAAAACTTGAGCCAACTGCTTCAGCCACAATTGCTGCTGCTGAATGTATCGCCCAGACAGAGATTCCATTTGCTGAGACTGCAATTTGCGATATTGCTCCCGGAGGTCTTCAATATCTTCAATCAGGTGATTTTTTTCAGTTTGCAGCCGAGTAATGTCTTGATTTAACTGGCCTTTGACATTTTGATGCAAAGCGTCCAGTTCTTGCATTACTGAGTGGAGGACTTCTTCTGCTGATTGTGTATCCTCTGGCTCGTCCTTTGACGAGTATACGTTCCGCTGCGCCATTAGCCTATAACCTCTAATTTAAACTGCACGTTCAGTGTTCTTAAGTATTGTGACAAATTAGGTCGCAAGTTCTAGTGAATTGATCTAAAAGATTGCGAACACTGTTGAATCAATAGTAGTCGCTAAGCTACAAATGTGAGAAAATTGCGTGAAGCAAAGCTATCCGGCCGGGAATCGCCCCAAGAACACTTTGTGCAATTAGAAATCATACTATAGCAATCCTAAATCAGTAAAAATATGTAGGGGTAGTGCTAAGAGTGCCTACCCCAGCCTGCATCGGGGCAACCGGGCGTGGGTTTTGCCCCTACAAGAATTACACAAATCATTGAGGATTGCTGTACAGCTTGACCTCTCCACGAATTGCTCCCGGTAATTCTCGCATATAACTCACCCGATTGCACCCGACTCACAAACCTAAGATCCCGTTCTGTGACTAAATTTGATTGGGGGGTCGCACTCCTAGCCCCTCAATGGATAACTTGATCCTGCAGGCAGAAACCCCGTTTCTATTCCCCGCGTCTCTCCCGCACTCCTGCACCCAGGTTTATGATTTTAACAGTTCCGATCTTTTGCTCGCGAAAGTTTTAAGAGGCGATCGCACCCTCAATCGATTTTAGATTTTAGATTTTAGATTAAAGAATTGAAGCATTGACTTGCGCGAGATAAATTCGGGGGGCCAGTTTCTCGGATACAGGTTTTTTATTTCTCCGTCCTGAGTCTGCGAAGGAATGAATCCGCGAGCTTGTATCCTGGATGCTGTCGGTCAAAAATCCCCCCCGCGCCATCAAAAAATTAACACATCCCATCCCCGAAGAGCAACAGATATGGCCTCCGAAATTTATGACAATTCCTTGACAAAGGATATAGAAAAACTGAATATTTCCTCAGAAGCCGAAGTGTTTGTCTTTCCGGCATCATTTGCCCAGCAGCGCTTGTGGTTTCTCGACCAATTCGCACCGGAAAACCCTTTCTATAATGTAGTAACAGCACTGCGCTTAACTGGTTCCCTCAACTTAACAGCCTTAGAGCAAACCTTCAACGAAATAGTGCAGCGACACGAAACTTTGCGAACCACTTTTGCAACGGTATCAGACCAACCAGTGCAGATGATCTCAGCGGCTTTCCAAACTAATTTAAAAGTATTAGACTTGCAAAATTTGCCGCCAGAACAACGGCCAACAGAAGCAAAGAAACTCTCTGCAGCAGAATCTCTTTGCCCTTTCAATTTATCCACCGGGCCGCTGATGCGAGTCACCATCCTGCGGCTGACAGAAACCGAGCATATTCTCTTGGTAAATATGCACCACATAGCCTCTGATGATTGGTCGATCGGCGTGCTAATTCGAGAAATAGAAGCTATCTATACAGCCTTTATAAATCAACAGCCATCTCCTCTACCAGAATTATCCCTTCAATATGCCGACTTTGCAGAGTGGCAGCGCGAATGGCTGCAAGGTGAAGTATTAGAAACTCAGCTAGCTTATTGGCGGCAGCAATTGCACGGAATTTCTGTGTTAAATTTGCCTACCGATCGCCCTGCACCAGCTAGGCAAAATTATCGGGGAAAAACTCAATATTTAGAACTGCCTAAAAAGCTGAAGGACGCACTTTTAGCGCTTTCGCAGCGAGAAGGAGCGACTTTATTTATGACATTGCTCGCAGCATTTCAAACTTTGCTTTACCGCTACTCGCAACAAGAAGATATTGTAGTAGGTTCGCCGATCGCCAATCGCAACCGCAGCGAAATAGAACCACTAATCGGTTTTTTTGTCAATACTTTAGTGCTGCGAACAGACTGTTCGGGAAACCCGACATTTCGAGATTTTTTGGGCCGGGTGCGGGAAGTAACCCTGGGAGCTTACGCTCACCAAGATTTGCCTTTTGAGAAGCTAGTTGAGGAATTGCACCCAGAGCGATCGTTGAATCGCCACCCGCTGTTTCAGGTGGTATTCGGGCTGCAAAATGGGCCTGTGGACGAGCTAGAATTGCCCGAATTAAAGTTAAGTTCTTTTCATTTAGAGACTCAAACAACCCGCTTTGATTTAGAGCTGCATTTGTGGGAAGCTTCCGATAAGTTTAGGAACAGATACGGCGAACAGTGGGAAGATTCGGAAGGGCTCAGAGGCGTGGCTGTGTACAATACAGATTTATTTGATGAAGTTACCATCGCCCGAATGCTGAGGCATTTTAAAACTTTGCTGGAAAGCATTGTGGCTAATCCAGAACAAGGAATTGCTAACTTACCTTTATTGAGCGAGGATGAAGTGAATCAATTATTCAAAGAATGGAACGATACTCGCACAGATTATCCTCAAAATAAGTGCATTCATCAGTTATTTGAAGGGCAACTCCAGCAGCATCTGGATGATGTCGCCCTAACTTTCGACAGCCAAAACCTGACTTACAGAGAACTCAACAGTCGCAGCAACCAACTGGCGCGTTACCTACAAAAACGGGGTGTGGGGGCGGAGGTTTTAGTGGGGCTTTGTGCAGAGCGATCGATCGACCTAATTGTCGGGATGTTGGCTATACTGAAAGCGGGAGGAGCTTACCTACCGTTAGATCCGAGCTATCCGCGCGATCGGCTAAACTTGATGCTGGAAGATGCTCAAGTTAAAGTCTTGCTAATTCAAGATAAATTGATTGAGAATTTCCGAGACTTCTCAAACTCAGTGATTTACTTCGATCGCGATTGGGAAGACATAGCCAAAGAAAGCGCCGAAAATCCCGCCAACACCGCAACAGCAGACAACCTAGCTTACGTTATTTACACATCTGGCTCAACCGGAAAACCGAAGGGAGTTGCTGTCACCCACAAAGCAGTAAATCGGCTGGTACTCAACACCAACTATATAAAAATAGAACCTAGCGATAAAATTGCCCAAGCATCAAACGCTTCCTTCGATGCAGCCACATTCGAGATTTGGGGAGCCTTGCTTAACGGCGCTCAACTCGTGGGAATTAGCACAAATATTACCCTTTCGCCTCATGATTTAGCCTTAGAACTGCGCCAAGAAGGCATCACAGTTTTGTTTTTAACAACTGCCTTATTTCAACAAATTGCTAGAGTTTTACCGCAAGCTTTTGATTCGCTGCGCTGCTTGCTGTTTGGCGGAGAAGCGGTCGATATGAGATGGGTTAAAAAACTTCTCAAACAAAATCCAACTACTAAGTTAATTCACGTTTACGGGCCTACAGAAAATACCACATTTTCGGCTTATTATTGCGTGCAAGACGTACCAGAAACCGCAACATCTATCCCCATCGGCCGCCCGATCGCCAACACGCAAATTTATCTCCTCGATGCGGATTTGCAGCCGGTGGCGATCGGTGTTATTGGTCAATTGTACGTCGGCGGTGACGGACTGGCGAAAGGCTACCTCAACCAGCCTGAGTTAACTGCTGCTGCATTCATTCCTAATCCTTTTAGCAATAAATCAGGTTCTAGGCTTTATAAAACCGGTGATTTAGGCCGCTATTGGGTTGACGGCAACATCGAGTTTTTAGGCCGCGTTGACGACCAAGTAAAAATTCGCGGCTACCGCATCGAGTTGGGAGAAATTGAAGCGGCTTTGTGCCAGCATCCACAAGTGCGCGAAGCAGTAGTAATTGTGAGGGAAGAAATCCCCGACGATAAACATTTGGTAGCTTATGTTGTTGCTGACGGCATCAAGGAAAAATCTGAAATTGACAATCTAAAGTCAAGTGAATTGCGCCAATTTTTGAAAGAAAAGTTACCGGGATATATGGTTCCTGCAACTTATGCAGTGTTGGAGAATATGCCACTGACGCCCAACGGCAAAGTCGATCGCGGGGTATTACCTAAGATAGATACAAACAGCAAGGATATAACAGAAAATTATGTAGCGCCTCGGACTGATATCGAAGAAATGCTGGGAAAAATTTGGGCTAAGGTTTTGGGAAAACAGCAGGTTAGTATCTACGATAATTTTTTTGAACTAGGCGGGCATTCCCTGCTAGCAACTCAGTTGATTTCTCGCATCCGAGACGCTTTGCAAGTCGAGTTATCGGTCAGCAATTTGTTTGAGGCTCCGACTGTGGCGAGTCTGGCAAAATACATTGAAACAATGCGTTGGGCTGCGAAAGGTTTGGATACTCCCAGAACAGACGAAAATGAGCGCGAAGATGTGGAATTTTGAGGTTGGCGCAAATAAATCGGTGCTGTGTAATAGTTTTTCAAGGGCGGGCGGGACGCCCAACCCCTACTCCCCACAAAAAACTTAATGTCTTGTGGAACAGGCCGAAAAGCCTGTTCTTGAGAATTCGGTGCTGTGTAATAGTTTTTCAAGGGCGGGCGGGACGCCCAACCCCTACTCCCCACAAAAAACTTAATGTCTTGT
>NZ_JAUBOR010000026.1:34285-38036 GCF_036700305.1 Microcoleus sp. Z1_A1
GGAACAGGCCGAAAAGCCTGTTCTTGAGAATGCTGAAATATCTCAGTTTTAACTCACATTTTTAGTTAGGAAATTTCAGTGCAGAATGCCCTAACAGCTTCGGCAAACTCTTGGTTATGCTCGATTAATGCCATGTGTCCTCCTTTCTGTATAGTAACTAGCTCTGCTTGAGGCAATTCTGCTTTCATCCGCAGGCTAGCTGGGGGAGTAGTGGCGATATCTGAATCGCCGCAGATCACCAACACTGGAATGTCAATCGATCGCAAAGTTTTTGTTTCATCAAATTTGAGCATTCCCAGTGTGCCGCGAGCGAGAACGCCGGGAGAACCCAAGGCTGATAAGAAAGCTGAGAACTCTAATTGACCGCGCGTTTCAGTGCCTTTAAATCCCGATAATTCTACACTGATGTGCAGTGAACCATTGAGATAGCTCAGCCAAGTCATTCCCCACATAATCGGTTCAAGAGCTATGGTGAGGTAGAGCATAGGTTGAAGCAGCGGCTTTTGCAAAGCGCGTAATAAACTGCTAAAAATAGCGGTTTTGACGGGATTAGTATAAGTCGTATCTACCAGAATTAAACCAGCTACTCGACTACCGAGAAGTTCTGGGAAAAGCCGACTGAATGTTAGAGAAATCATGCCACCCATGCTGTGTCCGAGTAGGATAACAGGTTTATTTCCTGCTATGGCAATGACGGCTTCAAGATCGCGGGCAAATTTTTCTAGGGAGTAGTCACTGTTTTTTGGTCGAGTGGATTTTCCCAGGCCTGGAAGATCCCAAACAATCACTCGGTAGCGATCGCTTAGTTGCCGTTTCGCGTAATACCAAACCATACTGTTCGGCCCCCAACCGTGCGAGAGAATAATCGGCTGTCCGTCCTCCGGGCCGTAGAATTCTACTTGTAAAATAGTGCCATCAGGCCTCTCTACCCGCTGCACCGTACCCGTCCGCGTGGGCTTCGGTTCGTCAGCACCGGGGCGGCGGAACAGCGGCAAACTGATAAAGCGGCCGCCAACACACCAAAGAAGCATCAACACTCCGCTGATTAAGTAGGAAATCCCTACCAGTGCGCCGATGTACCATTCGTAAATAATGTATATACCTGTGCCAAGTACCCCGATCGACAGCAGTCCCACCAGCCATAGGAACAGGAAATTGAAGGGCATGAACGGCATAAGCTGAAACCTTGGGTAGGATTTTGGTTGCGAATTCAAACAGGATCATACTTAGGTTAGGCCACAGTAAGCAAGCGGTAAGTTAAGCTCTTAATTTGTGCGCTGGTGGAATTTAATTTATTGATGTGCCCAAGTAATGACCGAAAGCATCCAGGATACCCACCACGTGATTCATCCGTCCAGAAATAAAAAACCTGTATCCAATAAAGGAACCCCCGAATTTATCTGTGGGGTCAATGCTTCAATTCTAAAATCTAAAATCTAAAATCTAAAATCTAAAATCTAAAATCGATTGACAGGATGACTCAAAATGCCAGAGCCAAAAATATCGAGTTCATCGCCAAATGCCAGAGATTCTGTCAGCGTGGAGTTAGTTGAGTTTTTATCTTACCTTCGCAGTCTAGATATTAATATTTTTGTTGAGGGATCTCGCCTGCGCTGCAACGCTCCCGAAGGAATTATTACACCCAAACTTCGCGCCGAAATTTCTCATAAAAAAGCCGAAATTATTTCATTTTTAAAAGCAGCTAATCGTACTTCTAGTTTCACTCCTACACCGATTGTTCCTATGGGGCGGGACGGAAATCTACCGCTTTCCTTTGCACAGCAGCGCTTGTGGTTTCTCGACCAATTAGTCCCGAACAATCCTTTTTATAATGTTCCCGCAGCCTTGCGTTTGACAGGTTCGCTCAATTTTTCGGCGCTGCAAAAAACCTTCAATGAAATTGTGCGCCGCCACGAAGCTTTACGAACGAATTTAGCAGTAGTTTCGGGGCAACCTGTTCAGAAAATAGCTGCAGCTTTCCACCTCCCGATTAATGTAGTGGACTTGCGAAACTTGCCCAAGGAATCTAGACAAAATGAAGCAAACAGGCTCACGGCCCAGGAAGCTCAACGCTCTTTCAATTTGTCCAATGACTTGTTGCTGCGAGTCACATTATTGCAGTTAGATGATGCCGAATATTTACTAATGCTGAATATGCACCACATTGTCTCCGATGGTTGGTCTATCGGAGTGCTAATTCAGGAATTAGGCGCACTTTACACGGCATTTGCTAGCGAAAAACCTTCGCCTTTACCGGATTTGTCGATCCAGTATGCTGATTTTGCAAAATGGCAGCGCGAATGGCTGCAAGGGGAAGTTTTAGAAACGCAGCTTGCTTACTGGCGACAGCAGTTAAACGGGATTTCTATGCTAAATTTGCCTGCGGATAGACCCCGGCCAGCAATTCAAAGTTACCGAGGCAAAAGGCAATTTTTGCAACTGCCAAAACAACTGAGCGAGGCTTTAGAAACGTTGAGCCAGCGTGAAGGAGTGACGCTGTTTATGACAATGCTGGCAGCTTTTAAAACGTTGCTTTACCATTACGCGCAGCAAGAAGATATTGTTGTAGGTTCGCCGATCGCCAATCGCAACCGCAGTGAAATTGAAGGATTAATCGGTTTTTTTGTCAACAGTTTGGTATTGCGTACAGATTTGTCGGGAAATCCAACTTTTCGGGAACTTTTAAACCGAGTCAAAGAGGTAGCATTAGGAGCTTACGCTCACCAAGATTTGCCGTTTGAGAAGTTAGTAGAAGAACTGCACCCCGATCGCGCCTTGAACCAAAATCCCTTATTTCAGGTGGCGTTTGCGCTGCAAAACGCGCCGGGGAATCAGTTAGAATTGCCAGAATTAACACTCAGCCCGCAGCAGTTAGATGTGGGTACAGCGCGGTTTGATTTGGAGTTTCATTTGTGGGAGCGATCGCCCAACACTTCGGGAAGCAACCAATCGCCCAGCAATAAGCTGTGGGTTGATAGCTCGGAAGGCATCAGCGGCATGGTTATTTACAGCGCCGATTTGTTTGATGAAGCTACGATTAGCCGCCTGATCGGGCATTTTCAAACCTTGTTAGAAAGCATTGTGACAAATCCCGAACAGCGCCTAGCAAACTTGCAATATTTGAGCGCCAAAGAGCGCTATCATTTGTTAGTTGAATGCAACAATACTCAGGCGGATTATCCGCAAGATTTGTGCATCCATCAGCTATTTGAAATGCAGGCCGATCGGACACCGGATGCGGTGGCGCTGGTATTTGGAGAGGAGCGAGTCACCTATCGAGAGCTAAATCTCCGCAGCAACCAACTAGCACGTTATCTGCAAAAAATAGGGGTTGGGGCGGAAGTTTTAGTCGGGCTTTGCTGCGGGCGATCGATCGATCTGATTGTGGGGATGTTGGGTATCCTGAAAGCGGGAGGAGCTTACTTAATTTTAGATCCGAGCTATCCTGCTGAGCGATCGAGCTTTATGCTAAAAGATGCTCAAGTGTCAGTATTGCTTACCCGCCAGGGAATAAATTCCCTGTCTAATAGCGAAAGTCGTCTAAAGACGACGGTCGGAGGACAAGTTTCCAGTCGGCTTCAGCCGACTTCAGCTATGAGCCAGGGAATTTATTCCCTGGTGGATGATGGCGAAGTGCAAAATTTAGAAACACAGTCAGATGATAAAATTCACCATCTAAAGACGACGGTCGGAGGACAAGTTTCCAGTCGGCTTCAGCCGACTTCAGCTATGAGCCAGGGAATTTATTCCC
>NZ_JAUBOR010000026.1:38136-54835 GCF_036700305.1 Microcoleus sp. Z1_A1
TGGTGGATGATGGCGAAGTGCAAAATTTAGAAACACAGTCAGATGATAAAATTCACCATCCAAGGGTTGTTTTTCTAGACACAGACTGGGAGATGATTTCCCAAGAAATCGCCGACAATCCCACCAGCACAGCCACAGCCGAAAATCTGGTTTACGCGATTTACACCTCCGGCTCCACGGGAAAGCCGAAAGGAGTGGAAATTGAGCACGGGAGCTTGTTAAATCTCGTTTTTTGGCATCAAAGAGAGTTTGGGGTGTCAGCGGGCGATCGAGCAACGCAAATTGCTGCGATCGGCTTTGATGCTTGCGGGTGGGAAATTTGGCCTTATCTCGCCGCGGGAGCTAGCATCTACTTTCCCGAAGATGACATCAGGCGAGATCCTGAAAAACTGCAAAACTGGTTAGTATCAAAAGCAATTACAATTAGCTTTTTGCCAACACCTTTAGCCGAGAAAGTTTTGCTATTAGATTGGCCTCAAACAACAGCGTTGCGAATCTTGCTCACAGGCGGCGAAAAACTGCAACAACATCCTTTAAAATCCCATCCATTTAAGCTAGTAAATAATTACGGGCCAACCGAAAACACCGTCGTCACAACTTCCGGTTATATTCCTGTAACAGAGCAAACAGACATCGCCCCGACAATTGGCCGCCCCATTGCTAACACTCAAATCTACATATTAGACAAATATTTGCAGCCAGTGGCGATCGGCGTTGTTGGCGAATTGTACATCGGCGGAAACGGACTCGCTCGCGGCTACCTCAACCGCCCAGATTTAACCGCACAAAGCTTTATTGTCAATCCTTTTAAACCAAATTCAGGAGAGCGAATTTACAAAACCGGCGACTTAGTGCGCTACAGAGGCGATCGCAACCTTGAATTTTTAGGACGGATTGACGAACAAGTAAAAATTCGCGGTTTCCGCATCGAATTAGGAGAAATCGAGACACAATTAACTCAACATCCGGCGGTTCAGCAAACTGTAGCAATAGCTTCGGAAGATGGACAGGGAGATAAACGTTTAGTAGCTTATATTGCCCTGAATCCAGAATATAGTATTGCTAGCGAAAAAAACCAAATAATGCAATTGCAGGACGAACAGGTTTTGCAGTGGCAAATCCTCTATAATGAAACTTACAATCAACCTGCTGTTGACTCAGATCCAACATTTAATATTGTCGGCTGGAATAGCAGTTATACTAATCAGCCAATCCCAGCAGAACAGATGCGCGACTGGGCGAACAATCAAGCCGCCCAAATTTTAGCTTTGCAGCCTAGCCGAGTGTTAGAAATTGGCTGCGGCACAGGTTTGTTGCTGTTCCAAATTGCCTCTCGCTGCACTCAATATTGCGGAACAGACTTTTCCCCTATTTCGCTCAACTATATTCAGCAGCACTTGGCAAATCTAGAGTTAACTAATGTAACGCTAATTCAGAAAATGGCGACCGATTTTGAAGGAGTAGAGACAGCAGCTTTTGACGCAGTAATTCTCAACTCAGTCGTGCAATATTTCCCGAATATCGACTATCTCGTGCAGGTGCTAGAAGGTGCGGTGAAAGCAACTGCTCCCGGCGGCTTTATATTCATCGGAGATGTCCGCAGCTTGCCGTTGCTGGAGGCTTTTCACGCTTCGGTACAACTGTATCAAGCCGAACCTTCTCTCGCTGGCGAACAGTTGCAGCAGCGAGTACAAATGCAAATTTTTCAAGAAACAGAGTTAGTTATTGAACCAGAGTTTTTTAGCGCATTAAAGCACCGCTTTCCGCAGATTGGCGACGTAGAGATTCAATTAATTCGCGGTAGTTACCACAATGAGTTAACTGATTTTCGGTACAATGCTATTCTGCATATTGCGTCGGAAACAGCACGCCCAAAATCATCGCCTAAAGGGGAGTGGGACGCAGAAAAACGGCTGGATTGGTTGGATGAAAATCAGAATCTGAGTGTTACCAAGGTGCAACAAATATTATTGCAAAATCAACTGGATGTTTTAAGAATTTCTAATGTGCCTAATGCGCGGGTAACGGCAGCAGTCAAGGCGGCAGAGTTGCTGTCTGTTGTCGATAAATTTCCAACAGCAGGTCAGTTGCAGAAAGCCGTGGAAAAAGTCGAGGATTTAGGAGTCGATCCCGAAGCTTGGTATGCTTTGGAAGTTCCGTATAATGTTAATATTAGTTGGTCTAATTCCGACAGTCAAGGGCGCTACGATGTAGTGTTTGCACGGGGCGAAACTAAAGATTTTGTGCGAGAAACCAGAAGCGATAACTTGCGTCCTTGGCGCTCTTATGCTAACAATCCCTTACAAGCTAAAGCAGCGCGTAAATTAGTGCCACAGTTGCAGGCTTATCTAGCGGAAAAACTGCCGGAATATATGGTTCCGTCGGCTTTTGTGGTGCTGGAGTCGCTACCTGTGACGGCTAACGGAAAGGTCGATCGCCTCGCTTTGCCTGCACCGCAGCCGATTAAGTTAGAATGGGCTGGCGGTTACGTTGCGCCTCAGACTTCTATTGAAGAAGTTTTAGTGAAAATTTGGGCTGAGGTTTTGGGGATAAAGCGAGTGGGTATCCGGGACAATTTCTTTGAATTAGGAGGCCATTCGCTGCTGGCGACTCAGCTTGTTTCGAGAGTGCGAGATGCTTTCGCGGTAGAGTTGCCTTTGCGCCGAGTTTTTGAAGCACCGACAATTGGAGAATTGTCTAAGATCGTTGAGAGTTTAAAAGATAAGAATGCTAAAAGTGGGGCCCCGGCTTTAGTGCCGATTTCGCGCGATAGTCGGCGGAGGAAGCTATCATCTTTTAATCAAGAAAGTAAATAAAAATTAGGGCGGTAGAACGGGTGCAATTTCGATAAATATGCAGCAAGAAACAGAAGTTTTTGTATTCCCCGCATCGTTTGCTCAGCAGCGGCTTTGGTTCCTCAATCAATTAGCACCGGGCAATCCTTTCTACAATGTCTCAACAGCACTCCGCTTAACAGGTTTTCTCAACTTCAGATCCTTAGAGCAAACCTTCAACGAAATTGTGCAGCGGCACGAAACTTTACGCACCACATTTACGCTTTTGGAAGGGGAACTCGTACAAATTATTGCTCCCATTTTAACCGTATCCCTCCCCACAATCGACTTACAAAATCTCTCGCCAACTCAGCAGCAAACCGCAGCGCTGCAACTCGCAACCGATGCAGCGCAATGCCCTTTCGATTTAGCCGCCGGGCCGTTATTTAAAGTAACGCTGTTACAAATCAGTGAAACAGAACATATATTGTTGCTGAATTTACATCATATTGTGGCTGATGGTTGGTCGATTGGAGTGCTAATTCGAGAGCTGGGAACGCTCTACACAGCATTTGTAAAAAATGGGATCTCGCACTTACCAGCACTGCCCGTGCAGTACGCCGACTTTGCAGAATGGCAGCACCAATGGTTGCAGGGCGAAGTATTAGAAACCCAGTTAGCTTATTGGCAGCAGCAGTTAAACGGAATTACCACACTCAATCTACCAACAGACAGGCAAAGACCAGCGGTTCCATCCTACCGCGGCGCTAAACAATTTATAACACTATCACCTGCTTTGAGCGAGGCGCTAAAGTCATTGAGCCACCAAGAAAGCGCGACTTTATTTATCACTCTACTAGCCGCTTTTCAAACTTTGCTCTACCGCTATACAGGACAAGTAGATATTGCAGTAGGAACGCCGATCGCCAATCGCAACCTGATCGAAATAGAAGCATTAATCGGTTTTTTTGTCAACAGTTTGGTGCTGCGTGCAGATATATCAGGAAATCCAACTTTTCGGGAACTATTGCATCGGGTAAAAAATGTTGCAATGGCAGCCTACGCCCACCAAGATTTGCCCTTCGAGAAGTTGGTTGAGGAATTGCACCCCGATCGCGAGTTGAGCCGCAACCCCCTATTTCAAGTTAGTTTCAGCCTGCAAAACACTCCTGTAGCAGCGCTAGAATTGCCGGGAATCGCTGCCGAGGCGATCGACTTTGATGCAGGAACCGCCAAGCTAGATTTAGAGTGCCACTTGTGGGAAAATGCAGGAAGTATTCAAGGGCAATTTGTTTACAGCACAGATTTATTTGATAGCGGCACAATTGCGCGGATGGCGGGACATTTCCAAACGCTGCTCGAAGCCATTGTTGCCAATCCCAAACAGCACCTTAGCGACTTGGCTTTGCTGACAGCGCCAGAATACCAGCAACTATTAATCGATTGGAATGACACTCAGAGAGATTATCCGCAAAACCAGTGTTTCCATCAGCTATTTGAAGAGCAAGTCGAGCGATCCTCTTCGAGGGCTCCGCTAACGCCCCATGCTGTCGCCGCCGTCTTTGAAAACCAGCAGTTAACCTACCGCCAACTCAACAGCCGAGCCAACCAACTTGCACGTTACTTGCAGCAATTGGGAGCAGCACCAGAAGTTTTAGTGGGCCTTTGTGTAGAACGTTCCTTAGATGCGATCGTCGGATTGCTAGGCATTATCAAAGCAGGCGCAGCCTACCTGCCTTTAGATCCAACTTATCCTCAAGAGCGGCTTAACTTCATGTTAGAAGATGCTCAGGTGTCGATTTTGGTAACTCAGCAACACTTAGCAAAAAACTTGACGCAGCCGGAAAATTACGGAGTTTTTTCAGTAGTCTGTTTGGACTCCGACAGAGAAATTATCGCCCGACAAAGCCCAGAAAATCCAACTACAAATATCATACCAGAAAACCTAGCCTACGTCATTTACACATCTGGTTCAACCGGAAAACCCAAAGGCGTTTTAATCGAACATCGGGGACTCTACAACTTAGCCCTAGCTCAAATAGAAGCTTTTAACTTAAACTCAAATCACCGCATTTTGCAATTCGCTTCCCTGAGTTTTGATGCCTCAATTTTTGAGATTGTCATGGCCTTGGGAACCGGAGCAACACTTTACTGTGCCAAGAAAGAATCTTTGTTGCCAGGACAAACATTAATCGAATTTTTGCAGGACAATGCTATTACCCACGCTACCCTCCCGCCCTCGCTGCTAGCTGTCCTTCCAAACGTCAAACTTCCCGCACTACAAACAATCATCTGTGCGGGCGAATCCTGTTCCCCCGATGTTGTTAAACGCTGGGCTTCGGGGCGCAGATTTTTTAACGCTTACGGCCCTACAGAATCGACAGTCTGGTCAAGTTTTGCCGAAATTAGCGATAGCAAAAAACCGCCAATCGGCCGCCCAATAGCTAACACTCAACTCTATATTTTAGATAAAAATTTACAGCCAGTACCCGTTGGAATTCCCGGTGAATTGTACATCGGCGGCAGCGGATTGGCGCGAGGCTACCTGAACCGCCCCGAATTAACCGCCCAGCGATTTATTGCTAATCCGTTTAGCCAGAAAGCAGGAGAACGAATTTATAAAACTGGTGACTTAGCTCGTTATTTCCCCGACGGCAATATTGACTTTTTAGGCCGCACTGACGAACAGGTAAAAATTCGCGGTTATCGAATAGAATTGGGAGAAATTGAAGCGCTGCTGGTTCAGCATCCAGCAGTCAAAGAAACAGCGGCGGTTGCTGCGGATGATTTGTCGGGCAACAAACGCCTAGTTGCTTATGTCGTCCCCAATCAAAATCAGACGCTTAATCCCGATGAAATACGCAATTTCCTCAAACAGCAACTGCCCAATTACATGATTCCCAGTGCTTTTGTGGCGATGGATTTTCTGCCCCTAACTCCCAATGGCAAAATCGACCGCCTGCGCCTACCTGCACCGGGGAATCTAACTAGCAATTCAATAGATAAAAGCTGCATAGCACCTCGCACACCAACCGAGTCAACCCTCGCCCAAATTTGGGCCACAACCCTCAACGTAGAGTGCGTTGGCATTCGCGATAATTTCTTTGATTTGGGTGGAGATTCCCTGCTGGCAATCCGCCTTATCAATGAGATTAACCAGCAATTTCAGCGCGAGTTGCCGCTGTCTGCTCTTTTTTTAAATCCGACAATTGAAGGTTTAGCAGATTTGCTATCTTCAGAAACAAAATCTCTGGAATGGTCGCCTTTAGTTGCAATTAAGCCTCGCGGTAAAAAGCCCCCGTTCTTCTGCGTCCATCCCATCTTTGGCGTCGTGTTTCCTTATGTCGAGTTAGCCTTTGGGCTAGGAGAAAATCAACCGTTTTACGGGCTGCAACCAAAGGGTATTGACGGCGAAAGTTCTCCGTTAACTAGCATTGAAGATATGGCGACTGACTACATCGCAGCCTTGCGTACCGTTCAACCAAAAGGGCCTTATTTTTTAGGAGGCTGGTCTTTTGGAGGTTTGGTTGCTTTTGAGATGGCTCAACAGTTACTCGCAGCGGGGGACGAAGTGGCTTTGCTTGCTGTGCTTGATACTTTAGCGCCGATTTCTGCTAACAAACCTTCTTTTTGGGACGGTTGCAAGTTTATTCTGACTACTGTTTCGCGCTCTATCTGGCCTTTTTTAGTAGATTATTTTCGCTTGGTGGCTGGTGCAGAAAATGTTCAAATTGGCGGTATTTTTGCAAAATTTCCGAAATTAAATAAGATGCTTAATTTGGCAGCTAATTTTTTGCATCGCTGGAATTGGAAACAGGCGGTTATGGTTAGTATCCTATCTCAGGAGTCAAAAGAACGGAGCTGGCGCGAGCTGGCAATCCCCTCGATGTTTACTGTATTTCAGGCTAATAGTCAAGCAACTCTCAGCTATGTACCGAAAATTTATCCGCAGCGAATTACTCTGTTTAGATCGGAGGAACAGCTAAGCATGAGTCATCAAGATCCGACTCTTGGCTGGAGTGAATTAACGACCCAAAAAGTAGAGGTGATTAGGGTTCCTGGGAATCATCTTACTATGCTGAGAAAACCCTGCGTCGAGGTGCTGGCTCAAAAGCTGAAGCATTGCTTTGAGGAGAAATTAAGTGATTGAGCAACCCGCGTGCTTGTGTGTCGAATAAAATAATCTTTATCACGTTTGTAGTGAGGACTTTAGTCCTGAGAGCTTTATGAGACTAAAGGGACACTCCAAAAGCCCATAGGTGTCCACTTAAGCCTGAAAGCCTTGATAAATCTCGTTTTTCCCTAAGTCTAGATCCCCCTAAATCCCCCTTAAGAAGGGGGACTTTGAAAAAAACTCCTGTCCCCCCCTTCTTAAGGGGGGCTAGGGGGGATCTGACCTCAATCGTCAAACAGTAGTCTGTGACTGGGTTTGACGTTAAATTGACACTAATGGGCACGGTGCGGTTATCCCTACTGTACTGGAATACGCTTGATCACGTTTGTAGTTAGGATGTCAAAAAATTGCGATCGCCCGAAGAACACTTTTTGCAACTAGAAATCATCATGCAGCGCCACGCCGCAGCACTCGAAGCTGAAGTCAGAGCTTTGCAAGCCGCTGACGAAACCGCCCAGTGGCCTCCTGACTGGAAGCGTGGCTATAATTGGCGTTTCGCTAAAATTTTTGCTTCAGTGAAGATTTTTCGCAACTGGGGTGCAGATGCTGCGGCTTGGAAACTTTTGCCTTCGCGAGTTTATCCCAACCGAGGCAATCAGAAGGATGAGTCTGTTGACATTTGAATGTAGGGGCGGGTTTTACCAATAATCTCGGCCTAAGACCAATCATCTCGTAAACCCGCCCCCACCCAACAGTAAATCCCAATCTACCTCCAATTCTTCAATCTAAAATCTAAAATCTAAAATCTAAAATCGATTGATTGGGCGATGCTGAAGATGATAGCACCCAAACCTGCTGCGATCGGAATTGTCACCAGCCAAGCCGAACCAATTGACAGCAAAGTTTGCAAGCGTACAGTTTTCCAAGCTTTGATCAGCCCGACTCCGACAACTGCACCGACTAAAGCGTGGGATGTGGAAACTGGCAAACCGAAGCGGGATGCTAGCAAGACTGTGGTGGCTGTGGCTAATTCCGCGCAAAATCCGCCGCTTGGTTGGAGTTCGATGATTTTTTCGCCGACTGTGGCTATTACATTTTTTCCCCAGATGGTTAAACCGATGACTATTCCTGCGCCTCCGAGGACTAAAATCCACAGGGGCACGCTGAAATCCCCTGATGGAAAGGAACCTGTGCGCCGGATGTAGGCGATCGCAGCTAGGGGAGCAACGGCATTGCCTACGTCGTTGGAACCGTGGGAAAATGCTACAAAACAGGCGCTCAAGACTTGAAATCTCGCCATTTGTTGCTCGATGGGAGAGTGGCGGGGAGGGGGAGAGGGGGAGAGGGGGAGAGTGGGAGATTGGGAAAATATTCCCTCTTTCTTATTCCTTGCATCCGTTACATCCGTTACATCCGTTACAAAATCCGCTGCCGAACCTTCTTCCTTCTCAACTGATTCTAATTTTTTCCAGCTATTGAGTGTGAGGACGATCGCCCCAATACTCCCAATGCCAATGACAATATCGTGAATGGGCAGATTCCAGCCAAATCGATCGCGCGCCGCGGCGATCGCCCCTGTCTGCACCAAAGCAACATCGACAATAGACGGCAGTACAATTATCCCAAATACGCTCAGCATTGCTGCACTCAGCCAAGGTATCCACTCGCGCATTTGAGATAGAGGATCTGGTCGATCGAGAATCGAATACTTCACCACACTGTAAAATAGTGCGGCTAAAGCACCGCTAGCAACAGGTGTCGCTACCCAAGTTAGGGAGATGGTGCCGATAGTTCGCCAATCAACTGCATTAATTCCGGCTGCAACACAGCTAAAACCCGCGATCGCGCCCACCACTGCATGGGATGAAGAAACAGGCAAACCTCGACTGGTAGCGATTTGCAGCCACAAGCCGCAAGCAATCAGCACTGACACCATCCCGATTAAAAATACTTGCGGTTGAGCCGCGAACACTTCTGCATTCACAACTCCTGTGGCGAGAGTTTCGGAAACTCCTTGCCCGAACAGCACTGCGCCGGAAAACTCCAGTATGCCTGCAACAATTATTGCCTGCCGCAGCGTTAGGGCCTTCGAGCCTACGGATGTCCCCATCGAGTTAGCGACATCGTTGGCACCCAAGTTGGCGGCGACGTACAAGGCCAGTGCGGCCATTGCCCCTAGTTGCAGAAATACGACCCCAGAGGTATCTAACATAGAAATTTTTTGACATAAAACGGGCATTTCGATATATGATAAGGGATTGTGAGTTTTGGTAAATCCGATGAAAGGCGCAGAAATAATCCGTTCTATCGAAACGGCAGAAATAGATAGAGTCAAGCAAGAACTCAATAAACAAGTTCCCGAAATTTACGTCGGCGACACAGTGCGAGTCGGCGTAAGAATTAAAGAGGGTAACAAAGAACGGGTTCAGCCCTACGAAGGGACTGTGATTGCCATGCGTAACGGCGGGATTAATGAAACAATCACCGTCCGCCGCGTGTTTCAGGGCGTCGGCGTGGAACGGGTGTTTTTGATTCACTCGCCCCGCATCGCCACGATCCAAGTGATGCGTCGCGGGAAAGTCCGCAGAGCAAAACTTTACTACCTGCGCGATCGGGTGGGCAAAGCTACTCGCGTCAAACAGCGGTTCGATCGCTCCCTGTAGGAATGCACCCAGCTTCCCCTTGGTTCATGGTTCATGGGAAATTAAAAAAATTCAAAAAAAGTTTCCCATTTACGAGCGCACTGTGTTAAAATAGAAATCTAGAGGTTAAGCGAATTTCAGCAACCTCACCTGTGCGCTCTTAGTTCAGTTGGTAGAACGCAGGTCTCCAAAACCTGATGTCGGGGGTTCAAGTCCTCCAGGGCGCGCTGAATCACCAAACTTTAAATTCTGCCCGAAAGCGCCCGGACTATTGGCTGGCAACAGTCAAAACCGCAAACTTTCGGGTAGAATTAATTTTTGTGGGCGGTTCGCAAAAAATGCCATCAACAAATGCTCGGTGTGGCTTCTCGATCATCGGTTTCGGCGATCGGCATTTACGCCGTTGATTGGTTGGGCTTGTAAAAAAGTCGTGGCTTTAGATTTGAGATTTGGGACTTGGGCGTAAGTGGTTAGTGTCACAAAATCTGAGAGCCGCGGGCCACTCACACCATCTAAAATCTAAAATCTAAAATCTAAAATCGCAAGGGGGATTGAATCGTGGCGAAAAAAGACGAAGCTCAAGAAACTCAAGAAATAACAGCGCCTGGGTTTGACCCTGCGGGTTTTTTTAAGGAAACTAGAGAAGAACTCGACAAAGTGGTTTGGCCTAGCAGGCAGCAGCTAATCAGCGAGTCTTTGGCCGTGCTTTTGATGGTGATCCTCTCAGCAAGCCTGATCTATTTGGTGGATAACTTCTTTAACTGGGGCGCGGGAAAGGTGTTTGGGCCATGACTTTTGCATCAGAAGAATCTGAGTATTCCACAGAAGCGACGGGACAGGCAGCATCGCCAGATGTGCCGGAGATTGATGCTCGCTGGTATGCTGTTCAAGTTGCCTCTGGCTGCGAAAAGCGCGTGAAGGCAAACTTGCAGCAGCGGATTCAAACTTTGGATGTTGCCGATCGCATCGTTCAAGTAGAAATTCCGCAAACTCCGGCAATCAAAGTCGGCAAAGACGGTTCCAGGCGGCAGTCAGATGAAAAAATCTTTCCCGGCTACGTACTCATCCGTATGTTTATGGACGAGGATACGTGGCAGGTGATCAAAAATACCCCGAATGTAATTAATTTTGTCGGGGCAGAGCAGAAACGCCGCTACGGGCGCGGCAGGGGTCACGTCAAACCGCTACCTCTGAGTCATTCGGAAGTAGAACGGATCTTCAGAAATGCTCAGGAATCAGAACCAGTTGTCAAAGTATCGATGTCTACTGGAGACCACGTTGTGGTACTTTCCGGGCCATTTAAAGATTTTGAAGGTGATGTGATTGAAGTTAGCCCGGAACGAAACAAGCTCAAAGTTTTACTCTCGATTTTTGGGCGCGATACGCCTGTAGAATTGGAGTTCAATCAGGTTCAGAAACAGAACTAACTAATGGCAAAGAAAGTTGTTGCAGTAATTAAGTTGGCGATTACGGCGGGAAAAGCCAACCCAGCTCCTCCGATCGGCCCAGCTTTGGGTCAGCACGGCGTCAATATTATGATGTTTTGCAAGGAGTACAATGCTAGAACCGCAGACCAAGCAGGTCTGGTGGTTCCGGTAGAAATTTCGGTTTTTGAAGACCGCAGTTTTACGTTTATTCTCAAAACCCCGCCGGCGTCGGTTTTGATTCAAAAAGCTGCTGGCATTGCTAAGGGTTCGGGAGAACCTAACCGCAAGCAAGTAGGCTCGATTACTCAGGCTCAACTGCGAGAAATCGCTGAAACCAAAATGCCTGACCTCAATGCTAATGATGTTGAGGCTGCTATGAAAATTGTGGCAGGAACGGCTAAAAATATGGGCGTGGCGATCGCGGATTGAAGTCAGTTGTCAGTTGGCAGTTGTCAGTTGGCAATCGGTAATTCCCAGTGTTGAAGCTCAAATCTTCAATCTAAAATCCAAAATCCAAAATCCAAAATCGATCGGTTCAGGGGGAGAAGCAAAGCTTCGCTAGTAACCGAAAACGGGTAGATTTTAAGATTGTCCGATAGGTTCAATCTAAAATCTAAAATCTAAAATCTAAAATCGACTGACCCCAGGAGATAACAATGGCAAAGAAAGTATCGCGAAGACTGCAAGAACTTCAAAAGAAAGTTGAAGACAGACCTTATCTACCGCTGGAAGCTCTGCAACTTTTGAAAGAAACAGCAACCGCTAAGTTTGGCGAAGCTGCTGAAGCTCACATCCGTTTGGGAATTGACCCGAAATATACTGACCAACAGTTGCGGACAACTGTATCGCTACCAAAAGGAACTGGTCAAGTAGTCAGAATTGCGGTGATTGCTAAGGGCGAAAAAGTTAAAGAAGCTCTAAATGCCGGCGCGGATATTGCTGGTTCTGAAGAGTTGATCGATGAAATTCAGAAGGGCATGATGGACTTCGACTGCCTGATTGCTACCCCAGACGTGATGCCGTTGGTGGCAAAATTGGGTCGGTTGTTGGGCCCGCGCGGTTTGATGCCTTCTCCGAAAGGTGGCACGGTGACGACTGACATTGCTCAGGCGATCAACGAGTTTAAAGGTGGTAAACTAGAATTCCGTGCCGATCGAACTGGCATCGTTCATGTTATGTTTGGCAAGGCAGCTTTCTCAGCGGAAGATTTGCTCGTCAACCTTCATGCTTTGCAAGAAACAGTTGACCGCAACCGTCCTTCTGGTGCTAAAGGTCGCTACTGGCGCAGTTTGTACGTATCCGCAACAATGGGCCCGTCGATCGAAGTCGATATCAGTGCTCTGCGCGATACCAAACTTGATGCTGCGTAGAAAGAATTCAGCAGAAGGCAGAAGGTAAAAGACTGCTTCGGCTGTCTGTGTAAATCTCTTACAAGACTTACGCCAGACCCCAGCTAATGTCTGCCTTCTGGTGATAGCCTAATCAAAAATCAATAAGCTGAAGACCGCAGGTGCCGACCGCTTAATTTCCTGCCGAGGCTGAAGAAATAAAAACTCAAGACTCAAAGATTAGAAATTTTCTATTTTTAATTCTGACTTGTTAATTTTTAATTCTCTGCCCCGGCTCTAAGGTCGGGGTTTTTGGTGGGCAGTTTTCGATCCTAAAAGGAGGTGAAATAAGTATGGGCAAAAGTTTAGCAGTAAAAAATGAGATTATTGCAGACCTCAAGCAAACCTTGAGCGAATCTCAACTGGCGATCGTGATTGACTACACGGGCTTAACTGTTGCTGAAATCACAGATTTGCGTCGGCGTTTGCGTCCGAAAGGCAGCAGTTGCCAAGTGGCAAAAAACACGCTGATGCGAATTGCTGTTGAAGGCAACGAAACCTGGCAGCCGATACAAGAATTGCTGACAGGTACGTCGGCATTTCTGTTCGTGCAAGAAGATATTGGCGGCGCGATTAAAGCTTACCAAGAATTCCAAAAAGTCTCTAAGAAGACAGAACTTCGCGGCGGCGTAATGGAAGGACGGGTACTGAAAGAAGCTGATGTTAAAGCATTAGCCGATCTGCCGTCGAAAGAACAACTCATGGCTCAAATTGCTGGCGCTATCAACGGTGTCGCAACCAAGTTGGCTGTGGGTATCAATCAAGTTCCTACTTCGATCGCTCGCGGTCTTAAAGCTTATGCTGAAAAAGACGGCGGTTCAGCAGAAGTAGCAGCAGAAGCACAACCAGAAGCAGAAGCAGAAGCGCAACCAGAAGCAGAAGCAGAAAGCGCATCTGTGTAAGTCATTAGTAATTAGTCATTAGTCCTCAGTCATTAGTATTTAGCAATAAATAGAAGACTGGAGACGAAAAACTAAGGATGAATGAGCAAATCTCAAATCCCAAATCCCAAATCTACAATCGAACTAGGAGTTTAACGAATGTCTACTGCAACTGACGAAATCTTGGAAAAACTTAAGTCTCTGACTTTGCTCGAAGCTTCTGAATTGGTCAAGCAAATTGAAGAAGCTTTCGGCGTCAGCGCTGCTGCTCCTGTAGGCGGCATGATGATGATGGGCGGCCCTGCTGCTGCTGCTGCTGAACCAGTAGAAGAGCAAACCGAATTTACTGTCATGCTGGAAGAAGTTCCTGCTGACAAGAAAATCGCCATTCTGAAGGAAGTCCGCGCAATTACCGGTCTGGGCCTGAAGGAAGCGAAAGACTTGGTAGAAGCCGCACCGAAAGCAGTTAAGGAAGCTATTGCTAAGGAAGCTGCTGAAGAAATGAAGAAACAGCTTGAAGCTGTGGGCGCAAAAATTTCTATCAAGTAGTCAGAGAATCTAGTTGATATCAATTCCGGTGACACCGGAATGATAGTTGACTGTTGACTATTCCCTAAAATTAATCGCGCGATAGTTACATCTCTCGCGCGATTAATTATTTTTGGTGTAGGGAAACGGCCTTGCTGTGTCCTCTTAGGATCGCGAATTAAATAATTTACAATTTTAATTGTTCTTGTGGGATGGGCGTCCCGCCCGTCCTGTTTGGACGGGCGGGACGCCCATCCCACTTTCAAGAGTGGAACTTATTTAATTCTCATTCCTTAGATTTTAGAGGCGGCTTCCATTTGCCGCACTACTGTTAAAGCTGAATAGGAAACGCCGGCAGTGCCTTCTCCCGGATGGGTGGAGTCACCTACTAACCACAAGTTTTTAATTGGTGTGCGAGTGGCAAATCCGAAGGGGCCGAAGGTTGGTATTCGCTGGCCGATGCCACCCACAACGCCTCTATCTCTCGCTGTATAGCGGGCAAAGGTGCGGGGTGTGGCGGCTTCTTGGTGTACGATCGACTCTGGCGTCAAATTGAAATATTCGCTCAAACGGGCGATCGCCCCTGCGCTGTATTTTTCCTTCAATCCTTCATAATCAACCGCATTCCACCACATTCGAGTATCAGTAAATGACGAAGCGATAATTGTCGCCATTCCCTCCGGTGCTCGCCCATCACCCGGATGACTGACTGAAACAAATAATGAATTATTCTCCCCAATCTCGCCGTCGTAATCGTAGAGAAACTGAAGGTGGGGCGGACAATTTTCTGGAATTGCGCTTTCATGCACTCCCAAATATATGACAAATGCACCGGATGCGGGCGGCAATTTATCAACTCGATATTTGTAGCCTGCCATTTGATTTGGGAGTTGGTTTGTTGTCTGTGAAGTCTCTGATTTAACCGATAAATTATCTGTTAAATTATCTGTTGAATTTCCGACAATCGGCTCGCTTGACAACAATTTTACTAGATTTTGCGCCGTCACGTTGGCAACAATGCGATCGGCAGTTTCTGTCCAAACTTCGCCTGTTTTTTGATTGCGAATCACTGTACCGGTGGCTATGCCATTTGCTGTGACAATACTTTCAACTGTATGCCGCAACAGGACTTTGCCGCCGTAGAGTTCGATCGCGCCTACCAGTCGATCGCTCAACACCTGCATACTTCCTTGTAGATGATACAATCCCTGTGGCTCTTGCGAAACTCCTAAAGCCGTCGCCGCGTAAAGCAACGCCGTTTCTTCGGTATCAACTTGAGAATATAATTTTAACTGCAAATCCAGAAAAGTTTTCAAGCGCAAATTGTCGCCCAACCCACAAAGCCGCAAAGCATCTCCCACTGTCATAAAAGTGAAAGGCAAAGTAATTAGAGTGTCGGGGCGAACTGCTTGAATTAATTGCCAGAAATCCCAGAAGTTTCTGGGCGGTAAAACCGGATCGCGCCCTTGAAACTTCCAGCTAGCTTGGAACAATGCAGACAATAATTGCCAAAAAGGTTCGCTTCCAGGAAACTGCCGCTGTCTTTCTTCCTGCCACTTTTGCGGATCTCGCCACACGCTAATCGGTGCGGTTTCTCCCGGCAAAAACACCGCACAAGCGGGATCGCAGGGTGTCGCGGCGGGAATTTCTATGTCTAATTCTGAGAAAATTCGGTGGTGAATGCCTCCGGGTTCCAATCCTGCAACCTGCGTGGCGCCGACATCGAAGGTAAAGCCTTTGCGTTTGAAGGTGGAAGCGCATCCGCCAGGGACGATCGCCTGTTCTAAGACTAGCACTTTGTATCCTCTGCGGGCTAGCAGGGCTGCTGCTGTCAGCCCGCCGATGCCGCCTCCAATTACCGTGACGCGGCCCTTAGTGTCTGTGGGACTGGATTTGCCAAAAGGGGTGCGATCGCCTGTCATAAATTTATTTATTGTAATATTTCTTAATATTATGCTCATATTTTGCAATAAAAAGCTCTTGTAGCGACAGGTTCAAATCTATCGCTACAAGAGGAAGGAGGTCGAGTTTAGAGGACTTTTTAGGGGTAAAATGCTCTGGGCGCACCCGGAGCGTTAGACTGTGGCGTGCCGATCAGAGAATCAGGGACGGCGCCACTTGTTGAGATAAGCTTCGCCAATCCCAGCCACAGCCTGCATTTGACCTAGCTGTTCCCGTAAAGCTTTGATGGTTCTTAGCTGTTCTTGAGACTGTTGCTGCAAAGCGTCGTAATTTCGCTGTATCGCCGCACTCTGGCTCAATTCATTTTCCAGATATTGCAACTTGGTCAGTTTAACTTGGAAGTCGCCGATCGCACTTGACTTTTCTGCTAACTCGTGCTGCAAAGATTCATAACTCGACTTCGACACGGTTTCCTGGAATTGGCTTTCGAGATTTTGCTTTTCGGTGGCGAATTGCTGCTGCAAGGATTCCACAGCAGCGGATTTTTCAGCGATTTGGTGCTGCAAAGATTCCAGAGCACTGGATTTTTCGGCTAGCTGTTGCACAAACTCGTGTTCGCGGTGTTCTTTTTCAGCGATTTGGTGCTGCAAAGATTCCAGAGCACTGGATTTTTCGGCTAGCTGTTGCACAAACTCGTGTTCGCGGTGTTCTTTTTCAGCGATTTGGTGCTGCAAAGATTCCAGAGCACTGGATTTTTCGGCTAGCTGTTGCACAAACTCGTGTTCGCGGTGTTCTTTTTCAGCGATTTGGTGCTGCAAAGATTCCAGAGCACTGGATTTTTCGGCTAGCTGTTGCACAAACTCGTGTTCGCGGTGGTCTTTTTCAGCGATTTGGTGCTGTAAAGATTCCAGAGCACTGGATTTTTCGGCTAGCTGTTGCACAAACTCGTGTTCGCGGTGTTCTTTTTCAGCGATTTGGTGCTGCAAAGATTCCAGAGCACTGGATTTTTCGGCTAGCTGTTGCACAAACTCGTGTTCGCGGTG
>NZ_JAUBOR010000026.1:54935-55084 GCF_036700305.1 Microcoleus sp. Z1_A1
TCCAGAGCACTGGATTTTTCGGCTAGCTGTTGCACAAACTCGTGTTCGCGGTGTTCTTTTTCAGCGATTTGGTGCTGTAAAGAAGCGATCGAACTTTCGCGTTCACTCAACTGCTGCTGTAAACTTTCGTAACTTGACTTCGCTACTGT
>NZ_JAUBOR010000026.1:55184-70771 GCF_036700305.1 Microcoleus sp. Z1_A1
CGGTAGCGAGTTGCTGCTGTAAAGAAGCGATCGAACTTTCGCGTTCACTCAACTGCTGCTGTAAACTTTCGTAACTTGACTTCGCTACTGTTTCGGCTAATTGGCTTTCGAGATTTTGCTTTTCGGTAGCGAGTTGCTGCTGTAAAGAAGCGATCGAACTTTCGCGTTCACTCAACTGCTGCTGTAAACTTTCGTAACTTTCTGGCATCGGATTTGGCTTTACAATCACCGAGTCCGATAGAGTTTCTGCCGTTACAGCGTCATTAACTTCGCTTTCTTCGGCTGTTTCCCCTTGCAAGGGGGCTGCCTCTACCTCAGTTTCTTCACCTTTTTTCCAAGTGACAGTAACTTCCGTCTTGTCCTTAGAAATATCCAGAGCGCCTTGTGCCAAGCGTTCTAGGAGTTCCGACCTTGATATTCCGAGCTTGCGAGCGATCACGTTTAATCGATCGGCACTAGAAGAAGTCAGCGAAAGTCCGACTTTGACTTTACTTTCTGAATTGGAACTAACTACATTGCGATTTTTTTTGACCATTGGCATTTTCCTCATGCCAACCTACACTAATAAGTGTAGTGGCTGAAGCTTCTATTAAAATTAATTCTTGTTACTTACCAATTGTGCCAGCTTCTGTTCCCAATTGAACAAAAATTCGTGAATATACTCTTCGATCCATTCCTCGCCGTAGAACCGCTTAAACATTCCCTCGGCCGGGTTTTTTTCGGCACGATACGGCAGATATTACAGTTGAGCTTGTAAGCCGTTGTTTTAAAGCGAAGCTTCCAAAGTCGCACCTGCAACCCGATGATCTCGATCTTTTGCCAAATAGCTCACAGCAGCGCGAGCTTGAGGATTTTGACACTCCTGGGCCTAAAGGCACGAGGATTCTTCGTTCATAGACCCAACTTGCCCTAGCAGGATTACTCCAACCAAGGTAGAGGTCGAATCTCCCGAAGCGTTCGGATCTATGACCCAAGTTCCGGTATGCCCTACCGTACTCAAGGCTAATTTCAGGATATTAATAGCAGCATTCCAATCCCGGTCTAAGACGAAGCCGCATTGGCAAGTGTGGGTTCTCATAGAGAGGGATTTTTTGATTAACGTGCCGCAATTAGAGCATTCCTCAGAGGTGTAGGCAGGATTGACCGCTACGGTTATCTTGCCAAACTTAACCCCGAAATACTCTAACCATTTCCTGAACTGATACCAACCCGCATCATTAATAGACTTGGCAAGACAATGGTTCTTGACTAAGTTCTTAATCCTCAAGTCTTCATAGGCGACCAAATCGTTAGATTGGATTACACAACGTGCCAGTCTCTTGGCATATTCTTCACGTTGCCTACTTATTTTGAGGTGTAGTCGTCCTAGTCTATTAATGGCTCGTTTACGATTGGCAGAGCATTTTCTTTTACGAGAAACACGTCTTTGTCGAAACTTTAGACGCTTCTCGCCTGCTCGATAAAATTTAGGGTTAGGCTCAGTATGACCATTGCTATCGCTGTAGAACTCCTTGATTCCTACATCTAATCCAACAATTCTACCTGTCGGCTCAATGTCTAGTTTTCCAGTTTCGATTTTCACCAAGAACTGAACGTAGTAGCCATCGGCACGACGCACTAGCCTAACCCGCTTTATTTGGTCTAGTTGGTAGAAGTGTAAGTCCCACGTCCCTTTAAGTTTAAGTTTACCAATGCCCTTCTTATCAATGAAATTGATTGAGCGTCTATCGGGGGAAAGCTTCCAGCCAGAAGTTTTGTACTCTACCGAGCGGCAATTCTTCTTAAATTTTGGATATCCCTTCTTTCCGGGAATAGACTTCCTGCAATTTTCGTAGAATCGAGCAATTGAGGAATATGCCCATTCAATAGCAACTTGGCAAGCGTGAGAGTTCAAAGTATTTACAAAGGGAAACTCAGCTCTCAGCTTGGTGTTGTAGCGATACAGCTCTTTTTGCCCTACGCCGCGATTATCCATCCAAAAACGGATACATTTGTTGCGGACGAATTGAGCAGTTCTAATCGCCTCATCTATTGCTGAGTATTGAGTTGTTTTCCCTTTAGCTTTGAACTCTAAAACTCTCATTTGACGTGGACAAACCCTACGGCAACTAGCTTACCATAAATAAAGCCGTCCTAGAAGGACGGGGCTTGAATCCCATTATTGTTGGTCAAATTTGCTCAGCGCGCGAGCAACTCGCAGCCGAATTCCCCAGTTATCCGAACTTACTAGAGCTAATAATTGCTGCAATGCCTGTTCTTGCTTCGGGGTATTTGCCAGCACACCCAATCCGTCAATTGCTGCTTCCTGAACTGGTAAATCTTCGTCGCCAAGACCGATCGCACAAATTTCAAATACTGCATCAGGACACTGCATTTCGTACAGCGGAGCCATAATGCTGCGGCGGACGAGCCAATTGTCATCGCGGCGAAAAGCTTCCACTAAATGAGAAATTGCCTCGGTTCCGAACCTTGACAAAGAGTTAGCGGCTTCGGCAATTTTCATAAGCCAATTATAAATTTTTGTTACGTTTCTTTACAATTTTAGCAATTATTCCCGGATTTGGGGCAGATTTAAAAAAACTTCACTGCTGAATCAGAATTTTTGTGGGTATTTAAGCGAGCTTTTGTATTAGTAATTAAGGCAATCAGTACCCTATTTATTTGAGTATGCGGAGGCATCTTTATTTTTTAAATAGGTTTTAAAATCCGATTTTTTACAAGCCGCGGCTGGGGCGCAGTATACAATAGAATCATTTTTAACCCCATTTTTCGGAGATTAAAGCGCCAGTTAAAACCCTAATTCTCCGGCGCATAAAATCCTAAATGATTGGCAATTGGACGTTCCTGCATGGGAATTTTATTCTGAATCGGAGCATTCAACAGTTTCGCTCCTGACGGCGATGCTACTGCAAAAGTTACCGACCCGCCGCCATCTAAATTCAGCACTGTCTCCGCTCCCAACTGCATCGAAATATCAGCTATTTCACTCAATTTCAGCCCTTCACTGTAAAGCCTCTGCTTGCCGTCTGCCAGAATTAACCACAACTTATCGCCTGTTTTGTCGATCGCCGCGACTGCACGGGGATAGGGTTTATCCTGCTTGCGTTCTTCCTGACTTTGTGCTACGGGCTGGCCATTTTTTACCAGCAAAGTATCTCCGGCAACGGCATAGGCTGTTCCCGCAGGACAAGTGCCGTTTTCGATTATTTGAGCGCGGTTTTTGGCATCAAAACAAAGGGCGGGAAAGTCTGGATTGGGTTCAGAATAAGCTTGGCTTTTGGCAATGGCGTGTCCGACATTATTTACTCGATCGCCACTGCGGGGATAGTAATCCCAAGGTGCTTTCTCGATGCAGGGATAAAAAAAGTTGCCGTTGACTGCTAATTGCAATTTAAATTCTTTCAGGAATTCAGTAGCCGTGCGGGCATTGGTTTCTGTTAAATCGGGTGTTGGATTTCCGGGAGTGACAAAAATTCCTATTCCCGGCGCTTTTAGGTCGATGCTAACAATGTGAATTAGGGTGGGACGCGGATTAGTCCGAAATTCCTTGCGGTAGGCTATTCCTTGAAAGAGCGATCGGGCTTCGTTTGTTTGTTGGGGACGCAAAAAGTAGGGAATGTTGTAGAGTAGTATGGGTGCGAGCAATATTCCGAGACCGAGAATCTGCCAAATTTGTTTGATCGTGGGCCGATAAGTCATACCATTTTAGATTTGAGATGGGGGACGGGAACACTGAGAGATTTATATATTTTTAAGCATCCTGTACTAATATGAAGTATTCGGATTCCCATAATTTTAGCAATCAAATTTTACGAAATCGATCGTTCCAAGGACAAGTTCTTAACGGTGCTGATTTCAGCGGTGCGGATGTTCGAGGCTGCAATTTTAGAAATGCTCAGTTAGCGGGTGCGAATTTTATCGGTGCGAAAATCGGGCTTTCTCGGCGACAGATAGCTGTTTTGACTGCAGGGGCGATCGCGATTTGTTTGGTTGTGGGCGATGTTCTGACTCGACTGATTTTGGGATCTCAAGGACAATTACCGGGCTCTGGCAGTTGGCCTTTTGTTCTGTTGCTGTACGGGGTTTTGAGCGCTGCTGGCTTCGCTTCGGCGATCGCCAGCAAACAGCCAAAAACCTCAAAAGCGGGTAGATTGGCACGAACAATTTCTGCTATTCTATCAGGAGCTTTGTTGGGATTTTTCTATGCTGGCACTGCAACTAATAATAATTCCCAGGCTGCTCTTGCTGGAATGTCGATCGGCGGGGTGTTAATGTTTTTTGTGAATTCCCGGATTCGTGGCCAATTTGCACAGGTGGCGATCGCATCGGCTGGAAGTGTGGCGACTTACGCAGCGGCTTTTTTGTTCAGTGCAACGGCGAGCGCTTTTCTGAGCACTCACAAACTGTTTTGGGGTATGTGTTTCGGTTTGCTGTCGCTGCTGTATCTTTGGTTTGCGTTTGTGTCTTTCTCCGCTATGGTTCGAGAGATTGGAAATGCTGAGGGTACTTCTTTCAGAGGGGCAAATCTCGCTGATGCTAAGTTCGATATAAGTTACCTCAATCTTAAATCTAAAATTTAAAATCTAAAATTACCCGACTGATATTCAAACAGTAATTGAGCCAGCAGAAAGCGACGCTTTGCTGCAAACGGTGGCGATTGGTGTAGGTCACTATGGTTTTCTACTATTGGCATTATATCTGGGTGTTTATTCTCGGCGCGATCGCCCTAATTTACCCTCAAAAATATAAAAGCGAGATCCCTTGATTTTTCTCAAAGAATTCAAGGGATCTCGCTCTAATCAAACTATTTATCTCATATCAGAGATTTTTTTTGCAAGCTGTTTTTTTTGCCTAAACAGCTTGATTAACGGAGAGGGAGGGATTCGAACCCTCGTTAAGTTGCCCTAAACACACTTTCCAGGCGTGCGCCTTCAACCGCTCGGCCACCTCTCCAGGGCTAAATTAATTCATTTAGCCACAGCTAAACTATATTAACAGAACAAATCTGATTTGGGAAGGGGTAACGGCATAAATTTACTGTTTAATGTGGATAGGGTGTCAAACGAGCCGGCTTGGATTCTCCTACCTATGTCGCAAACCCCTTCATCTAAAGGAGTTTGCCCGCCAAACCCCAATCTAAAATCTAAAATCTAAAATCTAAAATTCCATGACTCACTCTTACACAATTAAAATTCATAACAGACAGACAGGCGATCGCCACACCGTGCGAGTACCCGAAGACCGCTACATCCTGCAAAGCGCCGAAAACCAAGGAGTAGAATTGCCCTTTTCCTGCCGCAACGGCGCTTGTACCGCCTGTGCGGTGCGCGTCAAGTCGGGGGAACTGCACCAGCCAGAAGCAATGGGGCTGTCTGTGGAACTGCAAAAAGAAGGTTATGCCCTGCTGTGCGTCAGCTATCCCCGTTCCAACATTGAGGTAGAGACGCAAGACGAAGACGAAGTGTACGAACTGCAGTTCGGCCGCTACTTCGGCAAAGGTAAAGTTAAAGCTGGTTTGCCGTTGGATGAAGAATAAGGCAATTTGATAAATTATCAACTACCAATTATCCATGCTTTATCGGTTATTTGCGATCGCCCTTTGTCTGTGGCTAGCTAGCTGCCAAAAACCAGAAATGCCCCAAGGTACGATCGCCAAAGTAGAAAGGGCCATCAGCGGCCAAACAATCGAAGTTATCAGTACAGCCGACAAAATAGCCTTATTAGAACAAATCAGGCTAATTGGTATTGATGCGCCGGATTTAAAACAGCAGCCTTGGGGAGAAGCAGCCAAACAAAGACTAGAACAGCTAACTAGGGGAAAACAGGTATTGTTAGAATCAGACATCGAAGAGAAAGACCAGTTCGATCGCAAACTAGCCTACTTGTGGCAAGATAAAAATTTGCTCAACGAACAGCTAGTCAAAGAAGGTTATGCCCTGGCCTGGGTGCGATCGCCCAACACCAAATACCAGCAGCGACTCATCAACGCTCAAGAATGGGCGAGACTCATGGGTAAAGGCCTGTGGAATCCAGAACGAGCTTTGCGCCAAACTCCCGCAGAATTCCGCCAACAAAATCGGAAATAGTCAATCGATTTTAGATTTTAGATTTTAGATTTTAGATTGAAGCATTGACCCCACCGATAAATACGTTCGGCAAGTTTCATCGGGTACAGGTTTTTATTTCTGGACGGATGAATCACGTGGCGGGTATCGTGGATGCTTTCGGTCAGTTGGGAATTGTTGACAACTGACAACTGACAACTAACAACTAACAACTAACAACTGACAACTGACAACTGACAACTGACAACTAACAACTAACAAATGACTGACAATCAACTGCAAAACTTCTTAGAAATAGCCACCGAAGCAGCCCTAGCCGCCGGTTCCGTCCTGCAATCTTTCTGCGGAAAATTAGAAAAAATTCAAGAAAAAGGCCGATCGGGCGATTTAGTCACAGAAGCTGATAAAGCCTCAGAAGCCGTCATCTTAGAAATTCTCGGCCGCCACGTACCCCACCACGCCATCCTCGCCGAAGAATCCGGCAAATTAGGGGATGCTAGCAGCAAATACCTGTGGGCGATCGACCCTTTGGACGGCACAACAAATTATGCTCACCAATATCCTTTTTGGGCCGTGTCGATCGGACTTTTAATCGACGGCATACCACAAATCGGAGTAATTTACGACCCTTTTCATAACGAATTGTTTCGGGCAGGCAAAGGATTGGGAGCAACCTGCAACCGATCGCCGATCGAAGTTTCCCAAATCCCAGAATTGAGAACCAGCTTGCTAGTCACTGGCTTTGCATACGATCGGCGCGAAACAGCAGACAATAATTATGCCGAATTCTGTCATCTCACCCACCTCACCCAAGGCGTGCGGCGCAGCGGTTCCGCATCCCTAGACCTGGCACACCTCGCGATGGGGCGATCGGACGGATACTGGGAACGGGGACTCGCCCCTTGGGACGTAGCAGCAGGTGTAGTCATCGTCTCCGAAGCCGGAGGTCAAATTACAGCTTATGACGGTAGTGCCTTTGAGATGAACTCTGGTCGGATTTTGGCCACAAACGGCAAAATACACGCCGAACTCAGCGGCGCACTGCTAGCCGTTCCTCCCTTATCTTCTTGGAAGTAGCACCTCCCAGCAATAGATCGGGGGTAGTACGGGGGTCAGAACCCCTTGACTCAAGCTACATTAAAGAATAGTGAGTGCGATTCGTTTAACCCAAATGGGTAGCAATACTCAGGGAAGGTTAGCCTAACCAACTGGTTAGTATAACTGAATACACATCTAGGTGCAGGATTCACAAGTCCCTAGTCCTAGTCCGCAAGTGCAGCGGTAAAAGCATATCCCCTATTTTGTTGGGTAGCAACCAATAGGGTAAAGCGGGGATAAAAGACAAGAACTACTGGTAGCCGAAACTGGTAACTGTCGAGCACGAGTTCATGTGTAGCGAAAGCAAAGATGTGTCTGAACCATCGTAATTTTCAGATGGTCAAATGGCTAAATCAAGAATAAACCCGTTGAAAAAACACGGTAAAGACTGATTAAGACCAAGCCAAAAGGCAAGGCTAGGGCATAGGCAATTTCACACTTGACCTATAAGCACCGCCCATAAACCCGGTGGATAGCATCGCACTAAAAACTCAAACAATGTGTATTTGGAACGAAGTAACTCTTATATATTTCTGGAATCATGTCTATTATCCAGTAAGTAGCTAACGAACAATATATGAGAGAGGGATTGTATCAGAAGCCAATGCTCTGTTGTAATGACAGAGATATGCAGACGGGTACACGGTAACTTCAAGGATAGGAACTTAGTAGCAATGAATAAGTCTAAAACGCGGGACAACCCGACGGTGGAATGGAATCAAATCAATTGGCGAAAAGCCGAAAGATTGACATTTAAGTTGCAAAGACGTATCTATCGAGCAAGTGAGCGTGGCGATGTTAAAGCAGTTCGGAAGCTTCAAAAGACCTTGATTAATTCATGGTCTAATAAGGTTCTAGCGGTACGACGGGTAACACAAGACAATACTGGCAAGCGTACAGCAGGTGTGGATGGCATAAAATTGTTAACCCCAAAGCAACGATTAAAGCTAGTAAGTCAACTCAAAATAACTGGTAAATCTCAACCGACTCGTCGGGTAATGATACCAAAACCAGGAACTAATGAGTCAAGACCATTAGGAATACCTACAATGTACGACCGCGCCTTACAAGCAGTTGTGAAAGCAGCACTTGAGCCAGAATGGGAGGCAAAATTTGAGCCAAACTCATACGGTTTTAGACCCGGTAGGTCATGTCACGATGCGATTGGAGCTATCTTTGACAGTATCAGATACAAAGCTAAATATGTGCTAGACGCTGATATTTCCAAATGTTTTGACCGCATTAATCACAAAGCATTACTTGACAAAATCAATACCTATCCAGGACTCCGAACACAAATTAAGTCCTGGCTTAAAAGTGGGGTATTAGACCAAGGTGAAATCTTCCCGACCAAAGAAGGCACACCACAAGGTGGGGTCATCTCTCCACTTTTGGCTAACATTGCCTTACATGGAATGGAAGAACGGGTCAAACAATATGCGGAAACGCTAACAAAAGGATACTACGGAATCAGTAAAAAAGATAAACGAGGTTCTTTAAGTTTAATCCGGTACGCCGATGATTTTGTGATTATTCACAAAGACATTGAAGTAATACTAGCCTGTCAGAAAATAATTGCAGAATGGTTAAGTGATGTTGGCTTAGAATTGAAGCCAAGTAAAACAAAATTAACCCACACCCTCAACGAATATAATGGAAATGTTGGGTTTGAGTTCTTAGGATTCCATGTACAACAACACAAGGTAGGCAACTATCGAAGTGCTAAAAATACAGTAGGAATACCGCTAGGTTTTACAACATTAATCACCCCGTCTAAGCCCAAAGTCAAAGCCCATCTGGCTAAAATTGCAGAAGTGATAGACACCCATAACACCGCCCCCCAAGTCGCTTTAATTAGTCGGCTGAATCCAATAATTAGGGGATGGTCAAACTATTACTCAACAGTAGTAAGTAAAGATACCTTTAACAAGGTAGACAGTCTTACCTATGACAAACTAAGAGCATGGGCGAGAAGACGGGGAAAAGGTAGCATCAATAAAGACAAATACTGGCGAACAGTAGGCGACAGAAATTGGTGTTTCAGCACAGAAGAAGGTTTAGAATTAGTCCAACACAAAGCAACGCCTATTGTAAGGCACGCCAAAGTGAAGGGTAACGCAACGCCTTACGATGGTAACTGGATTTACTGGAGCAAGAGACGCGGAGAATACCCGGAAACACCAAAAAGAGTGGCAACACTGCTTAAGACACAAAAAGGTAAATGTACCCACTGTGGTCTGTATTTCACACCTACAGACATTGTAGAAGTTGACCATATCCAACCTCGCTCATTAGGCGGTAAGGATGAGTACAAAAACCTCCAACTTCTACATAAACACTGCCACGACACAAAAACGGAAAATGACGGTTCTCTCAACAAGGACTATTGTAACAATCCGTTTTGAATTGTATCCTTAACAAAGGATGAAGATATCAAGGAGCCGGATGAGGCGAAAGTCTCATGTCCGGTTCTGAAGGAGAGGTAGGGGTAGAAATGCCCCTATCGACTCTAACAAAGCCAGGAAAGGAAGAGTAAAAGTTATGTCTTTTGAAATGACAAAAGGGCTGTTCAAGTATGACTTTACAGATCAGCACGCAATTTTGGGAGTTCCCTTAGACGCCGAGTTTAACGACATCCGCAAGCGCTACATGAAAATCGCCCGCCGGTTGCATTCGGATACTTGCTCTTTTGAAAGCCAAGCCGATAAAGATTGGGCTAACCAATTTTTGTCAAAAGTAGTCAATCCGGCTTACAATAAATTCTCTAAGGAAAGCGATCGCAAAGAATACAGCCTGCTATTAGCAGCCATCGCCAAGCGCGTTGTTAAAGAACAGGCGAAAATGCAAATTGAAAGCGAAGCAGCCAAACAGTTAGCTACCGCTAAAGATTGGGAAGAAGCTTACAAAACAGCAGTTAGCAAACTCGCTCTCAAGCAGTACGAATCAGTTAAGGAAACGCAAGAGGCGATCGATCAAATTAGCGAACTTAACATGGTTTACCTGCTGCGAAAAGAGCGCATTGGCATTGCAACTCCGCCACCACCCCCAACCCCAATTCCCCCAACCCCAATTCCAACCCCAACCCCAAATCTACCCCCAAATCTACCCCCGGACAAAGACGACCCGCGGATCGAAGCTTATTGCCGCCGAGCTCAAGGATTTATGGACAGCAAAAATTACGCTAAAGCAAGTTTGGAGTTGAGGGAAGTCCTGAAGGGTGCCCCGAAACACAGCAAGGCTCACGCTATGTTAGCAATGTGTTACCTTGAACAAAATCAAGCCACAATGGCAAAACTTGAGATGAACAAAGCTTTGGCGTCAAATCCAGAAGAACCGACGGCTTTGGAGGTTAAGAAAAAGCTGGAACAAGCTTCCGCCAAGGCAAAAAAAGGTGATGAAAAACCAGGATTTTTTGCAAGTTTGTTTGGCGGGAAGAAGAAGTGAGAAGTTGTGAGTTGTGAGTCTTGAATATTGAGAAACGGGTGAACAGCTCAGCAGTCGAGTGTGATCGAGCCAAACAATCAAGACTTGGTGATATCAAATCCGGTGACATCGGAATTATACTGTCAGTGCGATCGTCCCGCGATCGCGGATGCTCCAGAAAGAACGGGACGATCGCACTGACGGGGAAAATGATTATTTCGATGGAAACGAAAAGGATATGACGCCTGAATTTGTTAAAGTCGAATGTTAAGCTTGCCTGGTTCGACTTTAACACCGTTCCCTAAAGCTAAGCCTCTGAACCCAATCTAAAATCTAAAATCTAAAATCTAAAATCTAAAATTCCGATGACACCTTAATTTGTTAAAGTCGAATGTTAAGCTTGCCTGCTTCGACTTTAACACCGTCCCCTAAAGCTAAGCTTCTAAGCCCAATCTAAAATCTAAAATCTAAAATCTAAAATTCCGATGACACCTTAATTTGTTAAAGTCGAATGTTAAGCTTGCCTGGTTCGACTTTAACACCGTCCCCTAAAGCTAAGCTTCTAAGCCCAATCTAAAATCTAAAATCTAAAATCTAAAATTCCGATGACACCTTAATTTGTTAAAGTCGAATGTTAAGCTTGCCTGGTTCGACTTTAACACCGTCCCCTAAAGCTAAGCTTCTAAGCCCAATCTAAAATCTAAAATCTAAAATCTAAAATTCCGATGACACCTTAATTTGTTAAAGTCGAATGTTAAGCTTGCCTGGTTCGACTTTAACACCGTCCATAAAGCTAAGCTTCTAAGCCCCATCTAAAATCTAAAGTCTAAAATCTAAAATTGATATGGTTCACCAACCCCCATCGGGTGCAAGAGATTTATTGCCCCTTGACGTTGCTCAAAAAATTTCGATCGAACGGCGCTTACAGCAGGTTTTTCACCGCTGGGGCTATCACCGGATTATTACCTCTACTCTAGAAAGGCTGGAGACATTGATGGCTGGGGGCGCGATCGACCGATCGACCTTAATTCAACTGCAAGACGCCGAGGATGGAGAACTTGGTTTGCGGCCGGAATTGACAGCATCCATCGCCCGCGCGGCTGCAATGCGGATGGCCGGGACTCGCTGGCAGCCTCAGCGCCTCTACTACAACGCTAACGTGTTCCGCAAAGGCCCAGATACTGGCTCAGGCGGGCAACAGGAGTTCTATCAAGCTGGGGTAGAACTCCTCGGCGCGGGGGGGGCGGTTGCGGATGCGGAAGTGCTGCTGCTGCTGTCTGAGTGCTTGCAGAGCTTGGAAATTGATGACTGGCATTTGGTTTTGGGAGAAGCGGGCTTGACTGCGACATTGCTGGAACCGTTTCCGCCAAACGTGCGCCAGAAAGTTCGGGGGGCGATCGCCAATCTCGATCGAATTGCCTTGGAAACTTTGCCGCTGTCAACGGAATTGCGAGAAAGAGCTCTGCTGTTATTTGACTTGCGCGGCCGCCCAGAAGAGGTGTTGCCAATTGTTGCTAAGCTGGATTTAGATTTGCCCCAGCAAGCCGCGTTAAATAATCTCAAATCGGCGATCGAATTGCTGCACCAATGTCAATCAAAAATTCCCAATCTCAAATCCCACATTCACCTCGATTTGAGTTTAATTCAAACATTTGACTACTACACTGGAATTGTGTTTGAAGTTGTCAGCAGCAGCAAGACAGGACAGCGAGTTTTAGGACAAGGGGGACGCTACGACCAACTGTTGGGACTGTTCGATCCCCAAGGGCAAAATTCCCCCGGCATCGGGTTTTGTCTGAATATTGAAGATTTGCACCAAGTTTTGCTGACAGAGGGGCAATTGCCCACCCAGACGCCCGCTAGCGACTGGTTGGTTGTGCCTCTAACTCCTGAAGCTGGGGCGGCGGCCTTTGCTTACGCTCGCAAACTCCGAGACTCTAGTCACCTAGTTCGGGTGGAAATAGATTTGGAGAGTCGGGAGACAGAGGAGGCGGCGCGGGAATTCGCGCGCGATCGACGAATTGCTCAAATTGCTTGGGTAAATGCCGAAGGATTGCCAACAATTGAAACGGTAAATTAGGCTAATTGGTAATTGGTAATTGGTTAAAAATCACCTGATATGATATTATGTATCCTGCTGATTGAGATCAGGTTTTGCCAATTACTAATTGCTAATCCCCTATCTAACTAAAATCTTTTGAGAGAACACTATGGCACACACTATTGTTACGAATATTTGCGAGGGAATTGCTGATTGTGTCGGCGCTTGTCCGGTTGCTTGCATTCACCCCGGCCCTGGCAAAAATGTCAAGGGTACTGATTGGTTTTGGATTGATTTTGATACCTGTATTGACTGCGGTATTTGTTTGCAGGTGTGTCCTGTCGAAGGTGCGATCGTTCCAGATGAGCGGCCCGAGTTGCAGCAAACTCCGACTTGATTGCATTAATTAACTTCATCCGTAAGGTGCGCTGCGGCTCACCCTACATTTTTTTTTGAACCACAGAGGGCGCAGAGGACACAGAGAAGAAGAGTGAGAAAGAACTGAAAAATCTAACGTTTAGATATCTAAGTGAGGTAATTAATTATGTTACTTTTGTGAGTTCTTTCTTTTCCCTTCTCTTCTCTTCCTTCGTGTCCTTCGCGTCTTCGCGGTTCGTTTAAAAAAAAGCCCGATCGCACTTTACAATAAAATCCCATGCAGCCGATCGCACTTTCCGACTCTCATATTTTATCCATGCGTACCCACGCCGAAAGCGCTTATCCTGAAGAATGCTGCGGTTTGTTGCTCGGTCGAGTTACTGGCGATGTTAAAACTTTAGTGGAAGTTTGGCCGACTGACAATGCTTGGAGTGCGGAAGCTGAGGAGAATTGGCCTGAAGAAAAGGGATTGACAGAAAGACGCAGATATGCTATTAAGCCCGAAGATATGTTGCGGGCGATGAAACACGGGCGCGATCGCAGTCTGGATATTATCGGTATATATCATTCTCACACGGATTGTCCCGCAGTGCCCTCAGAGTGCGATCGGGCATTGGCGTGGGCGGAATACTCTTATATCATTGTGTCCGTCCGACAAGGCTGTTGGGAAGACCTCCGCAGTTGGAGTCTTGACGGAGAGGGGAACTTTCAAGCAGAGGAAATTCTCGCACAGGAACCGACTGAGATTAAGAAATAATTAGTAAAAATAACAAACAGGTAAAAATGCGAAAGATTCAGATAGGATGTAATTCAAAATCTGCGCTACACACAATATCATGCTAAATCCTAATCTGGAGGAGATCCAGCTCAACAAACAAGAATACGAACGCTACTCTCGCCACCTGATCCTGCCAGAAGTTGGATTGGATGGACAGAAGCGTCTCAAAGCTGCCAGCGTGCTCTGCATCGGTACGGGAGGCCTCGGTTCGCCGCTGCTGCTGTATTTAGCCGCAGCCGGTGTTGGCCGCATTGGGATTGTAGACTTTGATGTTGTAGACCATTCTAATTTGCAGCGGCAAGTAATTCACGGCACTTCTTGGGTTGGGAAACCGAAGATTGAGTCGGCTAAAAATCGGATTTTAGAAATTAATCCTTTTTGCCAAGTTGATTTGTACGAAACTCGCGTTAGTTCGGAAAATGCGATCGACATTGCCACTCCTTACGATATCATCATCGACGGGACGGACAACTTCCCGACTCGCTATTTGATGAACGACGTTTCCGTGCTTCTAAACAAGCCGAATGTCTACGGTTCTATCTTCCGATTTGAAGGACAAGCAACAGTTTTCAATTACGAAGGCGGCCCGAATTATCGCGATTTGTACCCAGAACCCCCGCCTCCTGGGATGGTTCCTTCTTGTGCAGAAGGCGGCGTTTTAGGCGTTTTGTGCGGAGTTGTCGGGTCTATCCAAGCAACGGAAGCTATCAAAATTATCTTGGGTCAAGGCACTACTTTGAGCGGCAGATTGTTGCTTTACAATGCCTTAGATATGACTTTCCGGCAATTGAAACTGCGGCCTAATCCAGTGCGCCCGGTAATTGAAAAGTTAATCGATTACGAAGAATTCTGCGGCATTCCTCAATCAAAAGCGCAGGAAGCAAGTCAGCAAACGCAAGTTCCTGAGATGACTGTCACGGAACTTAAGGAGTTAATCGACAGCGGTGCGAAGGATTTTGTATTGTTGGATGTTCGCAATCCCAACGAGTATCAAATTTGTCAAATTCCTGGGTCTGTTTTGGTTCCTTTGCCGGATATCGAACATGGCGCAGGTGTCGCTAAGGTCAAGGAATTGTTGAACGGCCACCGCTTGATTGCACACTGCAAAATGGGCGGGCGTTCTGCGAAGGCTTTGGGCATTTTGAAGGAAGCTGGAATTGAGGGGATTAATGTTAAGGGCGGAATTACTGCTTGGAGTCAAGAAGTAGACCCGTCTGTACCTCAATATTAAGGCTAATCTTTTTCTGGGGCGGGCAAATCACCCGCCCGGAACCGGGATTATGGCGGCGGCAACTGTATTCTCACCCTGTTCTCCTTTGATTCTATCTTGGTAAGCATTTGCCAAATTATTTTGAGTCATCGCCCATTGTTGCGGGAAAGCAGGGCGGGTGTAAACTTCACTAGCTGCTTGATAAAATGCGATCGCCCTTTCGATGCACTACCCATGTTTGGGATATTGTACATTTTTTGTGGGGAAAAACCCGAGTTTTTTGTACAATACTTTTACCCAGATTTTGTAGGGGCGGGTTCCACCAACAATATCTAACAAATACTAACAATCTAGATAAACCCGCCCCCCACCACCGATAACCCACATCAACCTGGAATTTTCATCGCATCGGAAAATGTAGGTTGGTATTTTTCGTTGGGTGGGGGCGGGTTTTTGAGATTGTCGATTTGTGGCAATTATGGTTGGTGAACCCGCCCCTACGAGGACTATGTACATCATGATTCTTAGTGGGTGGGGGCGGGTTTTTGAGATTGTCGATTTGTGGCAATTATGGTTGGTGAACCCGCCCCTACG
>NZ_JAUBOR010000026.1:70871-95393 GCF_036700305.1 Microcoleus sp. Z1_A1
GGTGGGGGCGGGTTTTTGAGATTGTCGATTTGTGGCAATTATGGTTGGTGAACCCGCCCCTACGAGGACTATGTACAGTGTGATTTATGGTTGGGTGGGGGCGGGTTTTCGAGATTGTCGATTATTGACGATTATGGTTGGTGAACCCGCCCCTACAGTTTCCCCGAAATCACCTGATCCGAGTAATTAACCCAACCCTTCAACTAACAAATTGCGAGCACTTTCCAAGGCTTCCTGCAACTTACTTGCATCGCGTCCCCCAGCTTGCGCCAAATTCGGCCGCCCGCCGCCTTTTCCGCCACAAATTTGAGCAATTCCCCCGATAAACTTGCCAGCTTGCAATCCTTTCTTATTGACTTCTGGACTAAAAGCAGCCACCAAACTTACCTTATCCGGTTCAGGAATTGAGGCCAAAACAACCGCAGCATTTCCTAACTTTTGCTGCAATCTTTCCGCCGCAGTTTTCAGCGCTTCTGTATCCACATCACCCAATTGAGCTACAATGATTTTGAATTCGCCGAGCTCCTCAGCCGCACTCAGCAACTGGTCGGATTTTGCGATCGCCAATTCCGACTTCACAGCAGCCAAATGTTTCTGAGTATCCTTCAACTCATTCTGCAAATTAGTAATCCGGTTCGGCAATTCTTCAGGCTTCGCCTTAAATCGATCGCCCAAATCGCGCACCACCTTATCCCGCACATTCAAATAGTCCAAAACAGCTTGACCGGAAACCGCTTCAATCCTGCGAGTTCCCGCCGCTACCCCCGCTTCGGAAACAATCTTAAACAGCCCGATTTCTGCGGTATTGCTGACGTGAGTTCCGCCGCACAATTCCATCGAAACGCCGGGAAAATCGATAACCCGCACCACATCGCCGTACTTCTCGCCAAACATCGCAGTCGCGCCTTTTTCTCTGGCAAGGGCGATCGGCATTTCCGCAACTTCCGCAGCGTGGGCCTCAGCAATCCAACTATTAATTAAATCCTCAATTTTCTGCAACTCTTCTGCTGTGACAGCGCGCGGAGAATTGAAATCAAACCGCAATCTTTCTGACGATACCAGCGAACCAGCTTGCGAAATCGAATCGTCCACAATTTTCCGCAAAGCTGATTGTAATAAGTGAGTTGCTGTGTGGTTGGCCTGAATTCGGCGGCGACCGCTATTGTCAATCTTCGCAGTAATACTATCGCCAACTCTCAGCGTTCCCCGTTCCACAAAGCCGAAATGCACGAAGAAATCTGATTCCTTCTTCACATCATCAACTCTTACTAACAAACCATCACCATTATCTCCGCTTTTCAAATAACCTTTATCCCCAATTTGTCCGCCGGATTCTGCATAAAACGGTGTTTGGTTCAAAACAACTTGTACCTCAGTGCCTGCGGCTGCTTCTTCCACAGATTTGCCGTCAACTAAGATAACTTCCACCTCAGCTAAACTCGACAATTCAGCATAACCGACAAACTCAGTTCCCTGGATTGTTTCAGCCAACTTATCCAAAGAACCCTGCACAGTCAAATCGATTGTTTGGCGAGCATTTTTAGCGCGAGTTTGCTGTTCCTCCATCGCCGCTTCAAAGCCGTCCAAATCCACCGTAATTCCCTGTTCCTCAGCAATTTCTTGAGTCAGTTCTAAGGGAAAACCGTAGGTATCGTAAAGAGTGAAAGCATCTTGACCGCTGATTTGTTTGTTTGCTTGCTGTTTTGTGCGATCGACAATTTCCTCCAGCAGCTTCTCTCCGCGTTCCAAAGTCTTGAGAAACTGCGCCTCTTCCCTTGCCAATTCCGCCTTAATTTGAGCTTCCCGCCGCCGCACGTTCGGATAAGCTGCTTCCGAAAGGGCGATCGCACTTTCAGCTACCCGCACCGTAAATTCGCCCTGAATTCCAATCAGTCGCCCGTGGCGGACCACCCGGCGAATTAACCGGCGCAAAATGTAACCCCGACCCACATTCGACGCGCGAATTTCGTCCGCAATCATGTGCACCACAGCCCGAATGTGATCGCCAATTACTTTCAGCGAAATCTTGACTTTTTCATCGCTATTGTGGTAATCAATCCCGGCAATTTCTGCCGCCGATTGAATGATCGGAAAAATCAAATCTGTTTCGTAATTATTGGGGACTTTCTGGAGGATTTGCGCCATCCGTTCCAGTCCCAACCCAGTATCAATATTTTGATTTTGCAGCGGTGTTAAATTGCCCTCTGCATCCTTATTGTACTGCATGAAAACCAGGTTGTAGAATTCAATAAATCTGCTATCATCTTCGAGGTCAATATTGTCGCCTCTTTCTGGGTGGAAATCATAGTAAATCTCCGAACACGGGCCGCAGGGGCCTGTCGGGCCGGATTGCCAGAAATTGTCATCTTCTCCCATGCGCTGAATCCGATCGCCCGGAATGCCAATTTCATCGCGCCAAATTGCAAAAGCTTCGTCATCTTCTCGGAAAACACTAACAACCAAATTCGACGCTGGTAAACCGAAAACTTCCGTGGAAAGTTCCCACGCCCAGGCGATCGCCTGTTTCTTGAAATAATCCCCGAAACTGAAGTTACCCAACATCTCAAAAAACGTGTGGTGGCGGGCGGTGCGGCCGACGTTTTCGATGTCGTTGGTGCGGATGCACTTTTGAGAAGTCGTGGCGCGCGGTGATTCGGGGGTGCGCTGTCCGAGAAATATCGGCTTGAATTGTAGCATTCCGGCGATCGTCAGCAACACTGTCGGATCTTCGGGCACCAAAGAAGCACTCGGCAATATCTTATGTCCCCGCTGGGCATAAAAGTCGAGGAATGTTTGGCGGATTTGGCTACCACTGAGAAACTTAGGAGAAATAGTCATGACAAGAACTGTTAAGAATGTAAAGATGTAGCAACAATAGAATTTATAGGACTTTTGCACGGGTGTCCAGAAACCGGGTTTTTCAACCAAAATACTTGCTTAAAATCCTCAATCTCGGTGAAAAAACCCGGTTTCTTTGTGGGCGAGTGCGTGAGTGCTAACTTACATCTATTTGGATATTCATATCATTATACTTAGTAATGTAAAGACCTATCAAGTTTTGCAAATAGTGCTTTACTCCTCGGAAAGCTCATGCTAACTTAATAATAGACACCGGGACAGGAAGAGAAAGGAGGTCGCTATATTTAGAAAGAAAGTTCGAGGATATAGACATGGTGTCTCCGGTCTAGATTCCCAGGCGCAGCAGAAATTAACCGAACACAACTTGAAATAGTGGCGAACTGCCGATCGAGCAGTCAAGCCAAACCGCAGTCGAGTCAGACGTAGTTGTAGTTGCGGATTAACAGTAAAGCTGCACAAGTTGTAAACCCTAGTAAGTAAAAGTTCTCCACCGGAAACACATCTCGTTTGTTAGAAAAAACAAAGCTCTCATATTATTGGGTCCGATCGCTGTCGATCGGGCCCTATGAATTTTTATAGGGCGATCGCAGGAGAAGAGGATTCGAGGGGGAGAGCTCGGCCGAGTTCGACTTTATAAGGAATGAGAATTAAATAACTTACAATGCGTGATGGTTCTTGTGGGATGGGCGTCCCGCCCGTCCAGAAAGGGCGGGCTATAAGCCCAACCCCTACTCCCCAAAAACTTGTGTAAATTATTTAATTCGCGCTCCTAAGTGCTTTCTGCTCAAAGGCAGCATCCCTCCGAGCCGATCGGCGATCGATCGGTGCAGGTTTTGAGTTATATATTATATATAATGGCACGTGGAGCGCGCCCGCCTGCTTTTTGCCGGGACTCCACCGCTGTCGTATGAGGCACTGTCAAGATGGGATATGATTGAGGATGTCAGTCAAGACATTAAAACCTACCCGCTGTGCTGTATAGCAGCAAAATCAACGCTTCTATGAGCTTGCTGCAAGCCAAGGATAGCCAACCGCCATTTTTGGTGACAAGACCAGGCTCAAAAATTTGAATCTCAGGATATTTAGAGTCAAGACTCTAAAAAATCCCATCCCCGACGCAGGGGTGAGAGTTCAAACAATAAAAGCCCGCCCACTCAAAAAAGCTAGTGCCACCAACAACGGTAGTAAATCACTAGCACAGTTCTTAAACTCACCATCTCCGGAGATTCCAGGTATTATGGCCGAAATAACTAAAGAAGAAATGCGCGAACGGCTGGGAAATATCGACCAGATTCGCGATATAATTTTCGGAGCGCAGCTTAGAGAATACGATAATCGCTTCGATAAAATAGATTCCGACTTGTCGATGATGCAGCAAGATATGCAAACTCGCATCGAACAAGTAAAAACAGTTCTTTCAGGAGAAATGAGGGCTGCAGTTGATTCGCTAGAAAAGAAAGTTAAATCGCTCACCTCAAACACCCAAGAAGAAAGCGCAGACATCCGCCAGCAAGTCGATCGCATTAACCGCAAATTCTCCAGCAGCATGGAAGCCCTCGACGAGGCTATAGACAATCAAACCAGTTCGCTGCGTGACGAACTCTCCCAAACCAGAGAGCGACTATCTGAAGAAACCCGCACTTTGAAAACACAGGTTTTTGAAGAACTCGATCGTCGCTTTTCTATGCTCAGAGATGTTAAAGTTTCTAGAGACGACATGGCAGAAATTCTGTTTGAACTCGGCATGAGGCTCAAAGGAACAGAATTTGTCCCCGAACTTAAAGGCGTTGCGGATAATAAGTTAAATACCGAGTTTCTGTTGCCGGAGCGCCACCATAACGGATAATAACGCATGGCTTTACCGAAAGAAAATCCGGCTGACGAAAATGAGTTAGAGGGTTTTGTTTCTCAACCTGACGAGTCTGCTTCCCATGCAGCAACCCAGCTAGAACCCTTGCTGAATCTGTTAGTCGATCTCAAAATTATTGCAGGCTCCAACCAGCAAAATGCAGAGCCCGAAGATGACAGCAGCGACAAAAATAATCAAGCTGGGGCCCTCGGCGGGTTGATGGATTTGTTGGGTATTTCTGAGCAAGCGCCAGAGGAAGTTGCAGCGAGTGTACCCGAAACTGGATCTCACCAACCGGAGTCTGGCGATTCGTGGGATGTTAAAGATGAGTTCAAAAGTTTGCTATTCGCTACTCAAAAACTCAACACTTCAGAACTGGAAAAAGACTATTCCTCAGCTAAAACTATAGATGTTTCCGCGATCGCCCAGCCGGATTTGGAGGAGGAATCACAGCCTGTCGAAGCATTGTCTAACTTGACAATAAAAGATTCTCTACATTACGTAGAGGCTCAAAAATCCCAGGGGTTCCATCCGCAACAAGATGTTTCCGCAACCGATTCCGAGTCAAAATCCTCGGAAATTTCCCATAATCCCATATTTTCCAAAGTCTCAGATCCACCATCAACTGCATATTTAGATCCGGTGGTTGCTTCTTCGCTTCAATCGATGCCAAACTTGGTAGAACAGCCGACAACGAGATCGCAGCCAGCAGAAATATTAGGTCAAATTAAACAGGATTTAAATGAAGCAGACAGCGCGATGGAAACGCTGCAAAATCTGATTTTTGGCTCAAAAATATCAGATATCGAGCAAGTCAAAAATCTGCTGGCAGAAAACGATTTGCCGGGTGTGCGCCACCTGATGGCAACAATCGACGATAAATTAGGAAAATTGGAGCACCAAATCTACGATCCCCAAGAGTTGATTGAGTTGATGTTACCTTGGATCGCAGAAATTCTCAGTCGCAAAGTCGCCGATTCCAGGGAAGAAGTTGTTAAGGCGATCGTGCCGATTATTGACGAAGTGATTAGGGCAAAAACTGTCGAAAACAAGTCGGCAATGAGTGCGGCAATAGCTGAGCTGCTTCCCGACGCACTTGCTCAACAAATAGTTAATTCGCCAGCGGATATTGCTAAGGCGATCGCCCCAGAAATTGGTCTGGCAATTAAAGAGCAAATTCGCCTTGACCAAGAGTCGATCGCTCAAGCCCTCGCCCCGGAAATGGGCAAAGCGATTACAGCCCAAATTGAACTCGAACGCGACGCAATGGTGGATGCCCTCTATCCCGTAATTGGCAATACTATTTCCCGATACATGGCAGAAGCTATCAAGACAATCAATGAAAAAGTGTCAAACGCCCTCAGCGTTGAAGGAGTTCAGCGCAAAATTCGCTCCAAAGTACAAGGAGTCTCCGAAGCCGAATTAATCCTCAAAGAATCAATACCCTTTACCGTCCAAGCAGCATTCTTAATTCATAAAGCATCAGGCTTGATAATTTCCGAATTTCAAAACTCAGAAAGCTACCAGTTAGAATCAGAAATGGTAGCAGGAATGCTCACCGCTATTCGCAGCTTTGTTAACGAGTGCATCGTGCAGCCCGGAGAAGTTTCCGAACTAAATCAAATTGAATACGGCGACTCAAAAATTATGCTCGAAGTAGCGGGATATTGCTACATGGCAGTCGTGATTAAAGGAGAACCGCCACAGTCTTTCATCAACAAACTGCGGCAAACAGTTAGTAATCTCATCCTTAATTATGCTAAAGTAATTCACGAGTTTAACGGCGACCCCGGTACTATACCGGATTCGCTGCACCCGTGCATAAAAAGTTTATTCGACCCGCTGCAAAGGGAAAAATCAACAAAACCCCCGATCGCCCTAGCGGCTATCAGTTTAGCCGCCCTGAGCTTAATCTTAGTACCTTGGGGAATTTCTCAGTATCGCAGCAACATTTACCGTCGCCTCGAAGCAAATGCCATCGCAGCTTTAGCATCCACTCCCCAATTAGCAGTTTACCGCTTAGATGTTACAGTTGATGGCAAAACTTTAAAGCTAACCGGAAAGTTGCCAAATCAAGAATTGCGGGCACAAGCTGCAAAAATAGCCGCATCAACTGCACCGAAATTGCAATTAGATAATAGAATTCTAGCTGTAGATGTCCCCCCAGATCCAGTTTTGACGGCGGCTGAGGTACAGCGGATTACCGCAGTTTTGAATCAGAAAGAGGGCCTTTCTATTTCTACGCGGTATGGCGATCGTAAAGTGACAGTAGAGGGTAGCGTTAGAGATGGTGCAGACGCACAGAAAATAGCTCAGTCCCTGAAGCAAATTCCCGGTGTTCAATCGGTGATTAGCACAATTAAATTAGAGCCGCTGAAAATTACAAGCCGCATTTACTTCCAGCCAGGAACGGCAAAATTAGACCCTACATACGGAGAAATCATCGCCAGTGTCAAAAATTTCATGGATCAATATCCTCAAAAACATATTAAGATAATTGGGCACAGCGATCGAACTGGGGAACTTGCCACAAATCAACGGTTGTCACTCCAGCGTGCCACAGCAGTGCAAGAGGCTTTAGTGCGGCAAGGTGCTGACCCCAAGCGCCTTGTCGCGATTGGCAGCCCACATCCTCCTTCCGGCTTGGAACCCAATCAACCGCTACTTTTAAGCAGATGTGTGCTATTTGAACCAATAACTAAGACCATAAACAGCAACTAATTATGTCAGTTACTATATCTAAAAAAATGTGCATGATTGGGGATTTCGGCGTGGGTAAAACTAGCCTAATCCGCCGTTTTGTCGATCGGCAATTCAGCGACCAATACCTCTCCACAGTAGGAGTAAAAATTTCCAGCAAAATCGTAGAATTAGAAGGGATAAAACAGCGGGAAAACGTCACTGCAAAGTTGCTGATTTGGGACTTAGAAGGGCATACAAAATTCAAAGGAATAGCACCGACTTACTTGCAGGGAGCTAGCGGCGTTTTAATCGTTGCCGATGTCAGCCGCTCCGAAACAGTTGAGCGAATCTCCGAACACATTCAGCTTTTTTCTTCAGTCAATCCTAAAGGGTCAATTATCGTCGCTTTGAACAAAGTAGACTTGATTGACGAGGAAAAATTGGCGCTGCTAGTGGAAATGTCCCATTCGATAAGTCAAGACAAAGTAATAGGAGTTTACACAACATCTGCTAAAACAGGCAAAGACGTTGACGAAATTTTCTACAAACTAGCTTACACAATGGTAGAACAAGTATGAACCTCCTGTTAAGAAAGCTGTTAGGCCCGCGACAAACACAGTATTTTCTAGTAAATCACCATTTCATCATTCAGGAAACCTCCGCCGAAGTGCAGCATTATGCTGATATTCCGGACCAGGCTATACCCGGTGCAGATGCTCGCCTGAGTTTTCCCGAACTGATTGGCATTGAAAATATCCTCATGTCCATCATTATGGGACGGCTGCCCGGTTTTGAAGTCAAAGGTATCGCTCGGTTTGCCGACCCAAACCGCCCTTTATACTTTGATATGTTGGCTATCAAATATGAAGAAGAACAAGAAGATGTCCCAAGTAAATTGCTAATTTTGATTGAAGATACCACCGAAAAGATGGTCATGAAGCAATCGTTGATTCAGAGGGCGAATGAAGCTAATCTTTTGGTTAGTGCCTTAGCCGCTTCTAAAGATTATATAGATAAAGTTATTCGTTCGATGGGTGATGCTTTGTTGGTGACAACAACATTAGGAAATATCAAAAAAATCAATCAATCTGCCCAATGGTTATTTGGGTATAACGAAGCAGAATTAATCGGCAACCCCCTGTCCATAATAGTAGTCGAAGAAACATTAATTTACCAAGCTCGCCACCGATATATTTTGTCTCAAAAAGAGCTACGTAGAGAACTAGAAATAGTCTGCACTACTAAAGCAGGAGAAAAAATTTGGGTAGAATTTTCCTGTTCGGCAGTTCAGACAGAATTAGAGGGACTTTACGATTTCATTTATATAGGTAGGGACATCACAGAACGCAAACAACAAGAAATAGAAATTCGCCGCTCTTTGGCAAAAGAGCAAGAACTCAGACAGGTAAAATCTCGTTTTTTCTCGATGATTGCTCACGAATTTGGCAATCCTTTAAGTACAGTATTATTTGCTACTAAAATCCTCCAAGACTACGGCGACGATATCACCCACGCGGAAAAACAACAATACCTGCAACACGTTAAATCAGCATCTCAACAAATGGCTCAGCTATTAGATGACGTGCGGTTGCTCAGCAGCGCCGAAGCAGGAAAACTCGAATTCTATCCCGCACCAGTTGACTTAAAAAAATTTTGCAGCGAGTTAGTAGAATTCATTAAAATTAGTTATGGGAAAAATCATACAATTAACTTTATTTATCAAGAATTAGTTACGCCAGCGAAAAAAGATGATACCAACTTACAGGAAACGGAACAGTTGCCCGCACTAGATCCCAAATTGCTGCGACACATCTTGACAAATTTGCTGTCAAATGCAGTCAAATATTCGCCCCTCGACAGCAATATTTATTTTGAATTAAATTGTCAGAATAATGAAGAAGCCACATTTAAAATTAAAGACGCAGGCATTGGCATTCCTCTCGAAGACCAAGAACAACTCTTTGAATCTTATTATCGAGCCAAAAATGTCGAAAAAATACCCGGTACAGGACTGGGTTTATCCATAGTCAAGCAGTGTGTAGATTTGCATGGAGGTCAAATCGAGTTTTCCAGCGAGATAGGGCTAGGCACTACCTTTTTAGTCAGAATTCCATTTAATAAACAGAGATAAATAGATTGATTTTAGATAATTCAATCCCTAGGGCGCATTCAATAAGAAAAATCTCACATGAAAACCTTGTTAAAAAAACTGTTAGTTCCCCACCACTTGGAGTACCTAGCACTGGATAAAAACTTTTTTATCCAAGAAATCTCTCTACAAGTGCAGCAGTTTGCCGACTGTCCCGAGGAAGTAGTCGCCGGCAACGATGTTCGCATTCCCTTTCCCGAATTAGTGGGAACTGAAGAAATTTTAATCGATATTTTTGAAAAACGTTTGCCAAATTTTGAATTAAAAGCGATGACGCGACTATTAGAAAATGGTTCGCGGCTTTATTTTGATATGTATATCGTGGAGTTTAGCAATGACGAAAATTATCAGAGATTAATTATATTTTTTCAAGACGTAAGCGACAGGATGGCTTTAGAACAAACTCTAGTGCAAGCTACCAATGAAATGGATATTTTATTGAGTACCTTAGCCGCTACTAATAATTATGTTGAAAAAATTATTACTTCAATGGCCGAAGTTTTATTGGTAACAACAGCATCGGGAAAGATTAAAAAAGTCAATCAAGCGGCTCAAGATTTGTTCGGTTACAGCGAATCAGAATTAGTAGGCCAGCAAATAGACGCTCTTGCTGCTTTTGGCTCCTCTTTGCAAGCAGTTAGCCCAGATGAGCCTCAACAATCGCAAACTAATGCCGAAGTAATTTGCACGGCAAAAACCGGAGAAAAACTAACAGTTTCGTTTTCCTGTACGGCTATTTCGACTGACATTCAAGGCATTTCTAGTTCTTTGCCCACCCTTCAAGATTTCGTGTACATCGGCCGCGATGTCACAGATAAACAGCGCGCCCGCAAGCGACAAATAACTCAGTACATCGCTACTCGCATCCTGTCGGCATCCGAAACAATCAAAAAAGCTATAGCAGCAATTCTCCCTGTAATTTGCGACAGCTTGGGATGGGATACCGTCGAACTTTGGATGCCAGAATCCGGGGAAAAACTGCTGTCAGAAACTAAGAGAATAACTGCGGTTTCCGCTCCCAATTTGCTTCGCTGTGTCGCCAGTTGGACAAAACGCTCACTTTCGATCCCCAAATTTGCAGAATTTACCGAACAAATGACCTGTGCATTTGGCGAAGGATTGCCCGGTTTCGTTTGGGCTAGCGGTTCAGCTCAGTGGATTGCAGATGTCACAAAAAGTGACAGTTGTCTGCGCCGAGAAATCGCTGCTGAAGAAGGGCTGCACGGAGCTTTTGGTTTCCCAATTTTGGGTGGCTACGAGGCGGAACAATCGGCCCGGTCTGTTTTGGGCGTGATGATTTTATTCAGCAGGGAAGTGCAGTGTTTTGATGAAGAATTGCTCCAAACCATGGCAACAATCGGTAGCCAAATTGGTCAATTCATTAAGCGCAAGCAAGCTGAAATAGCTTTGCGGGAAAGCGAAGAACAACTGCGAGACTTATTTGAAAATGCTACTGACTTAATTCAAAGTATAGGAGCGGACGGTCATTTTTTGTATGTAAATCGGGCTTGGCGGGAAACTCTGGGCTACACCGAAGCAGAAATTGCTCAAATGACTGTTTTTGATATCATTCATCCGAACAGCTCGCCTGAGTCTCTGGATATATTCTATAAAGCTATTACCAAAAAAACGGTCAATGAAAATACATTGTATCCTGACTCTATTCAAACAATATTTATTACTAAAAATCACGAACAAATTTTGCTAGAAGGCAGCATAAGCTGTAAATTTGCGGAAGGTTCGCTAGTAGCGATTCGCGCTATTTTGCGAGACATTACTGCTCGAAAAATGGCCGAGGACGCCCTAGCAAAATCTGTATCCCTGCTGCAAGCAACTTTTGATTCTACTGCTGACGGTATTTTAGCTACTGACAGGAGCGGAAAAATAGTCACTTTCAATCGAGAATTTGTGGAAATGTGGGGCCTACCTAACGAAGTGATGGCACTCCGAAATGACGCCACAACGATCGCCTTTTTCCTGAATCAACTCAAAGACGCCCAAACATTTCAAGAGAGAATAGAATCGCTTTACGATCAGCCAGAAGCCGAAAGTTACGACTTGTTGGAATTTCAGGACGGCAGATTTTTTGAACGCTATTCGCAACCGCAGCGGTTGGGAGATAAAATTATCGGCCGAGTCTGGAGTTACCATGACATTACGGAACGCAAGCAAGCAGAAGATGCCCTGCGGGAAGAACAAGAAAAATCAGAAAAGCTGCTGTTAAATATCTTGCCCAAGGCAATAGCAGAACGCCTCAAGCAAAACGAAACTACTATTGCCGAATACTTTCCAGAAGTGACTGTTTTGTTCGCTGACATTGTGGGGTTTACTGCTTTGTCTGCCGTCATGAATCCGATCGAACTGGTGGATCTTCTGAATCAGATTTTTTCAGGATTTGACCTTTTGTGCGAACGGCATGGGTTAGAGAAAATCAAGACCATCGGCGACGCATACATGGCGGTTGGAGGGCTCCCTGAACCCAGGGCAGACCACGCAGAGGCGATCGCCCAAATGGCGCTAGATATGCAAGCAGAAATAGCCCGATTTAATGCTAGCCATAATAAATATTTTAGCATCCGCATCGGCATTCACAGCGGCCCGGTTGTGGCTGGAGTAATTGGCATAAAAAAGTTTATTTACGATTTGTGGGGCGACACAGTAAATATTGCTTCCCGCATGGAATCTCACGGTTTGCCTTGGCGGATTCAAGTGAGCGAAACTACTTATAAGTTATTGGAACACAAATATGTATTTCAGGAGCGGGGAACTATTGAAGTTAAGGGCAAAGGGGCAATGAAAACTTATCTGCTCCTTGGCCGAATATAAGGCAGGTCATCGGTCATCAGTCATCAGTCATCTGGCTGATGACTACAAGTGTTGCTAAAGTTAATTAACAATACTTTTTCACCAAGACTAATGGAACTTGCTAATTTGTCGGTCAATTTACGATCGCCCGACGAAGCTGTCGATCGCCATCCTGTGATGGTTGGGCCCTCAACTTCGCTCCCAGAGGCGATCGCCCTGATGCGTCGGACGAACAACCATTGCCCACTGCCTAATTCACCTGCATTTCCCGACTCAAACGAAACTGTAAAAGCATTTATTAGTTGCGTCTTAGTTGTCGATAAAAATCAGCTAGTCGGACTGCTAAGCCCGGAAGATGTGCTCAACTTAGCTGCGACCGAATATGGATGGCAAGGCATGAAAGTTGCCGACGCAATGACGCGGAATTTAATTGTTTTAAAAGAATCAGAATTTACAGATATTACTACCGCATTCAAGCTATTTTGTCAATACTCGATTGATTGCTTGCCAATTGTAGATGAACTGGGTCAGCCAGTAGGTTTAATCAGTGAAAAAAGTATTCGTCCAGCAATGTATAGCTGGAGCGAGGCACTGCACCAAGAAGTGGCAAAACTCCAGGAACAATGCGAACTGTTAGAGGGCAATTGTGAACTAGAAAAAGTCAGCGATCGCCAAAATGCCGAAAATACCCTGCGGCAGAGCGAGGCGCGCTACCTGGCGATTGTGGAAGACCAAACCGAACTGATTTGCAGCTACCTCCCAGACGGTAAAATAACTTTTGTCAATCAAGCTTATTGCCGTTATTTCGGCGTGCAGCCGATCGACTTACTAGGCAAATGCTTCATGTCGCTGCTGCCAGAAGCAGACCGAGAATTTTTTCAACAGCAATATACTTCTGTGTCTCCCGACAACCCTATTTTTACCTGCGAGCACCAAGTAATTTTGCCGAGCGGGGAAATTCGCTGGCACCAGTGGATCGATCGGGCTATATTTGACGAGAGCGGACAAATCGTCGAGTATCAAGCTGCAGGCAGGGATGTCACGGATCGCAAACAAGCAGAAATCGCTTTGCAGCAGCTCAATGCAGAGTTAGAACTGAGAGTGCAGCAGCGGACACAATGGTACGAACTGGCAGTATCGGCCGGCAAAGTGGGGGTTTGGGACTGGAATTTGCAAACCGATGAAATCTACATTGCTCCCTCTTTGAAAGCTTTGTTGGGCTATCAAGACACAGAGATTCCTAACCGCATGGAAAATTGGGCATCTCACGTTCATCCCGACGATCGAGTTGCCGTCGCCCAAGCAGTAAATGCTTATTTAGAAGGTTTGACAGAAATTTATGAAGTAGAACACCGGATGGTGCGTAAAGACGGCAGCACCTGCTGGATACTAGCCCGCGGCAGCGCGATTCGATCGGCTTCTGGCAGGGCTTTCCGCCTGACTGGCACTGACACTGACATTACCGATCGCAAATTGACCGAAGAAAAACTCCAAAACTCCGAAGCCGAACTGCTGGCGCTGTTTAACGCCATGACGGATATCGTCCTGGTTTTCGACGCAAGCGGCCGCTACCTCAAAATCGCCCCCACGGCTCCCGAACTGCTGTATAAACCGGCTCCTGAAGTGCTGGGGAAAACCCTCGCCGAAATCTTCCCAGAAGCGGAAGCTAATTTTGCCCTAGCCCACATTCGCCAAACATTGGCATCTGGGCAAACCCACAGAGTTGAATACAGCATGGAAATTGGCTGCAAGTTATTTTGGTTTGATGCCAGTATTTCGCCCCTGGAGCTCGATCGGGTGATGTGGGTAGCCCGAGACATTACCGCTCGCAAACACGCAGAAGCTGCACTGCAAAAGAGCGAGGAAAAGTTTCGCAACTTATTTGACGATGCTCCGATCGCGCTTGGTTTGGCAAGCGTGCGCGACTTCCGCACGATCAAAGTGAATGAAGCTCACCGCCAGATGTTGGGCTACAGCGATTCGGAGTTGGCTAGCACGACTTTTAGTGAACTCACGCATCCAGAAGATTTACACGCAGATGTAGAGGAAGTCAAGCAGTTGATCTGTGGCAAGATTTCTCGCTTCCAAAGGGAAAAACGCTTGATTAAGAAGAATGGCGAGCTGATGTGGGCAAACTTGACGGTGACGCTGATCCGCGATCGCGAGGGCATTCCTCTCTACAGCATGGGGGCGATCGAAGATATCAGTTATCGTAAGCGAGCAGAAATGGAATTTCAGCAGTTAAAAGAACGCCTGCAATTTTTACTGGGTTCTAATCCGGCGGTAATTTTTACAGCCGCACCGATGGGGGACTTTTGTACTACTTACATCAGCGACAACGTTCAGACAATCGTTGGCTACGACCCCCAAGAATTGTTAGCAGATTGTAAATTTTGGTCGAGCCGGATTCATCCTGAAGATCGGCCACAATTTTTAGTAAATTTTTCGGATTTGTCTGAGGAAAAAAATTGCATTTGCGAGTATCGTTTTCTACACCAAGACGGAAGTTACCGCTGGCTAAGGACGGAACTCAAACTATTGGTTGATAGCAGAGGTGTTCCGATCGAAATTATTGGTTATGCCGCGGATATCAGCAATTCTAAATATGCCGAACTCGCTAGGGGGCAGCAGTTCGAGCAAGAAAGGCTTGTGGAGGCGATCGCCCGTCGTGTGCGCCAGTCTTTGCAATTAGAGGAAATTCTCAACACTACCGTTGCCGAACTCCAGCAAGTATTATTAGCCGATCGAGTTTTGGTTTATCAACTTTTACCCGAAAATGGCGGGCGAGTCATTGCTGAAGCCGTTGCAGAAGGATGCAGCCAACTGGTGGATAAATGTTTTGGCGAAGAGGTTTTTCCGGCCCAAAGTTCTCAGCTTTATTTGCAAGGGCGAATTTGTGCGATCTCCCAACTAGATGATCCCTCCCTTACACCTTGTATGGCCCAGTTTATGAAACAGATTCAAGTTAGGGCCAAGTTAGTAGTGCCGATTATTCAGCACAGCCAAATTTGGGGATTGCTAATAGCCCACCAATGCGATCGCCCTCGTGAGTGGCAAGAATCGGAAATCAATTTATTTCAGCAGTTGGTAAATCAATTGGCGATCGCGATTCAGCAATCTCTACTTTACCAGCAACTGCAAGCTGAACTGAGCGATCGCAAACAAGCAGAAGCAAATTTGAAAAACTCCCTCAGAGAAAAAGAAATTTTGCTCAAAGAAATTCACCACCGCGTCAAAAACAACCTCTGTGTAGTTGCCAGTCTGTTAGAATTGCAATCGAACACAGTTGCCGACCCCCAAGTCAGCAAAATGTTTGAAGAAAGTCAGAATCGCCTTTATTCTATGGCTCTGATTCACGAAAAACTGTACCGTTCGACTAACCTAGCGCAAATTAATTTTGGCGAATATCTCGAAGACTTGGTAAGTAACTTGTTTCACTCTTACAATATTAGCAACAACCGAATTCAGTTGCAGGTATTAGCTGAGCCAATATCCCTAAATCTTGAAACTGCTACTCCCTGCGGTTTAATTGCCAATGAATTGGTTTCAAATACGCTAAAACACGCTTTTCCTGATGGCACAACTGGTACAGTTAGTGTAGAATGCTATCAAACGGGCGATCGAGAAATCAACCTTTTAGTTAAGGACAACGGCATTGGCTTTCCTCAAAACTTAGATTTTCGGAAAACTCACTCGATGGGGTTTCAAGTTGTCTGCACTTTAACCGAGCAGTTAGAAGGAACAATCGAAATATCCAGAGAAGTTGGTACATCCTTTCACTTAAAATTTAACGAGTTAAACTACTTTCAAAGATTGTAACAATATGAGCTTGGTCGAAAAACCAATTAAGATTTTGATTGTCGAAGACGAACTGTTAATTGCTAAAAACTTATCCCCTAAATTAGAAAAATTGGGATATCAAATTGCCGATATCGTTTCTTCTGGAGCGGATGCCATCCAGCGCGCCCGCGAACTAAGACCAGATTTAATTTTAATGGACATAGTTATCAAAGGCGACATTGACGGCATAGAAACAGCAGCAATAATTAATCAAGAATTAGATATACCAATTATCTATACAACTGCCTATGCTGACGACGAAACTTTGCAGCGAGCCGAAAATACGGGTTCTTACGGCTACCTGCTCAAACCTTTTAAAGAAAGAGAAATGCACGCCACTATCAAGATAGCACTGAGCAAACATCAAGAAGCAGTGAGTTTGAAAAATTTAATGGCGTTAGCAGCAGAAAAAAGCGAAAATAGAGCCCGCTTTATTTCAATGGCTTACCACGATTTAAGCACTCCTTTAACTACCATACAATTATCGGCGGAAATGCTAGAAGATAGCGACTTGCAGAGAAGCGCCGGAACCACCCATAAAAATGTCGATCGCATAAAAAAAGCCGTCAGTAATATGAGTGGGTTGCTGGAAGATATTTTAATGCTTAGCAAAGCCGAATCAGGCAAAATTTCCTTAAATTTAAATCCGATTAATGCGACGGATTTATGCAATTCTATTTTAGAAGAACTGCAACCTATCGTCACCGACAAACACCTAATACATTTCCGCAGTCACACAAATCCGCTGCACGCCAATCTTGACGCCAAACTACTGCACCACCTTCTGACTAATTTGCTTTCCAACGCCATTAAATATTCTCCAAACGGTGGCAATGTCAGTTTAGAGTTAAGCTGCGAAAACCAACAAATAATTTTGTGCGTTCGAGATGAGGGAATTGGGATGACAGCGGAATATCAAGAAAAACTATTTCAGCAGTTTGAACGGGGTGCTAATGTAGGCAACATTAAAGGATCGGGTTTGGGACTCTGCATTGTCAAACACATAGTTGACCTGCACGGCGGTACAATAAGTGTGGAAAGTGCGATCGGCAAAGGTACTACATTTATTGTCGCCCTGCCTTTTTTAGTTAGTAGTCAGTAGTCCGTAGTCAGTCGTCAGTAGTCATTAGTCATGTCCGGTAAAATAAGCACAATACTTGTAGGGGCGGGTTTCACCAACAATCTATCATCCAGACTAACAATCTACATAAACCCGCCCCCACCACGCGACAGAATTTCATCGCGGACAATTCAACTGAGAGGAGATAAAAGTATCGGGGGGGCGGGTTTATGAGATTGTAGATTATAGGCAATTATTGTTAGTGAACCCGCCCCTACAAAATTCATACAAGTCTCAATCAGGCCGGACATGATATCATTTTTAAGCAAATCGATCGGGAGACAAAAGCTCGATCGCCCTATCTTCTTCTCCCCCCGCCCAATTAGCAAATCGCTCAGCCAAAGCAGGTACAATAGCCAAAGGATTGCTGAGACCCGAAAAAACGTTCAATCCAGGGCGATCGGCGATCGGCCCCACTACAGGCAAATTATCAGCGCTAAATGCCACACTACACTCGTGCCAAGTTGCAGGTAAACCTGCCAAATCAGGCAAAACCTTGCCGATTCCTGCACGAATTGCCGTTTCGCTGGTTTCTCGATCGACTTTAGCATTCAAATCGCTCAAAGTGCGCGACAATTGCCCGATCCGCAAACTGCCATCATTAAATTGAATGGCACCCGAATCTAAAATCGGTGACAGCAACTCTTTACCAGGTTCATCCCAAAGAAAATCCACCTCATTTCTACTCGATTCAGCTTCCAATTCAAAACGTTTTAATACCGCAGGCATCACCAAAGTTCTGAGTTTCAAATCCACAGGTGCAGTTTCCAAAATCTCCGTGCGAGTAAAATAAACTCCCACAGAAACACCAGCGGCTTTCAGTAAACTCCGACTCCAACCTCCAGCACAAATAACCGTATTTTCGCAGGCATAACTTTCCTGTACCGTCTTAACTCCCGAAATCCGATTTCCCTCTTCTATAAACCCAATTACTTCAGCAAATTCTATAGTTCCTCCCAACCGCAGAAACCCTTGACAATAAGCTTTATTTGTGGCAGTCGGCGAAATGTGACCGTGACGCACAGTCAGAGCTCCGGCGATCGCACTTTTATTCAACAAAGGTTCCAACTCGCCAGCTTCTGCAACACTCAAAAGCTGCGGAACGATCGCAAATTGCGCGTAATTAGCCGCCACTTTTTCTACATCATTGCCCGCATCAATTGTCAGCAACAAATCTAACTCGCGAAACTCAGTATCAGCATCTAATTGGGCCGATAAATGGCGGTGGCGTTCGATACCTTCCCGACACAATTGCCGAGTTAAATCAGTCGTTCCCGACCAATAAGCCAAGCCGCCATAACTAAAACGAGTAGCATTTTGCATGGTAGCATCTCGTTCCAAAAGCAGCACAGCAAAACCTTTTTTTGCCAGTTCGTAACTCAGTGACGCACCCGTAATGCCACCGCCGACAACAATCCAATCGTAACTTTTCATGGGCAACTCAAAGGGAAGGAAAATATCATGCTTAGATTTTAGCTTAGTTTTTTCGGAACAAATCGAAAAACCTCTACCTACAGGAAGAGGCTGTCTGCGATCGCCCTAACTGAAACTTCCACCCGTCGGGAGATGTTTGCGTAGAGATATTTTTCGTTCAATAGTAGGAATTAGAGTCAGCAAAAAATTAGAAATACCAGAGAGGTTTTTATGAGTATCGACAAACCAGGCAAAGATATGGAGCGCACGGTCAATCCGGGCGATCGTATTTCCGACCAACCGCAAACCATTGAAGAAAAAGCCCAGCAACTAGCGGTAGACCACGTACCCGACATCGTGGGAGATACAGTTACAGTTCCAACTTATGTAATCGTCGAAGAACCAGACGGGGAAAAGAAAGCTTTGCACCACGTCAAAGACGCCGACGAAATTTCTGACGTAATTCGGCAGGCCCGCGTTGACGAAAATGGCGAACGGGTTTGGGATTAAGTTCAATCCAATAAAAACGGGTTTTTTTGTACAAAAGTTATCGTAGAAATCATGGAAACAAATCCCAGAAATAGTACGCCCTATCCCAATCTTCCGCCGATTCTAGAAAGTCACGATACAGAGTACCGCGACGCCGGTATTACGAGTACGCTTTCAGTTGCAGGCCATCCCATCCACCCCATCATCGTCATCTTTCCGGTAGCCTTTTTAGTAGGAGCCGCCGGCACGGACATCGGTTATTGGCTGACAAGCGATCCGTTTTGGGCGAGAGCTTCGGTTTGGCTGATGGGTGTGGGTTTCGCTGCGGGGATTTTGGCCGCAATCACGGGCTTTTTAGATTTTTTCAAAGTTAAAAGAGTGCGCGATCGCAGTGCCGGTTGGTTGCACATGGGCGGCAATGTGGCGGTTATGGTACTTACCCTGATTAACTTGCTATTGCGACAAGAAAATCCGGCGGAGCCGATCGTATACACAGGTTTAGCAATATCGATCGTCGTAGCAACTTTGCTGGGCGTTACAGGCTGGTTCGGCGGCGAACTAAGTTTTCGCCACAAAATCGGCGTCATCGGCCCTACCAGTCATAATTCCTAGGTTTCTGACCATTTTTAGTAGGGAATTCCGTCCCTCTTCATTGGATAATTTAGGACTAAAATCTTGACTACAAACTTAAAGATTGTCCCAGCCAATTGAGATAAGCATCGCTGCCAGCGATAATAGGAATAGCAATAATTTCGGGAACTTCATAGGAATGGAGTTCCTGAACTTTTGTTTTTAAAGCCTCAAATTTAGCCAAATCAGTTTTAATCAGCAACTGCCACTCTGACTCGGAATGAATCTCGCCTTGCCAACTATAAATCGAGCGAATTGGTGACAAACTCACACAAGCAGCCAGCTTGTTTTCAATTAGAGATTTCGCGAGATTCTCCGCTTCCGCCTCCGATGCCGCAGTTACCAGCACCACCCCAAAATTAATTGTCATAGTAATCAGTGAACAGTCAATCGATTTTAGATTTTAGATTTTAGATTTTCGATTTTCGATTTTAGCATTGACTTGCGCGAGATAAATTCGGGGGATCCTTTATCGGATACAGGTTTTTTATTTCTGGACAGATGAATCACGTGGCGGGTATCCTGGATGCGGGAATTGTCAACAGTCAACAGTCAACAGTCAACAATCAACCGTTAATCTCATTAACTTCCCAAGAATTGACTCTGCCAGCCCCAGCTAAGGAAAAATAGCGCCTAGTAGATTCCGGCAAAATAGCTCCCGTCAACAAAGCATTATCTAAATTAGTTCCTATTAACGTCGCCTCGCTCAAATCTGCCGCCATCAAATCTGCTTGAGACAACTTTGCCCAATTCAGATTTGCCCCTCTCAAACAACTTCCCCTCAACTTAGCCCCGGTTAAGTTTGCACCCGCCAACTTCACCCCACGCAACTGAGCCGCGCTGAAATTCGCCCCCGCCAAATTCGAGCCTTCCAAATTAGCTCCCATGAGTTTAGCTTCGCTCACGTTGACGCCGCTCAAATCTACACCGCAAAGATTCACCCCTGTCAACTGCGCTCGTCGCAGACTGACTCCGGTTAATTGAGCTCCAAAAAGTTTTGCACTATTGAGCCTTGCACCGTAAAGGTTGGCCCACTTAAAATTAGCTCCCGTCAGATTCGCGCCCAGCAAGTTAACTAATTGCAAGTCGGCGCTGCACAAATTGGCATTCCACAACACAGCACCCCGCAGGTTTGCGCCAGTTAAAGTTGCGCCGCTTAACTTTACCTTGGGCATTTTTGCTTTTACCAAAAAAGCTCCACTCAAATTAGCTTTTGTCAAATCTGCACCAGAGAGTTGGGTTTCACCCATTTTGGCAAAACTCAGATTTGTTCTGTGCATCTGTGCATCTTTGAGTGTTGCTTTGGTGAGAAACGCCCTACTGAGGTTCGCCCCGGAAAGATTAGCTCGCGAAAGGTTGACTCCGATTAAGATTGCTCCGCTGAGGTCTTTCCCGCTGAGGTCGGCTCCAGTAAAGTCTCTTTCTCCTTTTTCGTAATTGTTGAGCAGTTCGCTAACTTCCATAGGGCATCATACCTTCTATGATTGGGGGGTTTCGATCCAGAAATCTTTACTGTTAAGGTTGTTTCAGAAAGGAAACTGTTTCAGAAAGGAAACTGTTTTAGCGTTTGCCTCAAACGGTATAAATTTCATTAACATCACTTTCTGTTTAAAGGCAATCTCTTAATAAAGATTTTATATCTTCCTCGCGGTAGCGATCCCAGTTTCGGTATTTTTGAATTAAAAATTAATGTTTCTTGACATAGATAGTCATTCCTTAACGATCGCCTGTAATTCGCAACTTCAGGCGCAGCGTGCCCTTGAATCCTGCAGGAGGTTGCCAGGAACTCAAGGCCCTCTTGAGAGTTTCTACGGCGTCTGTTGCTTGCAGCGTCGAGGTTTTAGTGTCGAGCGCCAATCGGGCAACGCGGCCGTCTTGTACCAATAACTTCCACACCGTTTCACCGCTAACCCCCGCCGGGAGATTAACAGATTGCAGGTATTGACTCAAAGCCGCGATCGCCCCGGCATCCAACCCTTCGACGCTAACTACTTGGAGGCGAGAAGCCAAAGGCTTCGGGCGTTGCAACTCACCGTAACCTTGCTGCGGCGCCATAGCAGGAGCTGGACTCACCGGTGCCGAGTTGCGAGTCGAGGTAACGCTGCGAGTGCCGCCCCTAGTTGGCTCTTCCCCTCCCGACTCGAAAATACCCTCGTAGCTGACACCCTGCGGCAATTCTACAGGCACTTGCACGCGGCGACGAGATCCATCTGGTTCCACTCGCACTTCTTCGCTCACAGCCACAAAAGCCGTGTATTCCGACAGCAAGCGATAAGTCAGAGCAGTATTAGTCACAGCTTCCACCAGAGATTTAGTCTCGCCACCAAACATTTGATTCATTAAATCTTTAATGCGCGATCGCCCCCAAAGTTGAGCTACCGCCGGATTGCCAAAATCCGTAGCGGTTGCTGCGACGGAAGTAGACTCTCGCTGCCGCCCGCCGGATTGAGCAAAATTAACCGGTAAAACTTGCTCGTAAGCTTTGCCGCCCGCCAGAGTGCCGCGGATGCGAAGTTGGCCGTTAGTTCGATCGGCCTTTTTGCCAAACAAAACCAGTGGCCCACTCGCAAACAAGTCTGGGGGCGCGATCGGATAAATCTCCGGTTTTTCCCCCACTCCTTCCCAACTAATTTGAATATTAGTCAATACCGGACGATTAATTTCACGAAAAAACTTTTCTGTCGCTTCTGCCGACGGTTCATCTTGACGAATTACTTGAGAAGTGCCTCTTCCCACTTCCGCCAAACGGTTGAGCAAAAACCGATTCACCGAACCGCCAACACCAAAACTATAAAGTCGATTTCCTGGTTTCAGACTCTGCTGAACCAGAGCCAGCACTTCATTTTCATTACCAATGTAACCATCCGTAATTAATACAATACTCCGCAGCCTTCCCGTAGCCGCCGCCGGAAAATTCATCACTGCTTGAAGGCCGTTAAGCAGTTCACTGCCACCGTTAGCCTGCAACTTTTCGATATAATTAATTGCGCTTTGTCGATTTTCTGCCGTATTCGCTAAAGGAGTAGTTGAAAGCGCTTGCGTAGTGTTGGCAAAATCAATAATAGTAAAAGTATCGTTGGAATTCAACCCTTGAATAAAGCGGCGCATCAACTCCTTAGATTTTGCTAGTGGCTCGCCCTTTTGAGAACCGGAAGTATCCATCAGAAACACGACATCTTTAGGTACAATTTCATTATTTTTGTAATTTAATGCCGGAATTAAATAAGTAGCAAAATGACCGCCCCGCTGGTCGGATTGAGTCAAGACAGTTGCGCGCGTATTTTCGCCCGCCACTCGATAGCGCAAAATTAAATCTTTATTGGGAATTGTGTCAGAATTGGCTAATTGGACTTGCACAATATTTCCCCTGCGGTCAGTTGTAATTTGATGGGAAGTAGAGCGGACATCGCCGATCGCAACTCCGGCATCTATTTCTACCGAAACAGCAATATTGTGACCCGATCGCGCTCCCGGAGGCAAAACAGGCGGGTTAATGCGATCGGCATCGGTCGAATTTCCCGAAATATAGCGAGGCCCTACCACCATTGGAAACACAAATTCGTAATCGCCGCCGACAAATTTGAGACTTTCGGTGTAGCGAATCGTAACTTCAATTTTTTCTCCCGGTTTGATATTAGCCAGAGACTGAGTAAAAATATTGGATCGTTCTTGTTCCAACAAACCTGCACTCCGGCCTTGCTTTCTGGCTTGTTCGTACATTTCCAAAGCTTCCTCCCGGCGTTTGATATCAGCTTTAATAGTTCGTGAGCCTATTTTAATTTCCATATCGTCCACCGCTGCTTCGTCGGGCAAAGGAAATACATAAACAGCTTCTATAGATTCGGGAAAAGGATTTTCAAACTTCTGAACAACTTCGACGCGGGAGATATTGCCAGCTATTTTGGCTTTAACTTCAGTCTGTTTCAGAGGAAAGACTTGTTCTGGCGTCGTGTTGGGAGTTTTGACGAACAAACCGCCGACTGGACAGGGAGTTTCGGGCGATCGTCCGCCATTGCAATTAACATCGTTACTAGCGAGGATTTTCGGCGACACAGACGAATAATTTTCCCCAAGAGCATTTGCCCGCGCCCCATTGGGAGCGAGCCACACGCCACACTCGATGGCTGCGAGCAATGCGATACCAGTACAAAGCAACCGTTGAGGGGATAGAACGCAGACAAACTTCATAGCTGTTTTTTTTTAGCAGACTTGAGGTGCTTTGTTTACCATGACTTTACCATTGCCGAAACGTTCCTCAGTTAGCTTTTTGGGAAAAATGACTGAGCGCGTAGGGCTGATTTTAGATTTTAGATTTTAGATTAACTCTACAGGCGCTCATGGGGGAGTGGAACTTTTGTCTAGACTGCTGTGGGCTTGCATCCGTATTTGGGTGAAGTCGGTTGGGGCGATCGTCCGCGAACCCAACCTAGAAGATTGTATGATAGTTAAATAATTAAATAACTCTAACCTCAACCTCTCAATCTCTAATAAATTGAAAAAGCCATGAATTTTATTAACCCCAAAACCGACTTTGCATTTAAAAAAATCTTCGGCTCGGCTGACAGCAAAGACATTTTGATTAGCTTCTTAAATGCCATCCTCTACGAAGCAGGGTAAGAGCATCTCAATTAGGCTTGACACAAGGACTCAGAAGAATCTAATGTAGGGTCAAGAAAACAAGAAAAG
>NZ_JAUBOR010000002.1:0-19189 GCF_036700305.1 Microcoleus sp. Z1_A1
CTTTTCTTGTTTTCTTGACCCTACATTAGATTCTTCTGAGTCCTTGTGTCAAGCCTAATTGAGATGCTCTTACCCTGAAAAAAATGGTGGAATAATTATGGTAAAGCTACCTACCCTAACGCTAGTTCTATCTTGGCAAAATGTGATGGGTGAGGTAGTAATAATGCTAATCATTATATTTTTAAATCAGATTTGCATAAATTAGTTAATGAAATAGGAATAGAGATCGGAATTGCTCATTATCCTCCTTATATATCTAAATATAATCCGCTCAAACATATAGCCTTTCTCAGAAAGATGAGGTACTCATGGGCATAGGGCATACCTCACTTTTTTAAGAACCGCTATAGACTTTTTCCTCATATTACCAGGGCTTGTCAAGGAGTAATTTTTACAAGTTTAGAATTAGTCAAAGCTCTCGTCGAAAAAACTCACACTAAAACGGGACTATCTGTAGCTGTAAATATCCTTAATAAAGTTTATAAAACTGGTAGGAAGGTAGCTGATAACTTCAAAAATACTATGCAAATTCTTTTTGACGAATATTTGCCCAAATGGAATTATCGAGCCGTACCCCAACCTGAGTAATTCATTAAATTATTTATTTTTCATTCCTTAGCAGGTTGGATGCTCTGTTTAGGCTTTAAATTTGTTTAAATCTCGTTAACTTAACTCCAGCAGCCCAGAAGAGACAGGCAAACCATCCTGAAATACCAGCAATTCTCCTGGCTGAATTTGCGTCCAAACTTCGTTATCAGTCAGCGGAAAAGTGGCAATAACAGCCACGCGATCGCCCTCATTGGTCAATTCCCGAAAATCGACTGTTACATCTTCGTCGATCGAGTGAGCGCTAGCAAAAGGTGCTTGTCGCACAATATAATGCAGATTAGTAGAACAGTGGGTGAACAAGTGTTCTCCATCCGAAAGTAAATAATTAAAAATTCCGTACTCTGCCAAACTTTTAGTAATTTCCTCCAGTACCGGGTAAATTTCCGCTACAGCAGGCTTACTTTGAGGAAAAGTAGAGCGCAGCTTTTCTAATATCAAACAGAATGCTTTTTCGCTGTCAGTTTTGCCAACCGGTTTGTAAACTCCGGCACATTCTGGATAAAAATTTTCGAGATTTCCGTTGTGAGCAAACACCCAATAACGTCCCCATAGTTCCCGAATAAAAGGGTGGCAGTTTTCCAGAGCAATTTCGCCTTGCGTAGCTTTGCGGATGTGAGCAATGACGTTAGTTGAATGAATGGGATAGCGGCGCACTACTTCAGCAACCGGAGAAGCAATCGCAGGTTTAGAGTCTATAAAAAGGCGACATCCCAAACCTTCAAAGAAAGCAATTCCCCAACCGTCTTGATGAACGTCTGTTCTGCCACCTCTTGCAGAAAAACCCTCAAAAGAAAAGCAAATATCTGTTGGAACATTGCAGTTCATTCCCAGTAATTGGCACATAGCTTTTAAATTTCTGGAGTTTGGATAGATGTCGCAGCTATTGGCAGCTACAGATTGGCGATTATACTATTATAGTATGAATTGATTTAGCCTAATAAAAAAACACAATATTTTTTGATTTTAAACCGTCATGCTACTTAAAATTTAAAAAATGCGCGAAGCCAAGCTATCCCGTTCGTTAAGCGGGCCCGTTGCGGTAGGGAATCGCCCAAAATTCAATCGCGTTCCCCGGAGAACAGTCTTCATCGTTCCATTTGTCCTGCAATTTTGTTAATTAAATTTATGTAATATTCACTTTTGTGGGGGAAAGTCTGAAAGTTGTTTGATATCCTTCAAAACTATTTGAGGCTTCCCTTTGTACTGTTCTACCTTCCCACTGACATACACATATCCCCGTCCCAGACCCGCATAACGTTTCTCGATTAGCCGCTTCAAGGGAGCTCTTTCATCAGTTTCAGAATCCGGTATCCACAAATCTAATTTATGATACACCGAACCAGCATAAATTACAGCGCTGCCGCCGATCCTTTTAGTAATTCCCGCCTGCAAATCGCAGAAAATAGTAATAGATTTAGCTTTCTCAGAAGCCGCTAATATTTTCGGGTAGTCCAACCTCAAAGAAAGCGCTCCTGCGGTTGCTTCCGACAACCGAAATTCTTCAACAATCGAGCCTCGCATCGACCACCAAGGCAGTAAATTAGCATAGTTGCGAGAGGGGATTTTGGCATTGATAATCGGATTCCAAATCATCAGATTGTAAGCTTTTGCTGCCGATTCTGCCTCAGTCATTTGTCGGTGATACAATCTGGAGCGCCCGTATTTTACAAAGTAGGGACTCCAGCCTTCTTCAATCAGTTTAAGATTGTAATTTTCTCCGTCTTTATGTACGTAACAGAGGAGACGCCCGTAGTTGTCGCGGTGTTTTTGTAGAGCCACTTCAACCGAATCGTCTGTATCAAATTCTATGTCAATTTTAGCAAGTCCGCCATCTGCTGTCGCAAAGTATTTTTTAGCCATTTCCGTACCTGCTTTCCCCGCCGCAGTTACAGGTTTGGAGCCTCCCGGATGACTTTCTTCTGTATCGACGCAAATCAGCCGCAGAGACTCGGTTTTGCCGTTGAGAGAAATTTTGATGCTGTCGCCATCAACTACTTTAGTTATTTGCAGGTTCGGAATTCTGGTTGCCATATTTTGAACCCTGTTGCACTTGAGATTTCATGCAGGTATCGCTTGGAGTATACACGAGTTCGTTATCACTAGCAACTGTAATTTTTGTTGTTTGTATTAATATTTGTCAACTGTGGCGTATTTTATCAAGTCTGGGAAAAACTCTCGAAAATCTGATTCTAATCGCTGATAGTTAGCTGTCAAATCTTCTATGCCGCTTGCCAAGTTATTTGTCCGCTTGATTCGGGCAGACATTCTTGTAAGAGTGATGCCGATTTCGGCGATGTCCTGATAAGATGAAAGCAAGTCGCGGGCAATTATTGTGGGCAGCACCCGCTGGAGAGATTCAGGCAATATATCGCGGTTGTCTTGCAGGATTTTATAGACATGGCGAGAAAAATCGGGGAGCGGAATTTCTGAATATTCGAGCCAATTTTTAGCTAAGAAGTGGTCGTAAAACACGTCAATCAAAACTCCAGCAAACCTGCGTCTCTCGGCGCAAACAAGGCTTTTACTCGATCGCACTATTGCGTGAGAGTCGGTGTAGCTATCTACTTTGCGGTGCAAATCGATGCCTTTTCTAATTTCATCGGGATAAAGGTTGATTGCCGAACCTTTGACAAAATCTCCTAAGAGGTTGCCAATCAAGGATTCTGGCGTGCCTTTTGATAAGAATAGATGAGCCAAATAATTCATTAACTACACAACTGCATAACCTGTATGAGGTCTGACATCGGCGGGATGAAAACCTAAAACAATGGAATCCTTGGAAATTCCAGCAGCTACAAGTTCTTTTGTCACGCCGTATTCTGTCTCATCTCGCTGTACCCAAATCTTATCATCAATAATATCTATATGAACCAAACAGCCGTGAATTCGTTTGGCTTTATCCCAGCCTAAAGTAACTAGCAGGTAACAATCAGATTTTTCATCAAACACGGCTTTACAAATTATATCGCCATGAGAGTAAGGAATTTTTGTGTAAGGTTCGAGAACTGTTTTAATGGTGGTTCTAAAGTTAGCTAAAGTATCCATTTTACGATCGCCTCTTGATTTGGGTCGAATACAATCAGCTTGAGCTTTTCATCTTCAATCATTAATTGACCGATCGGTTCTTCAAATAGAGATTCATAGGTGATATCGCGAACAGCCAGATAAAGCGTATGTTCTGGATAAGTTCTCTGAAGCACAGATCGATAAATAGTAAATTGTCCGATCGCCTCTCTCAAGTCCTGCATTTCTGAATCGCTGACAAAGCTTTTGACTTCCACAGCAATTTTCTGTTCTCCTCGTTCTGCAGCCAGCACCTGTTTTGCTCCCAGATCCACATACATATCTTTTTTCCCCCATTTCAGATGGAGAGGATCGTGAGTAATTATCCACCCATCATTGAGGAGAGATTTTTTAACTGTATTGTGGTACAGGTCTAAAGCGGGCATAGAACAACACGAGCAATATAAGACTTCACGGTTATATAATAGCAAATTATTATGCAATTATCTTAAACCGCAACTACAAGGAGAAAGAATAATGGCTGTTCTGGAATGTGTAAAACCGGGTGCTAAACTAGGTCAAATTATTCTTGCCGTCGATCTTACTGTTGCCGGTGCTGTCGATCGCATTTTAGCAAAAATTCAAGACTTGGGATATGACCCAGAAATTCGTCATGTCAACTATCCGTCTGGAGTCCACGTCTTAGCAATTCTCAAAGACGAACAGCATTCTGAAGCAGTTGATGATGATTACTTGTTAGAGGATTGGCTACAGGTAAGGTCGCAAATTAACCCAGATGCGGTTCATCTGTGGCGCGGTAAATAAACCAATTAACAATTAAACCGCAGATAAACGCAGATGAGCTGATGGGAATTTCATCAGCGTTCATCCGCGTTCATCTGCCTACATCTGCGGTTACAAAATACCCCTACGCACCACCGCGCAACTTATCCAAAACCGTCCGATCTTCCAAAGTCGAAGTATCCCCAGAAACCTCTTGTCCCGCAGCCAAAGAACGCAGCAAACGCCGCATAATCTTCCCGCTTCGAGTCTTCGGTAAAGCATCAGTAAATCGAATTTCTCCCGGACGGGCGATCGCCCCAATTTCCTTAACAACGTGCTGCTTCAATTCCTTAGCCAATTCATCGCTAGGTTGCTGCGAGTTGTCCAGCGTGACAAAAGCCACAATTTCCTCACCTTTAATCTCATCCGGTTTACCAACAACCGCAGCTTCCGCCACCGCTGGATGCGATACCAAAGCTGACTCGACTTCCATTGTGCCGAGTCGGTGTCCGGCCACATTAATTACATCGTCAACGCGGCCCATTACCCAGAAATAACCGTCTTTGTCCTTGTGCGCGCCGTCCCCTGCAAAGTACACAAATTCGCCATCTTTCGGGTGCAAATATTCCCAATAAGTGCGGCGGAAGCGATCGGCATCGTTGTAAAGTGTCCGCATCATTCCCGGCCAAGGATGTTTCACCACTAAATAACCGCCGCTTTCGTTAGTTACTGGTTCGCCATCTTGGTCAACAACATCAGCCACAATTCCGGGGAACGGTAGGGTTGCAGAACCGGGTTTTGTAGGAATTGCACCGGGCAAAGCGGTAATCATAATTCCGCCGGTTTCTGTTTGCCACCAAGTATCGACGATCGGACAATTCGACTTGCCAATTACTCGTTGATACCACATCCAAGCTTCAGGATTGATCGGTTCGCCGACAGTTCCTAACAATCGTAAAGAGGACAAATTGCGCGCGTTGGGCAAGTGTTCGCCCATTTTCATGAATGTTCTGATCGCAGTAGGTGCAGTGTAGAAAACGGTGACGCCGTATTTTTCAATTACATCCCAAAAACAGCCAGGATTTGAAGGGCGAGGAGCACCTTCATACATTAAAGTTGTCGCACCGTTGGACAGCGGCCCGTAGACAATATAACTGTGTCCAGTAATCCAGCCGACATCAGCAGTACACCAGTAAACATCGGTATCTTGGAGGTCGAATATCCATTTGGTTGTCATGTGGGTATAAAGGTTATAACCACCGGTTGTATGGACGACACCTTTCGGTTTGCCGGTACTGCCACTGGTGTAGAGTACGAACAGCATATCTTCGCTGTCCATCGGTTCGGCGGGACAATTTGCCGATACACCTTTTTGCAAATCGTGCCACCAATGATCGCGCCCGGGTTCCATGTCAATTTTCTGTTTGGTGCGCTGAACTACGAGAACGTTGGTAACGCTGGGTGTGGCATTATTTGCTAATGCTTTGTCTACTTGTGTTTTGAGGCCGACGGCGGTATCTTTGCGGAAGCCACCGTCAGCGGTGATGACGAGTTTTGCTTGGCCGTCGTTGAGTCGATCGCGCAAAGCTTCTGCACTAAAACCGCCAAAAACAACGCTGTGTACTGCACCGATTCTGGCGCAGGCTAGCATGGCGATCGCAGCTTCGGGAATCATGGGCATATAAATGCCGACGCGATCGCCCTTTTGGACTCCCAATTGTTTGATGACGTTCGCCATTTGGCAGACTTCGCGGTGGAGTTGCGCGTAGGTGAGGGTGCGGGAGTCTCCGGGTTCGCCTTCCCAAATCAGGGCGGCTTTATTTTTGCGCCAAGTGGTTAAGTGGCGATCGAGACAATTGTAAGAAATATTAATTTTACCGTTGACAAACCATTTAGCAACAGGCGGCTGCCAGTCGAGCACGGTATCCCAGTTTTGGAACCAGTCTAATTCTTGGGCTGCAAGTTCTGCCCAGAATGCTTGGGGGTCAGCTTTGGCTTTGTCGTAGAGGGCTTGGTACTCTTCTAGGCTTTTGATGTGAGCTTTTTGGGAGAATTCAGCGGGCGGCTGAAATAGCCGTTTTTCATGCAGAATTGATTCGATGGTATCTTGCGACATTGCTTTTAACTTTAACTTCGGTTAGTCTTTTTAACTATTGTTTGCATAAGTTGGGGCAAAAGTATGTTTATTTTCCTTAAGACTTTGGGGAATTTTGTAAATGTTGGATCTGCATGAGAAATTAGAGCACTGGTAAATTGTAAATTCTATCTTCGTACTCATTCTCAAATGATGCTTCATAAATCAAAATCAGTTCGTCAATATTTTGACCAATACTCAGCTTGGAATTCAGGAGAAAGATTCCGGGAAGATGGCGATTTTGCTCTAAATGATCTGTTAAATGAACGGGCATAGAGCGGCGGTTGTTGGTAACAAGAATGAAATTGTGGATTTCGCACCAAATAAGAATTTCTGGATCGAGAGTCCCTTTAGAAGGTGCTGTTAGTTCTCCCACTGCTAGAACAACCAGATCGGGATTGCGTCTGCGAATTTGGCTAGGATAGGCAGGATCGACATTTTCATCAAAGAGATACTGGATTGCCATCAGCTTTTCTCCTTGCATCTCTTTCTGCTCTCAGTTTGCGAAGTTTTTCGGCCACAGGAGGAGGATTGCGGCGCTGTTCTTCTCGCATTTTTTCGCCCCATTCCAACCATTCGGTTATGTATTTACCGACTGCTTCTTTGTTGTGCAGGTAGTACAAAATGGTCGCATAAACTTGTTCGAGGGTGAGCGATGTATAAATGTTAGCTATTTCTTCGGGAGTTCGAGCGCGAAACAGGTATTCATAGAGAATGGTTTCGATGCCGATCCGGGAACCTTTGAGCCGAATATCGTCAGGTCTGAGGAAGTTGAAATAGTCTTCTAGTTGCGTGGTTTGGTGGTTGGCTTCATGAGATTGCTTCTCTTTATTAATGTCTGTTCCTTCTGGAACCAGCACAATTACTTCGGCTCGGCTGTTGCGATATAAATTGAGCGGTTCACCAACGCACAATTGTCCTCGATCGTCGATCGTTGCCATCACTTTAATTGCTTTCATACAATCTACCCGATTTACAGGAGCGATATCTGGTATGATTATATCATAACAAATCCGATGGTAATTCTTTTATAATTGACATAAACAGCCGATCGCACAAAAGCCATGACGCAAAATTTTGAAGCAAGCCAACTATCGCTAAATGACGTTCACCGCCTTCTCAAATTGGAAAGACAAACAGGAGGAGGATTTACTGATTTTTTCTCTCTGGAACCTCTGACGGATTTTGAACAGCAGGAATTATTGCAAATCAGCAATGACTTTTGGCGCTATCTAGAAGTGGGAAAGGTTTCTGAAGAATTGGTTAAGTTTTTGTCACTTTCACCGTTAATGAAATTAACGGGATTTTTTAAAGTTCCTGTGGTGCTGACAATGGAAGATAGCATCCCCATCGAGGTTGAGGATGCGGATACTTTAATTAAAGGCCGCTTGGATGTCTTAGCGGTAAATCAGCCGGATGCAGAGCTCGCGGCGGCACAGTTTTGGATTTTGGTAGTGGAGGCGAAAAATAGTGCGTTAGCGAAGCCCTCGAAGAGGATCGATCCTTGGGCCGGTTTGCCGCAATTGCTGACTTATGCTTATAAAAGTTTGCAGCAGCAATCGTCTGTTTGGGGATTGACCACGAATGGACGTAACTATCAGTTTGTGTATCTGACGCGGGGAAATCCTTGTACTTATCAGATTTTACCGGAATTGAATTTGATTGACCGAGAGCGATCGCTCTTGTTGGCGCAAGTGTTGAAAGCGATTTGCAAGTTGCAGAATGTGCAGTTGCAGTTGGCTTAATCTCTGCAGTTAAAATCTGTGCTTACCCGTACTGCCTAGACAGATATTCTGTACCAATTTAGTCGTAATCGCCCTCTATCGTCGATGCCAAATGTTGTTAATTTCTGTTGGAAAAATGCTGGAAAATTTATAAATCAATATCTGTTAAAGAAATGCAATAGCTAGTGACATAATACCAATTATTTTATAGAATTATCAACGTTTAAACCCTGCAACTGAAGGTAAAAAAATGTCTGAACTTAGACAAAATTTAATTACCAGAGATTGGGTAATCATCGCCACCGAACGGGCGACAAGACCGGATCAATTCGCTAACAAAAAAAAGTCGGCTGCAGTAGTGCCCCCGCACCGTGCCGATTGCCCGTTTTGCGTGGGAAATGAGGAAGACGGAACCTTAGAAACTTGCCGTTTGGGCGATTCCCTACGGGATAGCTTCGCTTCACGCACGGGCTGGAAAGTCCGGGCAATTCACAACAAATATCCCGCCCTCTCCCCGACAGCCAAATGGATGAGGATATCATCGGGAATTCACCGCACGATGGCGGGAATCGGCGTGCACGAAGTAATTGTCGAACATCCGCGACACGATTTGACGACAGCTTTGTTGAGTGTTGAAGAAGTTGAAAACATACTTTTAGTATACCGCCAGCGCTATGTAGAAATTAGAAAAAATCCCCACATTGAAACTATTATTATCTTCAAAAATCACGGGGAAACTGCCGGAACTTCTCTCGAACACCCCCACTCGCAGATAGCAGCGACGCCCGTTGTACCCAGCCAATTTCGCAGCCGCATCGACGAAGCTATTAGATATTTTGATGACACCGGAGAATGTCTGTTTTGCCGAACTTTGGAAGATGAATTAGCGGCGGAGGAAAGAGTGATTTGTGAGAGTGAACATTTTGTGGCTTTTATCCCTTACGCTGCACTTTCACCGTTTCACACTTGGATTTTTCCGCGCCGACATTCCTCTTCATTTGATGACCTTACTGATGGGGAAATTACGGATCTTGCTGATACTTTGAAAACTGTACTGGCTAAGCTTTATTACGGATTAAACAATCCCGATTACAACTATACTATTCGATCGGCACCGATCGCCGAAGGGGGAACAAAATACTTTCACTGGTATATCGCAATTATTCCCAGAGTCACCAAGCAAGCTGGATTTGAGTTGGGCAGCGGGATGTTTATCAATACTGCTTTGCCCGAAGAAAGTGCAGCGTTTTTGCGATCGATCGAAATTCCTAGCGACAGTAATTTCCCCCCCATCTAAAGTATCCTACATCACAATAGGTCAAGTTTACTTAAACTGGGGGTGGAAATGCACCCAGCTATTCTGAGTTGCGAGTCTGCGTTGAGGGAAGAAATTGATATTATTTGAGATTTGAGATTAAAGAATTGGGCATAACGCATGATCTAATGGTTTAGATCACCGGCATAAAGTTGGATTCTTTTTTAAACTGCTATAACTTACGCTCTCAAATTATGAACGTACAAATACTTATGGATTTTACCAAACTCACAATAAACTTTCGACATACTGCCAGCCGTCGTCGCTAAAAGTAGCTCTCAACATATCTCTAATTTTGGCATCGATCGATAATATTCCCTCACCCGATTCAACATTCTCGCCGATTTCGCAACTGTCTTCAGACATATGTTCTTGGATGTGGGCCAGAGTATCAGCGAAATTAGCCAGAAAATAATGTTCGTGCACCCACGCTGTTGGATCTGGTATTGCTGCACTCCCAAAAGCTCGATCGACTAAATCTTTTTTGGCAACATCGTCAGTCTGGTTTTTCATGTTGAGTTCGATTGAGGTAGAACTGGTAACTTATCCATTTTAAGCTTAATTGTCAACAGGAACGCGATCCCGATCGACCACAGCAGTGACAAATTTGTGTAGTTTGTGCGATCGCGATCCTAATTTTTTGGTCGCTCGCGTGTTATCATATTACCTCAAACTCGGTGGTCAATAATGTTCACATCGAGCAGAATACACTTGGGAATCATTCCGTGAACTCCTTTTTGAGGATTGTTAACAGCCTGCGTAATCCGAAAATTTACCGCAAGCGAACACAAAACATAAGCATCTTCCTCTTGGAAACCTGCAAACTTTTGCAGCCAATAAACCGTCTGTTTTACTGCCAGCTCAAACGCTTCATCTAATGTTCTACCGAATCCCATAATCACAATATGAGTGGGCGTTTCCGCAAACGGAAATATCAGAAATAAATCCTTGCGTAAGATGATCTGAATAGTCCCGTTCATCGAAGTTTCAATCGCAGTACCGTCAACTTCACCATCTCCTTGTGCCGAATGTCCGTCGCCAATGGACAGTAAACCGCCGCGCAGAAAAACAGGTAAAAATAACCGCGTTCCTGCTTGGAGTTCCTGATTGTCCATATTGCCGCCGTAGCGCTCTGGAGGAATAGAAGAACGGTTGATTTGTGCATTAGCAACGCCGATAATTCCAAAAAAAGGATGCAGGGGAATCCGAATGCCGCTACCTGTGGGAAATTCAGCAGTTTTTTGCTCTAAATCTAGCGGAATAAACCGCAATTTAGGTTCGGGGAAATACTCAGGTAAAGAACCCCATCCGGCGCGAATTGCATTAAATCCTACGGGCAAACTTGGGTAAACATCCTCAATGTGAATTTCTAAAACGTCTCCCGGTTCGGCATGGTTAACATAAATCGGGCCTGTCAGCAAGTGGGGCCCCGGCCCAACTTTGCGGTTGGGAGGCAAATTCTGACAAATATCTAAAAATTCGGGGGTGAGAAATTCGGGCGGGGCCTTGTCAGCAACATAATATCCTGAATAGGTTTCGATATCGATGCGATCGCCCGAATCGACAGTTAAAGCAGGTTCGATATTCGGAGAAAAACCGCCCAAGTGTACGGTTTTGCAGTTGGCTTTGAGAAGGTGGCGGGTCATGGGATTTTAGATTTTAGATTTTAGATTTTAGATTGAAGTCAGGGTGTTAAGAATGTTATATCGCAAGTCTCAGTCATTTTTGATTTTTTTTTATGAACCGCAGAGGGCGCAGAGGGCACAGAGAAAGAGAATGGAGAACTCAGAAGATTTCCAAAAAGGGTGGAGGTTTCTTTTATCGGAAATATTTTACTAATTTCTTAACTTTTTGATAACGTGGGTAGTTTAAAATTTAAAGTGGGTGGCGCGGGTTTATATATTATTGGGGTGGGGAGTTCTGTTTGGCTGGTGCAACCCGCCCTTACAAACTAATGACTAATGAATTATGTTAACGCCTTTGCCCAATAAAGTAGAATTTTCTCAAGGTTATTCTCGCAATCCCTGGTTTTTTGGTGTTTTGATTTTGATTGTCCTATTGCTAGGTTTCATGATGCAATCTTACCTTAACAAACCTCAGCTTTTAACCGACCCGTTTCTGCAAGTCCCAACAGCAAACTCGGTGCGAGTTGTCTGGTTCACAGAGTTTGCCGGTACTCGCAACACAGTTGATTACGGCGAAAATTTGAATCAAGTCGTGACGGCAAATACTACCAAGCTAAGCCGCACTCGCGAAGACAAAGACTCGCGCATCTCCGATGAAATGAAACAAAGCATTATTGACAGCAATCCAATTGTCCGCGACATCTGGCGCCATGAAGCAGAAGTCCCCAATTTAATGCCCGGTGTTCGCATTCCTTATCGAGTCACTAGCGAAAGGAAAGACGGCGCATCTGTCAGCAGCAAAGTTTTCACTCTTTCTCCGACACCCGCAGCAGGAAGTGCGCTCAAAATTCTCCTCACTTCTGACCATCAATTGATGCCGATGACAGCAGCAAATCTCCAGAAAGTAGCCGAAACCATTGGGAGAGTTGACGCGGTTTTTATGGCAGGGGATTTAATTAATATACCCGATCGCGCTTCTGAATGGTTTGACGATTACCGAGGCCGCGCCTTCTTTCCGTCTCTGCAAGGTCGCGCATTTTCCGAACTCGACAAAAACGGCATCAAAACCGTTTACAGCGGCGGCGAACTGATTCAACACGCGCCTTTATTTCCGGCCATTGGCAATCACGAAATCATGGGTCGCTTTGCAACCAACAGCAAACTCGATGACCAATTTAACGATCCTTTTCCCCGCGCCGCTGCGGAGAAAATATACGCTCAACGTGCTGCCTCTTTGAATCTTAATAATGACTCTTCAGTGCGGGAAATCTGGCTAAAAAACAAGAGTTTTAATAGCGATACCTATGACGAAATTTTCAATTTACCTGGAGGCAAAAATTACTATGCTGTGACTTTTGGGGATGTACGCTTAGTGACTTTGTATGTTACGAATATCTGGCGGACTCCGAATTTAGATCCGCGTGCGAGAGGCAGGTATCGGGAACGGGACGAAGATTTTAATCATCCCGAAAAATGGGGATACGGACAGCATATTTTTGAGCCGATTGTCAAGGGCAGCGCTCAATATAATTGGCTGCAACAAGAGTTAAAAAGCTCGGAATTCCAGCAGGCAAAATATAAAATTGTGATGTTTCACCACCCGCCCCATTCTCTGGGTGACAATATTGTACCTGCTTATACTGACCCTGTGCAAATAGTCGATCGCGCTCTCGATGGCGAGATTAAAATGGTGCGTTACGAGTATCCGAAACAGCAAGATTATCTGATTCGGGATGTAGTGCCGCTACTAGAAACAGCGGGCGTGCAGTTGGTATTTTACGGACATTCGCACTTGTGGAATCGGTTTGTAAGTTCCAGCGGAATGCACTTTTTGGAGAGTTCTAATGTGGGCAACAGTTACGGTGCTTTTGCGGGGGAAAAGCGCCGATTTGTGCCGCCGGCATATCGGGAAGATTACAGCGCTATTGGAGACCCGAACGGATTGGAACCTGTGGTGCCGACTGTTGCGCCTTTGTTGGGAGAAGACGGGCGGCCGCTGCCTTATATTGATAGCAATGATATTACGGCTTTTACTATTTTTGATACGGGGGAGGGTACGGTTAGCAGCTACTATTTTGATACGCGGAAACCGGAGTCGGAAGTGGTGAAGTTTGATGAGTTTAAGTTGAAAAATTCGCCATCTAGCTTAAAAATCCGTAAAAATTAAAAGCGATCGTTTTCATAATCGATAAATTAGTTACTGCTATGATAACTTAAGGCTTCTGACTTCTGCTATACTTAGGTATAATGTATCCAAATTAAAATTACCCAGTAGAGCGCGGTCATGCCTGAACTAAACCTCTTAGAAAAACAAGAAGAAGTAAGCTTCGATGAGGAAGAGGAAGCTCTAGATTATGAGCTTGAATCTAATGGTAATCCCAAATCAGTCTTAGACGAAATTTCCGAAATAATTGTAGCTGGAAATGACTGGACGACAGCCACCATACTCGATCAACTTGTTCGTGACAATATTCAACTTAATCCAAGATTTCAAAGGCGAGATGCTTGGGATATAACTCGTAAAAGCAGGTTTATTGAATCTATTTTTCTAGGATTTCCCATTCCAGATATAGTTTTGGCTTCTCAAGATAAAAAACGCGGAAAATTTGTAGTTCTTGACGGCAAGCAACGCTTGCTTACGATTCTGCAATTTTATGGAAGGAGCGAAACTCCCAACGATAGTTTTGCTTTGAAAAACTTAGAATTTAGACCTGAACTCAATGGTTGTACGCATGAGGATCTAAAAAACGATCTTCTCCATAGTTCTGTACTTGATGCACTGGATAATCAAACTCTTCGTACTACATTGATTCGGAATTGGCATACAGAAAGTTTACTCTACAAAATTTTTCTCCGTCTGAATGTAGAAAATACTCCGCTATCTCCACAAGAACTCAGGCAAGCATTGCATCCAGGTGATTTCATCAATTTTTTAGATGACGAATCAATTAAAAATCAGGCTTTAAGAAAAATACTTAAATCCCAAAATCCCGATCCTCGGATGCGCGATGTCGAATTATTACTGCGATATGTAGGATTCCATCATTTTTTATCCGATTATCGCGGTAATCTTAAAGTGTTCCTGGATATGACTTGCAAAAAGCTCAACAAGGATTGGAAAGAGAAAGAAACTGAGGTCAGATATACAGTTAGCCAATTTGAAAAGGCAGTGCAAACAACCACTACAATATTTGGAGAAGAAAATATATTTCGTGTGTGGTTGAGTAGTTCTAATAGTTACCGAGGCAAGTTTAATCGAGCTATTTTAGATGTAATGGTTTTTTATTTTTCAGATCCAGTTATTAGTGAAGTTGCTGAGAAGAATCCGGCGGGTGTGCAAAAAGCTTTTAAAGAGTTATGTTCATCATCTAATAGCGAATTCAGAGAAGCTGTTGAGAAAAGCACAACTAGCATTCGCGAAACTCATACTCGTCTCTCACTGTGGGGCAAAGCTTTGTTAAAGGTTTTGGATGTAGAGTTTAATGTACCTGAACTCGTAGATAACCATATTATCTTTAACGGTTTGAGGTAAGTTATTAAGAGGTATGCCAAAATCCGTTAGATTTCGTACTCTAACCCAGCAGTTAAATAGGTTAAAAAAACAATTTTTTCCTAAGATTAATCCTCTAGGTTCATATTCCGAGCGGCAGCTAGCCTTAACTCTTGCCTACAGAGTTTTAGTTCATGCCGAAATTGAGGCTTATTTTGAGGACAGAGTTTGGGAAGTAGCCCTTAATGCTAAAAAGAATTGGGATAGTCAGGGTAAGAGTTGCCGTACTTTAATCTGCTTGCTTGGCTTTTCTGGTCAAATGATGGAAGCACCACCAGATACACTGACTCCAACTAAGGGAAGTAAAGCTTTGCCACCGGAAAAAATAAAAGTCAACAAAAAAATAGATTTAGCTATTAATAGTTTTAAGCGAAGTATTGACCAGAATCATGGCATCAAAGAATCTAATCTTCTGGCGTTGCTTTTGCCAATAGGAATAGATACCGATGATTTAGATTCTGTTTGGCTGGCTACCATGAATACGTTAGGGGAAGAAAGAGGTGTGGCGGCACATACTTCAGCTACATCCCCGAAAACTATTAGAAGCATAAATCCTATACATGAACTGCAGAGGGTAGAGCAAATTATTCAAGAACTTTTGAGGGTGGATGAGATGATTAATAATTTAATGAGATAAATGAATAAACCGACACCAATTGTCAAGAGTTTAATCTTTTTGGTAGGCTTCTAGCCGGAACGGGCTCTCCGGCCCGTTCCACAATACTTTATTTTTTTGTGGCACAGGCATCTTGCCTGTGCTCAAACGGGCTCTCCGGCCCGTTCCACAATACTTTATTTTTTTGTGGCACAGGCATCTTGCCTGTGCTCAAACAGCTTATTCAGAATGGTGCAAAATTTCCGATTAAACCTTGTCTTTCGCAGGCGGAACCAAACCTGTTTTATTCAAACCCGCATCAATCTGCCTGAGCAATTTAAAATCATCTTCGGGTAAAGAATTAACAGGCGAGTGTTTTTCCAGAAACGAGAATGCTTGGCGAAATTCACGCGGCCGGGAGTCGATCGCACCATCGAAGTGACAAGGTACAATTCTTTGAAACTCCCAACTCGCCACTTTATCCACCCAATCGAGAGTTTCCCTCGGCGCGCGGTTGAGAATCAAAGTCTGCAGAATCGGCGCGACAAACAACCGCCCTCCTCCCCGCAAAGCCTCAAAAGATCGCTCCCAATGTTTTTTCCACTTGAACGGATATAACCCGAAATAAGCTTTCCTAGAGCGTTCTGGCGCTTTGCCTGCATTGGCAAATACCTCCGACCACGGCGGCACTTCCAGCACGCTGGGGCTAAAATACATGGCAAATAAGGCGATTCTCTGCCACCCTTTGCGCCGATTTTCGTGGGTGTCTGCCACAATGTCCGAGGCGCTGTCTTTGGCGTGAAACAGCAGCGGGTACGAGTCGAGTTGGACGATCGCCGGCGGATTTTCGGGAATCGAAACTATGGAATCTGTTAACATCAGCGTGTGCGATCGTCTGTGAAATAACGCAACTTCTGCAAATTTGCCCAAACCGAGATCCAGCGGGCCGAGAATTGCCCAGTCAAATTGATCAGCTAACGGCGTGTTGCTGCTGTCAAACGGCAGTACAGAAGTGCGTTTGGCGGGCAAACCCAGCCAACTCAGTGGCAAATTCACGGGGAAACTCCACTGCTGCGGGGCGACAAACACCTGCGCTTCGGGAAAACACCTCGCAAAGGGGCCGACAAAAACTTTGTGCTCGATGCCCGAAACCGTTGTCAGCAGGATGTACTTCACCTCGCCGTGCTCTGCTACTAACTCTTTTACCAAGCGGATGCACTCAGGAGTCGGTGCAACGGGGGCGTAGACGAGAAGGCCTTCGGGTTCTAGTTTAATTACTGTCATCCGAATCGGGACGACTACGTAGAAAATGCCTTGTAGTTGGTCAAAAGTCCAGATTGTGTCCTTGACTATTTCCTTGCGGATGGTGCGCCGCTTGCTGTAGGGATAGAGGGGGACAACTGGCCAAAAGGCCCAAGAATAGTCCCGATAATCAATCTGTGCTGATGTTGGTATGCCTTCGCCCTCTGCCACTGGTGCGACTCCTTGCCGATTTTTTTGTACGTGCGTGCGATCGAACTATTTTTATCTTATTTCACTCCTGTTGCGCGGATTCGAGGAGTTGAAACCGGGTTTCACCAGGCCTGGGTGCGAGAACTATTAAACCAACTTTTCAGGATCGATGCCTAGTTCCCGCAACCGCGCCGCTAGTCTTTCCTCTCGCTGTTGAGATTCTATGAGTTGCTGTTGAGATTCTAGAACTTGCTGTTGAGATTCTATCAGTTGCCGTTCCGCCGCCGTTGCTCTTTCACCCGGACTCAAAATCAACCCTCCTTGGGCCGTAAACCACCGCAACCACAACCGATTCATACTCTTATAAGTCCCTTGCCACCAACCTAAACTCAACTGCAACTCAGGAATAAATAACCGCCCATCAATTAATTCTGCAGGTTCATAGTGGCCTCCTACAAGATGAAAAGCTCGCAATTCATCCGTGTAGCGACTGAACACAAAATAGTAAGGAATCCGCAAAATTTGTTCATAAACTTGCCACTTAGTCGGCGGTTCCCCAGCTTGCTGAACAGTCCGCCCTAAATCTTCATCTTCAGTACCCGGCGATAGCAATTCCACCACCACAAACGGATTTACCCGTTCTTGCCAAACTACATAACTCAAACGCATATCGCGCCCTTGATAAAGCCTTGGCACACCCACCGCAGCAAACCAATCCGGGCGTTTATGCCAGCGCGGTTGTGTTGCATCGTAATACAAATTTAGGTAACAGGCTGTAAAGACTTGTTCCGCATCCCATCCCGGCGGCAAAAAGGTGAATTCCAAGAGTTGCGGCTGATCTAAATGAAATGTATCTGGCAAACCGGGCTCCTTTGGGTCTTCGCTGGGTAAATCATACATTGTTGGCAAACTCTGCCGGGGGTCTAAAGGCGGTTCAGCTTGAGCAGGCGGGTAAGTCGGGAATGTCATAATCAATTCTGAGGTTGCTTATCCTGATATGATTATAACCTTGTGAGAATGTCTTGCATTTCCAAAGAATTCCCATTAACTCTCAATCTCAAATCTCAAATCAAAACTCCAAAATCGATATGACTCAAAACTACCGCATCACTCTTTTACCAGGAGACGGCATCGGCCCTGAAATTATCGCTGTAGCGGTAGATGTCCTGAAACTTGTCGGTCAACAATTGGACATCGGCTTTGAATTTCAAGAAGCTTTAATGGGCGGCGCTGCTATTGACGCAACAGGCAATCCGCTACCCGAAGAAACACTGGAAAAATGCCGCAACTGCGATGCAGTATTGTTAGCAGCTATTGGCGGTTACAAGTGGGATAATTTGCCCCGCGAACAGCGCCCGGAAACTGGATTATTAGGACTGCGCGCCGGATTGGGATTGTTTGCAAATTTGCGTCCTGCGACTATTTTACCGCAATTGGTTGATGCTTCTAGTTTGAAACGGGAAGTTGTCGAAGGCGTGGATATTATGGTAATCCGCGAACTCACAGGCGGCATTTATTTCGGCAAACCGAAAGGTATTTTTGAGACGGAAACAGGCGAAAAACGCGGTGTCAATACGATGGCTTACACCGAGTCGGAAATTGATAGAATCGGGCGAGTCGCTTTTGAGACAGCCAGGAAGCGGGGCAAAAGGCTGTGTTCCGTTGATAAAGCGAATGTTTTGGATGTTTCGCAACTGTGGCGCGATCGTATTATTGCCCTTTCTTCAGAATACCCTGATGTCGAACTTTCTCACCTCTACGTTGACAACGCAGCCATGCAGTTAATTCGCTGGCCGAAACAGTTCGATACAATTGTCACCGGCAATTTATTCGGCGACATTCTTTCCGATGCGGCGGCGATGTTAACTGGTAGTATTGGGATGCTGCCTTCTGCTAGTTTGGGAGCAACCGGGCCGGGAGTTTTTGAACCTGTGCACGGTTCCGCACCGGACATCGCGGGACAAGATAAAGCCAATCCCATTGCCCAAGTTTTGAGTGCGGCAATGATGCTACGTTACGCCTTAAATCAACCGGAAGCTGCTAATAAAATTGAGCAAGCAGTTGTCGAAGTTTTGGATCGAGGTTATCGCACTGGCGATATCATGTCCGAAGGCATGAAACTCGTCGGCTGTCGGGCAATGGGCGATGCTTTAATTGAAGTTTTGCAAGGTTGATCGATGGTCTGGTAGGGGCGGGTTTTACGAATAATATTCGACGCACGCATACAACCTCATAAACCCGCCCCCACACAACTAATAACCTATATCAACCTTGACTTTAATCGCAGGTAAAAAATGTACATTGAGGCTTACCGTTGGGTGGGGGCGGGTTTATAAGATTATTAATTTTTGGCGATTATGGTTGGTAAAACCCGCCCCTACTGGAATTGATGTGAATTA
>NZ_JAUBOR010000002.1:19289-262783 GCF_036700305.1 Microcoleus sp. Z1_A1
TTCGTTGGTGGGGGCGGGTTTATGATGATTTTTTGTGAGTTTTATAGATCCGGGCGAACCCGCCCCTACAGGAATTGATGTGAATTATTCGTTGGTGGGGGCGGGTTTATGATGATTTTTTGTGAGTTTTATAGATCCGGGCGAACCCGCCCCTACAGGAATTGGGGTTTAATGTTCCGCTGTCAAAAGATTGAATTGCTCGGTATCAATGCGATTTGCTCGATACAAAACTTCAGCTATTTCCGAAAGCGCTAACACAGAATGTGCGCGATAACCATTAGCCTGCATCTTATCTTTGACTCCCTGTTCGTGGTCGATTAATACCACGATATCTTCCACATTCAACCCAGCCGATTTTAACTTAGCCGCGCCTTCCATCACGCTTTTGCCACTAATCAAAATATCATCGACTACGACAATCGTTTCTCCTGCCTGAAAATGCCCCTCAATCAATTTGCCCGCCCCGTAAGTTTTCACCTCCTTGCGCGGGAAAATCATCGGGCGTTCCATCCGCAATGCTAAACCCGTTGCTGTGGGTAAAGAACCGTAGGGAATTCCGGCAATGCGATCGAATTTTAAATCCTTGAGAATGTCTGCATAAGCGCTGACAATTTGATGGAAAATTTGCGGAATAGAAATTATTTTCCGCAAGTCGATGTAATATGGAAATACGGCTCCCGATGCTTGTACGTGGTCGCCAAAAACTACGCAGCCGATGTCATAAAGTTGCAAGATTAAATCGCGGTGAGGTTCCGGTTGCAAAAAGCAAACATCCGGCAGCCACAATTCGCAAGTGGGACTACCTTCGATCGCCCGCACCCTCTGTTTATTAATACTATCCCGCAATTTCTCAATTTCTTGGCGCGGCTCTTTCCCCGCTAATAAACTTGGGGGGACTGGCAGCAGCAAACCGTCACCATTTGTGCTTAAACCGACTGCCAGCAGTTGTGCGAGGTCGTTTTCTTCTGTCAAGTCATTTTCTTCGGCGATGTCTCCTTCGACTAAAATTAGGCGTTCAGGAGCCTCTTTGCGGATGCGGGCTAACATATCCGGCATTACTCCTACTTCTAAACCGAGTTTTTCGGGAGTTCCCCAAGTTTGAGAGAGTCGGACTAATTGCAAGTAAAAAGGGTTGTTTTGCGTCGGATATTCTTGCAAAGCAGCCCCTGACGGGTTGGCGGTAGCACAGAGGACAAAAACAGTTTTTCCAGCGTATAACAAAAATGGCGCTACTTGGTCGAATCCGGCATAGGGACTTAAGGTAATAGCGTCAACTCGCCAGTCTTGAAATACAATTTTGGCAAACACTGTGCTGGTATTTAAATCGCAGTGTTTGGCATCTAAAATTACTGGCAGGTGAGGGGGAATAATTGTTAAAATTTCTTGCAGCAATGCCCAACCGGGAATACCGAGAGATTGGTAAAAACCGAGGGTGATTTTGCAGGCACAGATTAAATCGGCTGTTTGGTCGATCGCACTTTTTAGCTTTGACAACAAATCAGTTACATAAATTTGAGTCTCTTCCCCAGTCATGGAAACCTGCGGGGGCAAGGTTTCCGGGTCGGGGTCGAGGGCTAAATACAGCAAACTTTGATTGCTTTCAACAGCCGCTAACAGTTTATCGAAAAAGTTGGTTTGATCCGTCATAATTTGTTAGGAAGGTAAGGGAAATTAAAAAAAATGCAGCTCAAAGTGAGAGGGGTGTTGTGCCGGAAGAAACCGATCCCCGTTGAAATTGAAATTAAGAATCTTTTAAGATTGTAGAATGTAAAGAGCAGGAAATCTGTAACTTTGGGAGCAGTTTCATCTGGAATGATTTTTGGGTTGGCTACACCAGTGATTTCACCTAAGCCGCAGCAAGTCAATTAGTTGTGGTAAACTAACCAGTGTCCGGGCGGTGATTTGATCAGCATTCCCTGCGGTACGCGAGTTTAGTAAATGCGAATTTGCAAGGGGCAGATTTGAGAGCAGCAAATTTTAGACAAGCTAATTGATCCAGGGCAAATTTGAGCGGGGCTGCTTGGCTGCAAGCTAATTTACAATGCGCTAATTTTACTCAAGCTAATTTAATCCAGAGCCCGTTTGAGGGGGTTAATCAAAAAAATGCTCAGGTTGCAGGTGTTATTTGGGTTGAGGCTAGTATTAAATAGAAGCAGAAGCTAAAGCAATGCCCGCCTTACATTAGGGATAGTAATAAATGATCGGTACGATCGACTTTACGATTTGGGACGAGTTGCTGCAACGCTACGTTGACGATTTCGGCCGCGTCAATTATCGGGGCTGGAAAGCTGAGGGGGCGGATGTTTTGAGGGGGTGGCTGGAAAGTTTGGCCGATGTGGATTTGGCGGATGGTACTGATGCGGATGCGCGGCTGGCGTTGTGGCTGAATGCGTATAATGCGATCGCAATTTCTCAAGTTCTGGAAGTATATCCGATCGCGTCGATCCGTCCCAAGGTTTTGGGAATTCCCAACTGGCTGAGTTTTTTGGATTTTTTCACTCGTTCAAATACGATTGTTGGCGGCAAAAAGTACAGTCTCAATCAAATCGAACACGCAATTTTGCGGCCGGAATTTGCGGAACCGCGCATCCATTTTGCATTAGTTTGCGCTTCTGTCGGGTGCCCGCTGCTGCGCCGGGGGGCTTATTTCCCGGAGTCGGTACGGACTCAACTAGAAGCGGATGCCAGCCGTTTTATTCACAATCCTGATAAGGTGCGATATGATGCCGAGAAAAAGACGCTTTATTTGAGCAAGATTTTTAAGTGGTACGGCGAGGATTTTGTAAAGGCGGCGGGTTCGGTGGCTGATTATGTGGGCGGTTATTTGGGGCCGGAGGCGGCTGTGGGTGATGGATGGGCGATCGTTTTTTTGCCTTACGACTGGAATTTAAATCGGGTTGATGGATAAAATTTGCGCCTGTGGGTAGGTGTTTTTTTGAGGCGGTAATTTTTTTAGTCTGTCGTTACCCCTTCAAATTGCCAGATTCAACAGGGCGATCGGATGACTCCGAGGCAACGGGGCGATCGACTCTCACGGCTGCACGGCGATCGACTCTCACGGCTTCACTCGCAGCGCTGGCATAGGCACGGCTGCATTCGCACTTGCACTCGCACCGATGGCACGGCTGCACGGCTGGCACGGTGGCACGGTCGCAACAGTCGGAGCGGTGGCAGGCAGTGTCGGAGCGGTGGCAGGCAGTGTCGGTCGGAGAGGTCGGAGCGCTCTAGCTTTTTTGCGTCACAGGTGTGAGTGAAAATCTGACACTAGACCCGTCTGATAAAGTTTAGAATTGTTAAGTAAATAGTTGATGTGTATTACAGATAAATTATTATAGGTTTTTAATCGGGAAATCATAAAAGTTTTAAACAGTTATTATTAAAAATATGCCTCAAAGAATTAGTGATATATTTCAAATTTCTCCAACATTATTAAGAGAGTATAATGTTTATAATGGATTCGTTGACATCGACTCTGAGTTGTATGTAGATCCAAGGTTATTACCACACACATCTGTTAAAGAATTACAAGGTACAGATCAAACAGTTTTAAATTATTTTGATAATGTCTTAAAAAACATATTGAAATTTTTAGAATATCAAGATGATTGTGAAGAAAAAACGTTAAAAAAAGCTGAGATTATTGAAAATTTAAAATTTCCTGAAATACCCCTTACAGGATTAGGATATTCAATCAATCATAATTCAGGTAAAGGGATTGGCCCTATACTAGCAACAAACTTATCAACAACTGTTATAGATATAGTGAAAAAAGGAATAAAAGATCCTATTATTTTTGAACTAGCAGGAGTTTTTGAACAAAAGTATGGTGCTGATAGAATTAGTGACATGATATTTTGGATATTGTTATCAGATTTAGTCCAATTTTCACGTCGTATTGCTAAAGATTTAAATTTACCAACATCGAAAAAATCAACATTGATTGGTGGGGAAAATTATGATAGTTTACCTTGTTGTTCAAATCTAATTCACGCAAACCCTGGTCAAGGTTTTCTTTTAGTACCTGAAGATATATTAACTTCGCTTCCAGTTGCTCGTTCTTGGGAAGACAGAGAGCGTGTAACATATCATAATTATGAACTTAGAAATTATATAAATAAAAAGATTACTAAATACACTTATTTATCACCATCATATAAACAACTTACTAAAAATAAAACTGTTTTTAGAGATGTTGTTCTTAAACATCCTGAAATAATGAGGGATTTTATTAGCAAATATAAAGCTAAAGAGGCGAAATCATACGACTTTAAAAACGATCCTAACGATGTGTTTAAATGGCATGATACCGCTAGAAACTATGCTGAACGTTTTCCTCTGAAACTTACCGATTCGAGTGGTAAAAATTTTATTAATAACAAAGAAATTGTTGAAAAAATATGTGAACACTTTCGTGAATTAGTAAACTTAGGATTAGAGCGTGCTTTTTATAGACCTGGAAGAGAACCTAAAGAGGAAGAAAAAGGACAGCTTATTTTATTAGAATTACTTGAGCAATATTTGAATAATAGTCCTTTAAGGGTGAAATATGCACCTAAAGAAAAAGTTATAAATTTATACCATACTACTACACATCTTTCATATAGAATTATATTAAAATTTACATCTACATCAGGAATAAATAACAGCTACAATGCTGTCATTGAAAAGATTTACAGTAAATATCAAGACTTATATAATATTTTATTTCTTATAGAAGTTGATAGTGGTAAAACAATCCAGGAGATAGTGAATCAATCTAATATACAAACTATCATTAATGAAAACAAGTTTTTAAAAAGATATTATATCTATGCAACAACTAAATTTTAGTGAGAGCTATCGAAGCTTTCGGTCTAGCTTTTTTACGTTAAACATCATGCTGCTATGATCGCAGCGCTGGCACGGTCGGAGCGGTCGGAGAGGCTGGCACGGTCGGAGCGGTGGCGGTCGGAGCGGTCGGAGAGGCTGGCACGGTCTAGCGGTCGCACAGGTTGGCAGGGTCGGAGCGGTGGCGCTCTAGTAATTCACAAGTTGACGAGGTGTGGTTAGCTTTATATTTAATATGAGAAAATGTGTTGGACTACTCAACTATAAGTTAAAAACCATGAATAGTGATTTTTTTGATAAATTGTATAGGGGTTATTCAGCAGAAAACTTTATAACTGCACAACTATTTGAGTATGGTTTTGAGGCTTTTAGGTTGCCTGCCGATTTTGGAATTGATCTTGTAGCTACAAATCAGTTTAAAAAATTAAAAAGTAAAAAAAATTATGATAATTCATTTCCTTTTGGTTTTCAAGTAAAGTCTTATCGCTTGCAACAACAGCACACATTAAAAGGCCCTAATGACAGAAAAGAGTATCAATTTTTTTATTCAATAACCCGAGAAAACCTTGAAATACTTCAAGAATATCCCAATTCAGCATTGGCTTTTGTGTTTATGATACCTTTTGGATATTCAATCAAAAACATTTATGTATTCTGCATTCATTCAACTGAAATTGACAATATGATTGAAAAACAATTTTTTATTGAAGATTTTACTTCTAAAAAGCCTTCCTATAACTTAAATGTTTGTTTTAGGACTTTCCCGCATGAGAACCGTGAAAATTTAATATCTGAGATGGTTAATAAAAATTTGATTGATCAATATGGTGTGAAGTTTTTAAAAGACAAGTTACCCGAACATTTTCCTAAAAACTGGAAAGCAAAAGAAGGTTTATATTTATGTAGAAAGCATTATGGGAAAAACCCTCCAAATTCGCTTGTCAACAGAGCTATTGTAACTAATTATGATTTTTCAAAATTTCCAGATTTTCCTAAGATTTCTTATACATAATTTCTGCTATTTAAGTCAAAATTTACAATAGGATTTTCCCCGCCTAGATTTATTTAGCAAAGTAAGGTTGGTGATATTCTCACGTCACTATCTAAAAAGGGTGTGACTGTTAGCGAAACTTACAGGTTGCAATCAACCTAAATCCCTATCAGGGATTGAAACATGGCCTCAATCAGGTTGAGGGTGGAGATTTTCACTAATCCGTAGGTGGTTAGATGAATGCTAACCAATTAGCTATCGATCCGCCCTTAAACCTCTCCACTCAAAATCTGTTGAACCGTCAAACTTAGCTGTGGAAACATCGGAGATACGATCGCCTCTCCATCCCGAAATACCCCAACCTCAACATATTGCCCCTCCTCAAGCCGCAAAACCGTCACTACTTGTTCAATTGGATCGATCGCCCAATACTCTGCGATGCCCCGCGCTGCGTACTGAGCTCGTTTGCGATCGTAATCCCGATCGCTGCCTACTCTACCCGGACTCACTACCTCCACAACAAACCGAGGAGGCAGCATATCGAAAGTGATAGTTAGCCTGGTTGCTGTCAGCGGAATGTGTTCAGGTTCCAGAATTATCAAATCGGGGTAGCGGTTGGCCGCATCTCCCGATCCTCTTCGAGGGCTTCGCCAACGCAAAACGGCAACTTGAACCTCGCAATTATGCGTTTTAATCAGCCTGAGTGGCACTAGCCCGCTGCTAGCAAGATAGAAAAATAGATAATTAGCAATGAAATTATTAGGTTCATATTCTGGTGGCAAAGCTATTAACTCCCCATCAATTAACTCATAGCGTTGACCCGTATCATGTGAGTAATTAAGGTACTCGTCAAAAGTTAATTTTTTAGATTGAGCTTGTACCATAATATTACATTCCTTGATTTATTCGTTCCTTTCTGCTGGGAGTTTGTTTATGTAGAAACGGTTTCAACAGCCGAAGGATATCAATCAAATCTGCTGTGCAAGTTCAGCAGGTGTCCCAGCCTCCATCGACAATCGACGCACAAGTGACATATTAAAAACTATCACAGTTCAAATCCTCTGGAATATAAACAATGATTTCAGATAAATTTCGGCGCGAGTTGCGGGAAGAAGCCAAACTCTGGGAAGCAGAAGGACTCATCGACACTTCATTCTACCAACAACTTTCGGAACGCTACCAATTCAACACACTCGAAACCGCCTCCCGCAACCGTTTCCTCAGCATTCTGATGAGTCTCGGCGGCATTCTCCTCGGTATAGGAGTCATCACCTTTGTAGCGGCAAACTGGCAAGTTTGGTCGCGGGAAGTGAGAGTTGCGCTGCTGCTAAGTCTTTTCGTAGCAGTCAATGCAGCGGGTTTCTATCTGTGGCGAATTCCCCCATCCCGAAGCCAAAACTCCAATTTCAATTTGCCCGCAACAAAAGGGCGAAACAAACTCCTAGGTGAAGGATTGTTGCTGTTAGGATCTCTGATTTTAGGAGCAAATATGGCTTTGATGGCGCAAATGTTCCATATTGGCGGTTCTTCATACGGACTTTTCCTTGCTTGGGGAATCGGCGTGCTCGGAATGGCTTACAGTTTGCGGTTGACTTCTTTGGGCGTTTTGTCCGCACTTTTAATCGGTTGGGGCTATTGGTTTGCCGTGTTAGATTGGTCTTCCAAAGTCGAGTTTTCTTGGCTGGAAGTTTTGGTGCGGCAAATGCCGATCGCAGCCAGTATAATGTTTGTGCCGCTGGCTTATTGGTGTCGATCGCGTGCTATTTTTGCCATAGGTGCGATCGCGATAATTTTCTCCCTACAAGTTTCTATAGTCCAAGGGTTAAATCAAACCTGGGGTACAGCAATTTTTTGTGCCCTACCACCCGCTTTGCTGTGGGGATACGACGATGCAATCTGGCCGAAGGTACGCAGCAAGCTGTTTCAACCTACCGCCCGCAGTTTAGCACTGCTGTTTCTCGCCAGTTTGTTTTATTTTCTTTCTTTCCACTGGTTGTGGCAAGATTCGCCGAATCCTGCCTCAACTCAGCCAGATTGGGTTTTGCTGGCAAATGTGGCTGTTTTGGGCGGTTTCACGGTGTTTGAGTGGCTGCGCTTGGGACGTTTGGAACTGCGGCGACCAAGACAAAAAGCAGTGGATTTGACTACAAGTGCGATCGGCATTTTAATCCTCGCCAGCGCCTTAATACCGCTTATTCACCTCAATTTTACTCCCCTTCCTCAATTAGCAACTTTTCTGTTCAATGTTTTATCATTTTTGCTCGCTGTCGGCTTAATCCGAGAAGGTTTAGCATTAGGAAACCGCCGGACTTTTTGGGGAGGCATGGTATTAATTACCCTGCAAATTATCAGCAGAGTATTTGAATATAACACAGGATTGTTGCTCAAATCATTTGTCTTTGTTTTGTGTGGAATAGGCGTAATTGCTGCTGGTTTGTGGTTCGAGCGCCACTTCGCAAAAATCCCCGATGAATAGAAATTATTCATCTCTCTCTTCTCTAACTCAGCGCCCTCTGCGTTCTCTGTGGTTTAATCATTCCGAAACAACCGTAAACAATATAACCCATACATAACATGAACACAAACAACATTGACTTATTAGTTGAAAATCCAGATACAACAAATCTGTTTCAGCTTCCCCCGGAAGCAAAACGCCTTCCTGCGTGGCGAATGTGGGTTCCTTTGCTGCTGCAAATCGGACTAATTGCCGCCGTACCCGCGACCGCAGTTTACACTTTTATTACTGGCAAAACAGTTGTCCTGCAAACAGCACCAGTAGACCCTTACGACTTTTTGCGCGGATATTACCAAGTTTTGAGATATGATATTTCCGATCTCACAAATCTCCAAAAACTCCCCGACTGGAAAGATTTACCTACCGAAAAAAAACCTTGTCCGCCCGGAATTGTTTGTCCAAAAAATACGCACAATCTCAAACCACAAACCAGTTTTTATGTAATCTTAGAAGCGCCAAAAGCCGCGACTAATCCCGGCCGCCCCCAAGCTTGGAAACCCGTCCGCGTCAGTCTGGAAAATCCCGTTAATTTGCCCGCCAACCAAATCGCAATTAAGGGCAAATATAACGGTTGGCAGATGGAATACGGCTTAGAAACTTATTATATGCCAGAGGATGAAAGGGAAAAAGTCAATCAGGAGATTAGCGAAGCTCAAAGGAAGCAGCGACAATCATTTTTGGTAGAAGTAAAGGTTGACAAAACAGGCCATGCTGTGCCTGTGAGTTTGTGGGTGCGCGATCGCAATTATCGATTTTAGCCAATTTAGCCAAAAGGTCGATCGGTCTTTTGCCCTTGTTTTGAGTATTTGGGCTTAGGGAGGGGGCCGAGGTTGGGCGATTCCCTACCGCAACGGGCCCGCAGGCGCAATGGGGTAGCTTCGCTCGCGCGGACATTTCAATTGCCGACAACCCAGAAGAATCTATTAAGATATATAAGACTTGCAAAAATCTTGCCAGTTCAAGGGCGCAAGTCATGACTCTACTGGAGCTTCTCATGTTAGCCGAGCTAATCTCTGCCAGACGAATACTCAAGACCAAACTCCTCGACTTCTTAGGACTTCCCGAAAATTGCCAAGACCAAACAGATCATCTCGTCAACCGAATTGTATCCCTGCTGGAAGCAAATCCCGCCGAACAAGAAAGATTTTGGGAGACATTCAAAAGTGAATTAGCGGTCGATCCGGTAGAATTAGAAAAAATACTCAAGTGTTCGCCAGCAGAACGCCAGCAGTGGATTGAACAAGACAAACTTCCTATTTTAGAATACCGCTCTTTCCGCAAATCAGGAATCCATCTAGAATATCCCGTTCACGACCGAAGATTCATCTTAAGTCTAACGCCAACCGATATTAATAATTGGCGCAAAGAGCCCAAAGGGCTGATTAAAAATAATCGCGAAATACCCACCCCAATCAATACAGAAAAGCCTGAAGAAAACGAACAATCACGAGTAGCTTTTAGTTCCGAGTGGGAAAAAATCATTGCCGACTGGAAAGAACAAGGTTCGGCGGAAATTTCAGCAACCTTCCAGCTAGCTTACTGGACAGTTTGGGCGTCGCGCTGGGCCAAAGAAAATCAGCTCAACAGCTTTAAAGCAATTAATAAATATAAGGAAGTCTACGAGACTCACCAGCAGGAATGGTATCAGCGAAAAAATCAAGCAGTCAAGTTACTGATTGAAATGCCCTACGCCATGCTTTACTTCTACCGTCCGGCGGATTCTGACAAATTATATCTCGAACTGTGCGACGACCACCAGGAAATGATGAAAGATGGCTACTATTGGGATAAGTGGGACTTTTTCTATCAGAACCGCAAATTGGTAAATAAGTGTCGCGAATGCGTGTACTCCGACATCAAAGATTATTACTCGCTTTACTATCTCGAAATCAAAAGCGACAAGTTTCCCGATTTTAGTTTTTCTTTCCACACGCCGTACCCAATCGGCAGAAAATTTTTGCCGCATCCAGAAACGCTGCCTTATGTAGACCACGTAGAACAGGACGGCATTTTTCGCTTTGGCCGCCCGCTGCTGGAACAAGAGAAAGCTATTCACACAGAAAAGGATGTATTGCTCAAGTTTGAGGCGGCTTTGGCAGAAGCGAAAAAGTTTGTTTAGTCATTAGTCATTAGTCATTAGTCATTAGTCATTAGTTGACAAGTATAGTAAGATGCGCGCGCCGACCTCAGAAACCGGGTTTCTCCCGATATTTATCGTCACTCAACCCAAAATTCGTAGAAACCCGGTTTCTTCCCCGCGCGCTAATGACAACTGTCAACTGTCAACTGACAACTGTCAACTGACTTTTGAACTTGGATTACTTGAATGCTGCCGTCAGCATAAAGTTTTGGTTGTGGAGTTCCTTCGGAATTGTACGATCGCCATCCCACCTCTGCCAACAAACTCCCCAAGTCAGTTTCAGTCTCAAACAACCACAAAAATACAGCCAACCCTGACCTAAATACCGGATTTGTATGCAGAGGAAAATCTACCCAAATGAATAGACCACCGGACTTGACCGCGCGGTATACTTCCTGAAAGATTGTCGCAATTGCGCCAGTTGCATTTCGTGCATCGCAACGCTGCTGTGTACTCCTGTCAAACTGACAGTCGGCAAAAGCTTCTAAATAATAATTGGCTGATGGTACATTTTTCCTTGGCCGTTGTGACCCAAACGAGCATTGCCGCCTACGCTCAAAGCAGCCAGAGGTGCGATCGCAATCCTAGAGACACTGATACCGATAACTTAAATCTCTAAAAATTGTTGCTATAGTCAAAATTATGTATACCTTGCTATCGACTTAAGATATTATTAAGTTATATCATAAAGATAAGTAACAGAACTGAGACGATGGGAGAGCTGTAACCGCTATGGGTCGTGTGGGAGTATTGCTATTAAACTTGGGCGGGCCAGATCAAATCGAGGATGTCCGTCCTTTCCTGTTCAACTTGTTTGCTGACCCGGAAATCATTCGCATTCCGTTTCCGTGGATGCAAAAACCGCTCGCCTGGTTGATTTCGACCCTGCGCTTTCAAAAATCCCAGGAAAACTACCGCCAAATCGGTGGCGGCTCTCCTTTGCGGCGAATTACCGAGGAACAAGCCGCTTCCCTGCAAGAACTCTTGCAAGAAAAGGGACAAGATGCTCGAGTATACGTGGGGATGCGCTACTGGCATCCTTTTACCGAAGAGGCACTCGCCAAAATTAAGCGCGATCGCATCGAACATTTGACAATCTTGCCGCTGTATCCTCAATTTTCCATCAGCACCAGCGGTTCTAGCTTCCGGCAGCTAGAAGAAATGTGGGGCAAAGATCCGGCCCTCAAGGATATAGAATATACCGCTATTCCTTCTTGGTATCAGCGGCCTGGTTACATTCAGGCAATGTCGGAATTGATAGCCCAACAACTAGACCACAATCCGAATCCCGATCGAGTTCACATCTTTTTCAGCGCCCACGGCGTCCCCCTCAGCTACGTAGAAGAGGCTGGAGACCCCTATCAGCGCGAGATTGAAGATTGCACTCGTCTGATTATGGAACATTTGGATCGATCGAACGAACACACTCTAGCTTATCAAAGTCGGGTTGGCCCGGTGGAATGGCTCAAGCCTTACACCGAAGACGCCATTACCGAATTGGCAGAAAATGGAGTCCAAGATTTGTTGGTAGTTCCGATTAGTTTCGTTTCCGAACACATCGAGACTCTTCAAGAAATTGACATGGAGTATCGAGAATTAGCAGAAGAATCGGGGATTAAAAATTTCTACCGAGTGCCCGCACTGAATACTCATCCGGTGTTTATTGAAGCCTTGGCTGATTTAGTCATCGAGTCGATCGAATCTCCCAGCGTTAAATTCTCCGATGTTATACGCCCTTCCAAAAAAGTGAAAATGTACCCTCAAGAGCAGTGGGAGTGGGGCTTGACCACGGGGGCGGAAGTCTGGAACGGTCGTGTGGCGATGATTGGTTTTGTGGCACTATTGCTAGAGTTAATTACGGGTCAGGGCCCGCTACACTCGATCGGATTGCTTTAAATTGACAGTTGACAGTTGACAGTTGACTGTTGACTGTTCACTGTTGTTAAAAAGGACTAATGATATAAAATCCGTTGGTATCGGAATTATTCATCTCTCTCTTCTCTTCCTCTGCGCCCTCTGCGCCCTCTGCGGTTAAATCATTCCGAAACAACCGTAAACGATATGACTAATCACCAATAACTAATCACCAATAACTAATCACTAATTAATCAGGATCGCGCTTGCGGCGGCGGGGATTTCCCCTGTCGCCCGGTATTCCCTGACTTTTATACCATCGATACCACTCTTTTGAACTGCGAATTGCCAGCCACAGCAGCATCATCGCCACTAACCCTCCCTGCCGCGGTGCGTCAAAGGCAAACAAAACCAAGGAAATGCACAGAACATCTTGGAGGAAAATCACCCAAATCGGCAAACCCCGCAGCCGATAAAACCATCCTGCTTGTACCAGTTGCAGCACTAAAGCCAACAAACCTCCGACAATACCAATTATCCACAGCATCCAAGGGTGAGCAATAATTTCCTCGATCGAACTTACTTGAGCGATCGCAATTCCCATAATTGCTCCTACAATAGGGCTGAAAATAATTTGCACAATTTGCAGTACCCGCTGTCCTACAAAGGTTTTAGAAGCAAATAACTCTAACAGCGACCAACTCACTAAAATTGCTATCACCACCTGGGGGTGAAGCCCAGACAATAGAGGTATTTCCGACCAAAGTTTGTCAATCCGCAACAAACCAATTAACAGCAGGGGCATGGCAATTCTCATACCCCCTGCCGCAGACGCAGAGAGTGCGGCTAGGAGTCCAAGCATAATAATAATAATTCAGTTTCTAACGTCAGCTAAAGCCTCGATATATTTCAGAATTTAATTCCCCTGATGGCTGGCACTGATTTGAGCGATCGAACTCAAATTGTGGCTTGAGCTTAAATATCACCCTCTATTGTAAGTGTATCTGCTTAATAGCTGCTTGGCACTGCTCGAAAAGTCGATCAACACAAGGCAGTTTGTAAACAGTTAACCATTGACAGTTGACAGAATTCAACCTGGATTGTGATTAAATTAAAATGTATAGGAAAACCAGTAGATCAGCAGAGACACTTAAAATTAAGATGTCAGCTATTCTTGCTTCTTCCCTCTGACTTCAAAATCTGACGGACACTAAATAATTAATCCGTGTATCCGTGTATCCGTGTCAAAATCCGTGTCGTGCTTTCCTTCTTCCTTCCAATTATGTCTGAATCATTATTTGCCGATGCCAGCCGCCGATTAGAACGAGCCTTAAAATATGTGTCCCTTTCCGAGGATACGATCGAAAGGCTGAAACACCCCAAATCCAGTTTAGTGGTATCGATTCCCGTGCGGATGGACGACGGTTCCCTGCGAATTTTCCAAGGTTATCGAGTGCGCTACGACAATACCAGAGGCCCGTCTAAAGGAGGAGTGCGCTATCATCCGGGAGTAACCCTTGATGAAGTGCAATCCTTAGCATTTTGGATGACGTTTAAATGTGCAGTTTTGAACTTGCCATTTGGAGGAGCAAAGGGCGGAATTACTCTCAATCCCAAGGAATTGTCCAAACTGGAATTGGAACGTTTGAGCCGGGGCTATGTCGATGCGATCGCAGATTTCATCGGCCCCGATGTCGATATTCCCGCGCCGGATGTCTACACCAATCCCATGATTATGGGTTGGATGATGGATCAGTACAATATTATTAAGCGGCAGCTTTCTCCAGCGGTGGTGACTGGAAAACCAGTGACAATCGGCGGCAGTTTGGGCAGAGATACAGCCACAGCAATGGGTGCTTTTTTTGTAGTACAAACTATTCTACCCAAATTTGAGCTAAATCCTCAAGATACGACTGTAGCAGTACAAGGTTTTGGTAATGCCGGTGCAGAAATAGCAGAACTGCTCTGGAAAGCCGGTTACAAAGTTGTTGCTGTCAGCGATTCCCAAGGGGGAATTTATGCTAAACAAGGGCTGGACATCCCCAGTATTCGAGGTTTTAAAGATTCTAACAAAGGTATCAAAGCTCTTTACTGCGAAGGTTCGGTTTGCAATATTATCGAACACGAAATCTTGACAAATGAGCAACTTTTAGCATTAGCTGTAGACGTGCTGGTTCCAGCCGCTTTGGAGAATCAAATAACAGAAGCCAATGTTAATGATATTAAGGCTAAGTTTATTTTTGAAGTAGCTAACGGGCCGATTGATTCTGCTGCTGATTTAATTTTAGAATCGAGGGGAATTCAGGTAATTCCTGATATTTTAGTCAATGCCGGAGGCGTAACGGTTAGTTATTTTGAGTGGGTGCAAAACCGCAGCGGACTTTATTGGACGCTGGAGGAAGTCAACCAGCGGTTGAAGCATAAAATGGTCGAAGAAACTGAGGCAATTTGGAAAAAATCTCAGGAATTGTCAGTTTCCATGAGAACTGCTGCTTACGTGTACGGGTTAAATCGACTCGGAGAAGCGATGAATGCGAAGGGAACGCGGGATTATTATGTGAAGGGTTGAGAAATAAAATCCCCGACTTCTTCTGGTTATTTTCGTGAAATATCGAAGTAATTTCAGAAGTCGGGGATTTGGCTATTGGCTATTACATAGCCTTAGTCTCTGGCATCAAACACTTATCGGAATCGCAGCCCGCCGGCCCTGAATCCATCATTTCACCCAAGTCATAGCGACTCAGTGCCGCATGAAAAACATCTATTTGGCGGCGCGCTAAACTCTCTTCCACCATCTTGGTGTAAGTTTCCTTGTTTATCGGTTCAAAGGGCAAACGCGGGAAAGTTTCAAGTGCATCAAACCGAGCCAAAAGCGCTGCGGAAATGTAGCCTTCATCATCGCGAATCGCTTCATAAATCCGAGTGCCCAAACTTTCCACTTCATTTTCGCGCAGTTCAATCGTGGCCGAAGTGTTATGTCTGACATAGAACTTTTGCACCTGCATATAAAAGTCCATTTGTGCCGCCGCTGAGAACTTGTTAATATCAATTTCATCAGCACCGGGCAAGTCAGCCCAACTTACCGCCACAGGTATTTCTACCAGCCATTCTGTACAGCGTTCATCGAAGGGATTGTTCAGCAAATTGCCGTTTTCATCTTTGTCAGATTGAGACGGAATCACGTTGTATCCGTAGTCGATGCAAGCGAGGGCTACGGGGTCGTTTTTGCCGAAAGTGATCCGGCGAATGAAACGCTGGGCTTTCGGCGGATGCCAGCCGGGGGAAGCACCTGTCAGCAGAGATTTAGTACCCGATGGTTGAACCGTTGTGCAGCGATTTGGGCGTTTTAAGGAATGGCGATCGCAATAATCCCATACTACCCGATCGACAATCTCGCGCCAACCACTCAAATACTCTTCTTCCCGCTGTTTAAAAGCGATTCCTTGGGGAGTTTGCGGGCGACCTTCCACCCACCAGCGCAGCCACTCAACGCCAAAAGCGTGAACGAAGAAATCGAACAATCCCGTGAAAGAGACGCCGACAATCGGGTCGAGTTCGCGGCTGTATTGATAGCGGGGTTCAAGAAATTTGTGATTGAGAAGTACCGCGACAGATAGAGCCGCAGCCCTGAAAGCTTCTTCCTGTTCTTTGAAGTTGTAAGGGTCAAGTTGATTGAGGTGAACCTCCGCCAAATTACAGTGAAAGTTAGAACCGATAATTTCCATTTTTGTTATCCTAAAGGCTTTTTATCCTCTAGTTCTACTGCTTTATTTTTCGCAGTAGCTCCGCGTACCTTTTGCGCGTATTCCCTCAAATAATAGAGGAGTTCCTTTCTGCTACATGGTTTACCTGTAACAATCTGACATATTGTTCGGATATCCAGAATGTTATTTTCTTTTTGTATTGAGTCCTGTAAAGCTTGAAAAAGCTCTTTTAGGTTATTCAACTTTACAGATAAGAGTGTCTCATAATTATCCAAGGCAAAAGCATGAGCTAATGTTTGAATATCAGAATTAGTTGTTGAAGTTTTTCCATGCTGTGCCTGAACAGAGCAATTTTTGGAGCAAAAACGACGCTTCGATACTTTGTGTTGTATAACTTCAAAACTGTTCTGACAAAATTCGCAAGTAAGAATAAATCTAGGTACTAATGCACCTGTTTTCTTGCCCTTGCGTGACTCATGGTATGCTTTTCGCTTGGCACTATTGACAAACTTTTCCTTGAAACTAGGATCTGCAAATCTTGCCTTCGCCTTAGCTTTGATTTTGGCTTTGGTGGTTTCAGATTGAGTAACGCCATACATAGGGTTTCTCTTTCCGAAATTATCCATGCCTCTTACCTTAGCATGAGATTTCCATTCCTGTTTCAAATGCTCAAATACAAAAGGAGTATCCTTAATGAGTTGTCTTAGATCTTTTTCTTGAAAAATAGTAACTTTTACATTGTACTCAGACTCAAATCGCTGAATTTTTGGCAAGTCGCTTTGATAATTAAAAACGCCTTTAATTTCGACATACTCACCATTTTCTAGAAGGAAGTCTGGTTTGTACCGAACTTCATTCGAGAGTAGATAGGTTTTATCTTCGTATGTCCAGCCAATTTCCATGTAGTCCAGGTATTTCGCGTAAATGTACTCAAGACTTGACCTTAAACAATGCTCACCGTAGAAACCTGAGTAGCCATAAAAGGTGCTTGTCATACGCGCCCCCACACTCTTGGAGAGATTATATTCTAGATTGCTTTTTTCATTGTAATCTAGCTTCACTCTCTACGCTGTACGGTGTCAAAAGCTTTTTAGTTCTTCTGATTACCACGGGATTAGCATTTCAGCTTTCCCCGTATTTGCGAGGTTTTTAACGTGAGGCAAAATTACTTACCACACGGGTTTAAGCCCAAACGAACTGACCGGTGTTCTAATTCTTCCGCAGTCATGTCAGGATAGCGTTCCTGGAACCACTGTTTAGCTTTTCCTTCGTCGTAAGCTTTCAAAAACTCAAGTTTAAGACTCGGTGTTGAAAGTAAATCAACGTTAGCTCTAGCTACAGCTTCACCAGCCCATTGAATTGCACCTTCACCAGAATAATACTGTTGGCGAACGGCATCAATACACTCTTCCCGCGTCGGTTTATGATGAAAAACGCGAGAGTGATTTGCCATTCTCAAAGCATCTCGATCGGGGTCGATTTTCCAGTTGCCATTTTCATCTTGCTGCCACAAATTATTTTTAGCATTTGCGCCCAGTTCATCACTCGAATCAAATTGACGAATCCCCGCGCTGCGCCTAATGTTGCCGGCGACGATCGTGACCGCCGCTTCATCAATCAACACGCAGCATTCAACTGAATTTAACTGCCGCCCTAAAGCTTTATTCAAAATTGCCGCGCAGCGCTGATAAAGGTCGGGCAATTTCACCGGATTTGCTACTCCGCCAAAACCTTTTAAAGGTTCTCCCACCGGGCGAACATCGCTCAAATCGATGAAAACTTGAACTTCTCCTGCAAATCTTTCATCTGTGGATAATTCCAGCAAACTTTGATAGGATTGTACCCAACCTTGGCGAGAATCTCCGACATAAATAGTTGCGGTTTTTTCTGCTATTTTTACTTCTGTTTCTTGACGGCGCGACTGGGCGGGTGTAGAGCCGATTTCGCCTTGCATGGTTAGGGTTAAACGGTTGCGAATCGGCGGCAGTTGGTTGATATATTGTGGTTCCAAGACTGCGCCGGTGCCGCAGCCCATCATTGCCAAATCCATTAACAAACCAAAGGAACGCCAGTCGAGAATATTTGTTGAGGAGCAATTATATGCGCCGGAAAAATTCTCTGGTTGCTCGATCCATTTGCTGCCACCTACCCACAGCCAGCGGCCTGAAGCGAGGGTTTTGAGCTGGTTTTGCATTCGGTGCAGCAGTTGTGTTTCTTCGGGGGTGAGGTTTCCCAGCTTTTGCAGCCCCTTGACTGTTCGATCGCACACTTCGGCCCAAGTCTCCCTTCCCGTCTCGGTACGGCGGCTGTAAGTCCTAAAAAATACGGGATTGGCGGCGGGTGCTGTTTCGGGGAAATCGGACAGGTTGCGTTTCTCGTTGGCACTCGATCGCTCTAATTCTCTAACCATAGGTTGTGTACTGACGTGTCGGAATAAATCAACAGACTACGAATATACAACAGGATTCAGATTTAGGGTAAAAGGTTAATATATTTGACAATTTGCACTAGATATGGGGCACAGAACTGTACAAACTCGATCGGGCGATCGGCTCAAAACTTGACAAAAAAACCCGATTTCTTCCAGAAACCGGGTGAAGCGCAAATCTTGTCAATTGTCAATTATTTGTCAATAAAAACTCAATATTCGGTAACAGCGGGTCTTGAACAACCCCCACGCCGTTAAAGCCCCAACGTTCGAGTAGCTTTTTTACCTGAGAACCGGAAATCGATTCTACTCCGAATCGATCGGCAACATCAGCAGCGTGGGCATTGAGATAGCTCAAAGCGTCATAGTCTTCGCGAAACATCAGCAGGTAACTCACTGCCGCATCTGGATTGGGATTCGCGGACAGATATTTGCCGTCACTGCGGGAACGTAGCAAGTAAAAAACTTGAGATAACATTTTATGTTGTGTCCGATCGATTAGTGTTGCTATGGGCGGGGGCGGGTTGATGAATTTGTTGGTTTTGAGGGAGAGAATACTGGTGAACCCGCCCCTACAAGATATGGCATTATATTATAATGGATCGACCCGACTTGATATTATTATCAAATTAACGATGAATTTATTTGATAGCGGATTGCGTGCGTGTGAGGTACATTCTCGATACCTTCCAACTTTCCTGAAGAAAAAAGGCTGTTCCATTCTCCCGAAACCCGCCAGGGAATGAATTCCCTGGCTAATAGCAAAAGTCGGTTAAAAACCGACTCAAATTCTAATTTTTAGTTGCTAATTTTTAGTCCTCTTTAGAGGACTTTCGCTATGAGACAGGGGTTTCAACCCCTGTCGGACTGTTGGACTGCGGGACTGTCGGACTGCACCATTTAAATCAAAGTTAGTGCTAAGCCTTTAATCCCTTGCCCGTCACCAATTTGACCGACAATCGAAGCTTGACCAGTCGTCAAATTGATATTGTATAGACTGGAAACTCCGCCAACATCGATCGCAGCCAAAGCCGTCTCGTTACCGTCAACACTCCTGATATCAAAGCCGAGAACAGTACCAGCATCAATTCCCAAAGATCCGATCGTATTCAACACCCCATTATTCGGCGGATCTTGCCGCACCAAAATGTCTAAATTGGTGTCAATTGCAAACAGTGTCGTCGAAGCTGCCCCTGCAAAGTTATTCACATACGCAGCAGCCGCCGCCGCGCCGGGATTGCCAAAATTGCGATCGCCCGCAGCATAAGCCAAATTCCCGTCGAGTTGAACTCCCCCCGTCAGCGTGTCAACATCGACAATTGCCCCCGTATCCGGGTTGAGGCGGGCGTTTTGACCGGCTTGATTGACAAAGCGAATTCGATCGACTGTCGGATTGAAATCAAAACCCGCAGCCCCCGGAGTTAGGGGAACAGCAAACTGCCCGCTACCGACGGCACTGGCTTGCCCAGTAACTGGATTAATCGCGTACAAGCGATTGCTAGAACCCACACCGTATAGCACACCGTTAGCGGGGCGAAAATCAATTCCCAGCAAACTTTCTCCGGGCTGCAACCCTGTAACTGACACGTCACTGAGAATCGCCCGCGGTGCCGCTTCGTTAAAACCGACAATTGTTTCAGCGCCATTTCTGACAGTTAAGGCGTAAGCTGTAGGCAAAGGCAAAGCCAAACCGTTAATCTGTCTTCCGTCGGCAATTTGACCGACAAAGGAAGCTTGACCGCTGCTTAAATTGATATTGTACAAGCCGGAAATGCCACCGACTTCCAGCGCCGCCACAGCCACCTCGCGGCCGCCAATACTCCTGATATCAAAGCCGAGAACGCTATTCGCATCAACTCCCAAAGATCCGATCGTATTCAACCCTCCATTATTCGGCGGATCTTGTCGCACCAAAACATCCAAATCGCTGTCAATTACAAACAGGGTTGTCGAAGTTCCCCCGGCAAAGTTATTCACATACGCAGCCCCTGCTGCCGCCGGATTTGACCCAAAATTGCGATCGCCCGCAACATAAGCCAAATTCCCGTCGAGTTGAATTCCCCCCGCCACCGTGTCAAAATCCACAAGTGCCCCGTTATCCGGGTTGAGGCGGGCGTTTTGATCGCCTTCATTGACAAAGCGAATTCGATCGACTGTCGGATTGAAATCAAAACCTGCAGCCCCCGGAGTTAAAGGAACAGCAAACTGCCCGTTACCGACTGGACTTGCTTCCCCAGTCATCGGATTGATAGTATACAAGCGATTGCTAGAACCCACACCGTAAAGCACACCATTAGCCGGCCGATAATCAATTCCCAGCAAACTTTCTCCCGCTGGCAATCCAGTTACGGGCAAATCTGTGAGGACACTTCCGGGATTGGAAAGACTAAAACCGACAATCCGATTAGCAGGAGTTAAAGCATAAGCCGTTGTCCGCGCTGGAGGCGGGGGATTGGGAACAACGCTGCTAATATTATTAGTGAAACTTGCCTGGTTAATCGCACTTTGTCTCACTCCTTGGAGAGTAGCGAGAAATTCTCCTGTTACCCGGTCTTGAATAACAGTATTGTTTCCAGCTTCCAAAATATTTAAGTCGCTAAAACTGAGACCTTCCCCCAAACCGATTAAATCTGTACCGGGTGTAAAATCGGCGATCAGGTCAGCAGTTGCCAAACTAACACCGCCACTGGTACGGAAAGGGTCAGCCTCAGCGTAGCGCCTCAAAACAAATAGGTCTGCCCCGTCTCCGCCTATCAGGATATCAGTATCTCGATCGCCCGACAAAACATCATTGCCGGAGTTGCCCGATATGGAATCGCTGCCTTTTCCGCCCACTAAAAAATCGTTACCTTCGCCGCCGTTAATAATGTCGTTATCTAAATCTCCAAAAAGCGAATCTTGACCAGAATTGCCATCAATTAAATCGCTTTGCTTACCTCCAAAAATACTGTCATTACCAGAGTTTCCGGCAATGGTGTCAGTGCCCATCAAACCAAAAATCAGGTCATCTTCTGGAGTTCCTGCTAGCAAGTCTGCTTGGGCGGTGCCTCTAATTTCTGCCATGCTCTAATCACCCTCTAAATTTGATACTTCTGTTGCCTAACGGCGGTGGTATTCTCAGTCAAAATATCACAAATTCGCACTTTTAGGATAGTTTTTATGATTTTCGGCTGTAGGGGGGGGCTTGCCATACAAGTATTACAGGCAGCTAAAATGATATATAAACCCGCCCCCGGATTCAAATAAACCCAGTCCTAAAGACAGATCGCTTAGCCGTATTTTATAGTTGGGTGTGTAGCTGGCGGGGGAGCGCGGCTCAACTCCAAACAGGCAAGCTGAAATTTTTAGCGGTGCGAACCTATGAAATTTTGTACTGCGTTCATTAGTAATATACGCTGACTCTATAATTTTGGATCTGTAAGCTGTGGAGCATTTAAACGACTAACGAACCAGGTAAGGTGCGCCATTCGCGAACACTTACGCTTACAAGGGAAACGCTTATGTACGCTGGGCCCCCTACAATCGTCCTTTAAATGTCGAACAGCTTACAGTCAGATTTTTTTTTCAACTTTAATCTTAAAGCCTGCGAAGGTGAGCTTTGTATGTAGCGGCGACCGCTATCGCTTAATATAAAGTCGAGTATAAATGCGGAATTGGCATAATAAGGAATGAGAATTAAATAACTTCCACTCTTGAAAGTGGGATGGGCTCTTATAGCCCGTCCACTCATGACGGGCTATAAGAGCCCATCTCACAATAACAATTAAAATTGTAAGTTATTTAATTCGCGCTCCTAAGTTAGTTGAACAGTCGTCTTCAGACGACTTAAGGTTTCAGGCAGGGGTTTAAATCCCGGCCTGAATCGGAGTTTCAAGTTTCCCCTGCTTTTTCAAGCTTTCAGCAGTGCTTTAGAAGCTGATTCCCCTGCGAGTCTCAGTTGCGATCGCAATTTGAGATTCAACAACAGCAACACAGTCCACTGACTGAGTATCGAAATCAAAATCGTAGTTCCAGATCCTATGTCAGGCGAAAAAGACCAAAAAATCGGAAAGGTTGAAGATAGCCAGAAGACAGGATTTTTTTCTGGAGTGAGCAAGAGCATAGATAAAATCACAGGTGGTAACAAGATAGCACCGCTGATAGTACCTACGGCCCAAATTTCCTGATTGCGGGTTTTGAGAAATAGGAATAGTTGGGTGATGGTTGCGTAGATGAGGATCAGATTGATACCGAGAATTACATTCCAAAATATGCTTGTGTGAGACTTTTCAAACTCGCCCCGATCTATTAAAATTAGTCCGCTGAGTAAAATGAAGGATGAGCTGAGAAGATTAATCGCGATCGCAACTACAGCCGGACTTTTTTCGCTCCAAACCAAATCGAGTAGTGGGTAACGTCGCCACAACTTGTGACCGCTGGGAACAATTTGTTGCCGATACCTTGCCCAATCATACAAAGATTGTCTCTCAGATGTTAAAGATGCTATTACAATTAAGAACATCACCAAATTCAATGTTAGCAAAGGAAAAGTTTTACCGTAGGCTAGGGGGTCAGATTGGAGTGCAAAGCCTAAGATAATGGGCTGACAGCAGATAACAGCAAAATAACTTTGTCGCTTGCTCAAAACTGTAGTAGTGGGATTGGGAAAACGGCGCTGCCATCCCTGCCACATCCAATAGGTTCCGATACTACAAATTGACAGAGACAAAATAATGCCACTTACAATATTTTTACCGATGGGCAAGTAAAACCATTGTAACTGGTGTATGTCTGCACCTAATGAATTAAATTCATAGTTATCCATTCTTCCAACAATTAGATATCTTAGGATGCCAATGGCAGATACAAATGTTCCTAAATCCCCAGCAGTTACTGTTAACTTCATGGTAGAGATTACAAACACAAACAAAGCGATACCGCTAGCCAACCAAGGTTGAAATCCTCCCAACCAACTGGTTGTCAATCCAAATAGCATCGCAGTGCTGTAGAATAAACTACAACTGGCTGCAATCGCCATGTAGAAGCATAAAATTTCATTCAAAGGTATTTGAGCAGCTAATCCACTGTATAGATGTAGTGGTATCGCCAGAATTGCTGCTAGATACACTAAAATAGGGACACCGAGAATTTTGCCAATAAAAATGGTGTTGGCAGATTGGGGACTGAGGCGAATAAAGTTGAGCGTACCCAGGCGTTCCTCCTTGTCTAAGTCACTGACGAGCATATAAGTCCCTGCTACTAATAGGACTAACACGCTAAATATACTCAGCCAAATAAATATTTCTACCCACCACTTGGGCCAATCAATTACTATATTACCCAAGGCATCTGTGAGACATTGTGTTCCTTGTTTCGTGTTAGTGGTCGTCTTTAAAACACAAAATCTGTTATAAATCGGTTCAGTACGATCGACATTACGAAGGGCAACGGGTAACTGGGCGCTGTAATACATGAACAGCAGCAGTTGAGGCCCTAACGAGAAAGCAGATGCGATCGCCATATTGCCAGTATTCAAGCGGCCTTTGATTTCTCGAAATAACTGAGGATTCCAGTTGCCGACTTTGTCCAGTAAGTTGAGTGTCATGGTTGATTAGTTATTGGTAATTGGTAATTCTCTCTCTTCTCTTCCTCTGTGTCCTCTGCGCTCTCTGCGGTTAAATAATTCCGGTCCAACCGTAAAGAATATAACTCAGTTATAACTCACTGTTGAATTATTTTCAATAACGGGAAAGATGCCCGTTCCACAAAGAATTAATTTGATTATGGAAACGACTAAATTAAGATGCTTGCTGGTGTCCCATCTTGAGGAAGATGGTTTCTAAATCTTCTTGAGTGCAGTGGAATTCGGTTAGGGGAATGTTGGCGGCGACGAGTTCGCGTAATAAATTGGCTGCATCTTCCGGGCTTCCTGAAAAATCAACGCACACCTGTTGAGTTTCCGGGATTATTGCCCAATTTTCTATCCAAGGAAAGTTTTTTAACTCGGATATTAGCGCTTCTAATTTATTTCCTAAAACCGACATCAAAATTTGCTGGCGGCTGAGGCGTTTGTAAAGTTCTTGTAAAGGTGCGCTTTCGACCAGATATCCGAGTTCCATGATACCAACCCAGGTACAAAGTTCGGCTAAGTCGCTGAGGACGTGAGATGATATGACTACAGTCATGCCCACTTGTTGCAAAAGTTTGATAATTTCGCGGAACTGCATTCGGGCGATCGGATCTAAGCCAGAAACCGGTTCGTCTAACAACAACAATAGCGGTTCGTGGATAATAGTTCTCCCCAAACTCAGGCGCTGTTTCATTCCCCGCGAAAGGGTGGAAATTAAGCTGTTGCGCTTGTTGGTTAGTTGCACGAGTTCTAACACGGAGTTGATTCGCTCTCGGCGGCGCGGTTGCTGGAGGTTGTAGAGTCGGGCAAAATAGTCTAAATAATCCCAAACAGTCAAGTCGTCGTAGAGGGGAAAGTCATCGGGAAGAAAGCCGATGCGCTGTTTGAGAATCGGGTGCGATCGATCGCGCAATAACCTATCCCCGTTGATGTAAATTTCCCCTGTAGTCGGTTCCTGGGCCGCCGCCAACATCCGCAGCAAAGTAGTTTTCCCGGCACCGTTGGGGCCGATCAGTCCGCATACTTCGCCTGCTGCTACTTGCAAATCGATGTCATTGACGGCTATATGGCGATCGAATTGTTTCGTCAGCCCGCGAGTTTCTATTGCTAGTGGTTTTGCCATGTTTGGAGGGTGAATGAAATTTTATCTGTGCATTCCTGGGAATAATAGGAGTTATATCGAGTCCGATTGACTTGAGGGGATTATTCGTGGGGGAGGGCGGGTTTATTTAACCTGTCTGCAAACGTTTAAGCCTACTGGCGAACCCGCCCCTACAGCTAATGGAGAATGCTGCAATATCTCAGATAGATCCGATCCGTTATTACAAACGCCATGTCTTGTAGGGGCAGGTTCACCGACAATAATTGCCGAAAACCGACAATCTCATAAACCTGCCCCCTCGACGACAAATCGCTAATCTACCGCACAGGATATTACGCATCAACACCAAAGAAACCGGGTTTTTGTCGCTTTTGGGTGCTATAATACCAATTTAATGTGAAGTTGCACATATCTCGATCCCCCTAAATCCCCCTTAAGAAGGGGGACTTTGATCGGAATCTTGTCCCCCCCTTATTAAGGGGGGCTAGGGGGGATCGGATTCTATGCAACCTGATAAAAAATTGGTATAACACGTCTTCTCAGAAAAAACCCGGTTTCTGGCCACCCGTGCGTAAATCCCGATCGAAATAGATGTCTACAGCTAGCCTAGCTCGTTCTTCCAGGAATTGTCATCTCGTTTCTGAAATTAAAACAAGGACATTCTCGATCGCTGAAATCCTTGCTAATATCAAGTTTGCACGGAAAATTCCTCTGGATCGATATCCCAATTTACCCAGCGAATTGCCTCCCTCGCTGATGTCAGGTTAGGTGGAACTCTCAAAGCGTGAATGAATCCCGTACTCGGACAAGTCATTTTTAACAAACAAATCGGCTCGACATCGGCGTTATCTATTTGTAATAGTGCATATTCCTGCCAACTATCTATTTGTTTTGCTTGCAACTCTTGACAAATGCGATCGTAACCAATTCCTTCAATTAACACTCGCCGAAGTTCGGCATTCTCTTCTGTTAAAAGCCATTGTGATTGCCATTTATTTGGGTGGACTTTGCCGTATTCTTCAGGCAATCTGACGCCGTGATAATAGTAAAAATTCCATCCATCCGCAAACTCGATCGCAGGTTCTGCTTCCGCGTGCAAGCGGTTTTGACTGTCAAAGCGAAGGTGGCGGGGGCGATCGCACACCGCGCAAATCTTTTCAAAGGGAAATATCCAACCGCAATGCTCGAAAAGCAGCTTTTGGCAGCGAAGTATTTCTTGTGCCTTTTGGGAAAGATTGACGCCTAATGAAGATATATACAATTGGGTCAAATAGATTTCTTTAAACAAAGTCGTGGGGGTTTCACGGAATGACAGGTGGAACCAAAGACCGGGAAAAACATTCCCGCTCCTTTGTTCCGATCGCGCATAGCTGTGAACCAATTCGTTCATTAGCGAACTCAGTGTACTGTCTGCTTCGGACTCCATCGTCATGCTATCGAGCTCATACTTCCACACCGCCGGACTTGCAAATTCTCCCCCAGGGGACATCCATTTCCGGTCTAGATTTTTCCCCAATCTATTTCTGTATTCGTCTGAGCAGTTTTGTGAATGGTCGCGTTTGAGCAAGTTGAAGATTTGGGGATAAGCGTCGCGGGGACTGCTGCAAATAATAACTTCGGGTTCTTCTAGGCCAATAGCGGCATAGGCAACTTTGATGGCTTCTGTGGCTTTTTGACCATCAATTGGTCTAGTCGAGAGAGTAAGACGTTTCTGTGCGAGTTCGCCTAACACGCACAGAGCGGTAATTTGATTGTTGTAGAGATTCAGTTCTGTCAGATTGGTGAGCGAGCGCAAGGCGCTGATATCGGTAATTGGATTGTAGTCCAGATGCAGTGTTGTCAGATTGGTGAGCGAGCCGAGGAAGCTGATGTCGGTAATTTGATTGGTGCCCAGATACAGTGTTGTCAGATTGGTGAGCGAGCCGAGGAAGCTGATGTCGGTAATTTCATTGCCGCACAGATTCAGTGTTGTCAGATTGGTGAGCGAGCCGAGGAAGCTGAAGTCGGTAATTTTATTGTTGTAGAGATCCAGTGTTGTCAGATTGGTGAGCGAGCCGAGGAAGCTGATGTCGGTAATTCGATTCAAGCTGAGATTCAGTGTTGTCAGATTGGTGAGCGAGCCGAGGAAGCTGATGTCGGTAATTCGATTGTTGAAGAGATCCAGTGTTGTCAGATTGGTGAGCGAGCGCAAGGCGCTGATATCGGTAATTGGATTGGTGCCCAGATTCAGTGTTGTCAGATTGGTGAGCGAGCGCAAGGCGCTGATATCGGTAATTCGATTGCAGTTGAGATACAGTGTTGTCAGATTGGTGAGCGAGCCGAGGAAGCTGATGTCGGTAATTTGATTGTAGTCCAGATACAGTGTTGTCAGATTGGTGAGCGAGCCGAGAAAGCTGAAGTCGGTAATTTGATTGTTGTAGAGATTCAGTTCTGTCAGATTGGTGAGCGAGCCGAGGAAGCTGATATCGGTAATTTGATTGCTGCCCAGATCCAGTTCTGTCATGCTTGAAAGTATCTGCTCCGCTCCTTGTGGGTCATCAGTGCCAGCCTTTTTTAACAACACTTTAACTGTGTGCCTTGCCGATTCTGAAAGACTGTCAATATGCCTGCACCAGTCGGCAAAGCTGCTAAAACTAATTGGCTCCTTTGGTTGTTTTTCTGACATAAAACACTCCGAGATGGGTAATGGGGGATGGGGCATGGGGCATGGATAATCGGAATACTGTTGACTGTTGACTGTTGACTGTTGACTATTACAAATCGCCCTTGCGTACCTTCTGTTACTCAATTAAGTCTTCTATTTCAAATCTTCCAGCTTAATCCGAGGATCGACAGCTTTGAGCAGCAAATCTGCCAACAAATTCCCCACAATCAACATGGTTGCACCCATCATCAAACTTGCCATTACTAAATACAAATCTTGATTGTTCACCGCCTCCAAAGTCAGCTTTCCCAAACCAGGCCAATTAAAGAAAAATTCCGCAATAAACGCACCGCTCAACAAACTAGCAAACTCAAAACCCAATAGCGTAATCAACGGATTAACAGCATTCCGCAAAGCGTGAACGTAAATTACTCGATCGTCCGGCAAACCTTTAGCCCGTGCTGTTCGGATGTAATCTTGACGCAGCACGTCCAACAATTGCCCGCGCATCAATCTTTGCAAACCCGCAAAACCAGTAAGGCTGAGGGCGACTGTTGGCAAAATTAAGTGCCAGCCGTAATCGAGGATTTGACCCCACCAAGGTAAGTCTGCGTGGTCAATACTCGTCATTCCTCCGACGGGAAACAGAGGCGAAGTATTTTGTGCGAAAAATAGCAGCAACAAAGCTGTAATAAAGCTCGGAAATCCCTGTCCGGTGTAGCTGACTACTTGCAAAACTCGATCGACTGTGCGGTTTTGATTGACGGCGGCGACAATTCCCAAAGGAATCGCGATCGCCCAAGTTACAATCAAAGATGCGATCGCCATTAATAACGTCGCCGGTACCCGTTCCCACAGCAGCGAAGCTACGGATCGCTGATACACAAAACTCGTGCCAAAATTCCCCCGCGTCACAATTTGTTGCAGCCACAGCCAATACTGCACAATCGCTGGTTTATCTAAGCCGAACTGCTGTTCGAGTTGCTTGAGTGTCTCCGGCGAAATCTTGGGATTTTGGCTCAATGTATCCAAGTAATTTCCCGGTGCTAGCTCAATAATTGCAAAACAAAGCATCGATGCCAAAAATAGGGTTAAAAGTGCCTGCAACAGTCGCTTGAAAACATAAGTAAATGTCTCGCTGCTAAACAGAGAACTCAACCCTCGCCAATTTTGATTCAATTTAAGAGAAGTCATAGGATTTTAGATTTTAGATTTTAGATTTTAGATTTGAAGAATTGTGAATGATATTAATGCCGGTTGCATCGGAATGATTTAACCACAGAGAACGCAGAGAACGCAGAGAAAGAGAAGAGAGAAATAAATAATTGCGATGCAAAGGTCAAGGATATTATTTGTCAGGAGTTTTTATTCAACTGTCAGCAGTCAACTGTCAACTGTCAACTGTCAACTGCCAACAGTTAACTAACTAATATTCCACTAGCGTGACGATCGGCACATCGGGCAATTTCTGCCTGCCGCCCAAGGCCTGCAATTCAATGATAAAAGCAAAACCGACAAGCTCGCAGCCAGCTTGCTCTAACAATTTAGCCGTCGCTGCTGCTGTTCCGCCAGTGGCGATTAAATCGTCCACAATCAGCACCCGGCTGCCGGATGTCATGGCATCTCGGTGCATCTCCAGTCGATCGACACCGTACTCCAATTCGTACTCAGCAAAATGAACCGCACCTGGCAGTTTCCCCGGCTTGCGGACAGGAATAAAGCCTATTCCCATTTTATAAGCCAACGGCGCGCCAAAGATGAAGCCCCGCGATTCCATGCCCACCACATAGTCAACAGACATTGCAGAGCATTTTTCCGCTAAGCTGTCAATGGTGTAGCTCAGCCCTTGCGGGTCGCGCAGCAAAGTTGTAATGTCTCGAAACAGAATTCCCGGCTTGGGGAAATCAGGAATGTCGCGAATCAGAGATTTGAGATCCATAAGCTTGCAGATCGGCGTTGAGGGTAACGAGGCATCAAAAATGCTACAATAATAACGTCAAAATTGAAAAATTAAAAAATAAAAATTAAAACTAAGAGCTTTTTTAATTTTTATTCTTTAATTGCTTAATCCTTTACGTACTATGTAAACAAATGTCATAATTCCCTAACAACAGGGTTGAATATCACGATTTGTCGCCCTATGATCTAAAGTCAAAAATCTAATATCTAAAATCCAATGATTAAGTTGGCAGCACGAGTGGGTGAGGTTACTCCTTCTATAACCTTGGCGATCGCCGCTAAGGCTAAAGCCATGAAGGCCGAAGGGATTGATGTCTGTAGTTTGAGTACGGGAGAACCCGACTTTGATACCCCCGAACACATTAAAGCAGCGGCAAAACAAGCTTTAGACGCGGGGAAGACTAAGTACGGCCCTGTGGCTGGGGAACCGCAGTTAAAAGCTGCGATCGCGCGCAAACTCCAATCCGACAACAATCTCAACTATCAACCGGAAAATATCATTGTCACCAACGGCGGCAAGCATTCCCTCTACAATCTGATGATGGCTCTGATCGAGCCGGGAGAGGAAGTAATTATTCCGGCTCCCTACTGGCTAAGCTACCCAGAAATGGTCAAACTCGCTAGCGGCAAGCCAGTAATTGTACGGACTGATGCTTCTACAGGATATAAAATTACACCGGAACAACTGAGTCGAGCGATTACTCCCAAAACCAAGTTATTTGTACTGAATTCGCCTTCTAATCCGACGGGAATGGTGTATACTCCGGCGGAAATCAAAGCATTGGCCGAGGTGATAGTCGATCGAGATATTTTAGTCGTTGCTGACGAGATTTACGAAAAAATTATATATGACGACGCCCAGCACGTCAGCATCGGTTCCCTGGGCAAAGAAATCTTCGATCGCACCCTGATCAGCAGCGGTTTTGCTAAAGCTTACTCGATGACAGGCTGGCGAATCGGTTATTTGGCCGGGCCGATCGAATTAATCAAAGCTACCAACACCATTCAAGGTCACAGTACCTCAAATGTCTGTACCTTTGCACAGTACGGCGCGATCGCAGCTTTGGAAAGCAGCCAAGAATCTGTCGAAAAAATGCGTCTAGCTTTTGCCGAAAGGCGTCAGGTAATATTTGAATTACTCGATGCTGTCCCTGGAATTAGCTGCATCAAACCAGACGGTGCTTTCTATATGTTTGTCAACATCAGCAAGACTGGAATGAATTCTTTGGAATTTTGCGACGCTTTCTTAGAACAGCAGCAAGTAGCAGTTATTCCGGGGATTGCTTTTGGCGCAGATGACCACATTCGCTTGTCTTACGCTACCGATTTAGGCACCATTAAAAAAGCCGTAGAAAGGCTCGATAAATTTGTCCGCAGCATCTAAAAATTAGTCTGTTGACTGTTAACGGTTAACTGTTAACTGTTAACGGTTGACTGTTAACTGTTAACTGTTCACAACTGACAACCAACAACTGACAACTGACAACCAACAACTGACTAATAATAACTAAAGCTGTTTAGTCATAATCTCTTTGAGCAAATCCAGCCCCTTCTTAACTCGCCGAGAAACTGTCACCGCACTGATACCCAAGCGTTCAGCCGTTTCCTTCTGAGTCAAATCGTAGAGAAAAACAAACTCCAATATCTCGCGAGTCCGTTGTTCCAACATAGCCAAAGCTTGCTGTACGCGAATTTGATCCTCTTGCGCCAACTGAAAACTCCGATACTTGCTATCGGGTACCAATTCTCCCAGACAAGTCGCCCCCTCGTCTTCATCTTGCATCGGCGCGTCCAAACTCAGAGGCGATCTGTTGAGATGGGCCAACTTAATTTCTTGCCATTCTTGTACAGAAACCTCAAGGGCTGCTGCTACTTCAGCATCCGTAGGTTTCCGGTTTAACTGCACCTGCAACTCCTTGATCGCTGCTACTGATTTGCGTTCCAGGGACTGCCAGTGGCGGGGAAAGCGCACCGAAGGGCTTTTGTCGCGCAAGTAGTGTTGAATTTCGCCCCGTATGTAGGGAATTGCAAAGGAACTAAAAGCGTGTCCCTTGGCGATATCAAACCGCTCGATCGCCCTGATCAACCCAATACATCCGACTTGCAGCAAATCGTCGTAGCTTTCACCGCACTGGTTGAGCCAGTGGTAAACTTCTTTTCTGACCAGTCCAACATTCAGTTTAACTAACTGATTGCGGATTTCATTCGATCCAGAAAGTTGGTACTCGCGCAACAATTGCAAATTTTCGCTTTTTAGCTCGTTCGGCACTGTGGTAGACATGGTGACATAAGGGTTGGTAGAGCAGAGGACTGAAGTTGCTTTAGATATAGTTTCCAATCTAGTCTAAAAAAATTCACTTTTAGGTAGTGTAATCCTAGCACTTAATCGGTGTGATAGCGGACACACCCGTTTAACTTTCCGAAGGTGCAGGGATTTAGCTGAATTATCCGAAGGTTTTCCGCATAAGGCAGAACTTTATCAGGTAGAAGACTTTCGAGACAAGCCAGAATTAAACCGGGATTTTGCCCAAGTATATTATAATCTGAAAGCGGTTTTAATACAATACTTTAATTAATTAAAAATTCCAACTTAATAAGTTGCGAATGACCACAGTTTAACCATAAATTTAGTCATTAGTCAACAGTCCTAAGTTATATTGCTCGAGACTGTTGGCTAATGAAGAGGGAGCAGGAGCTTTACGGCCAGAAACTGCTCAAATTCGATCGATCCTGAAAGCCAATTTTATGACACAGAAGGCTCAATGCGAGCGTAAAACAAACCCCGAATTTTCACGTCCAGAGCCGGTCTAGCTCCCAAATCAGTATCAGAAGGCTGCGTGCTCTCAAAAATCCCGCCAACTTCGCCTGTGGCGCTGTTGACTTTAGCAACTTGGAGAGAAATTTTGCCGGCCTTGGTGCGAGTGTCAGCAACCTTAACATTAGCCCGCACCCGTTTGGAATTGTCACTAGCCGGAAGCGCTACAGCATTGTCGTAGCCAGTCGATACCCCGCGGGCTTTAGGGTCTAAAAAGCCTGCGCTGCGGTAAGAAGGAACGTTAAACTCCCCTCTCAAATCGGTGGAAGTATTGATAGCAACCACTCCGGGTTCGGAACTTGCCACTAGCTGTTTAATGGTAAACAAGAAAGGTACTTGCTCTCCGCCCGGTAATTGAATCGTAATAGCTTGAAAATCCAAGCCGTCTTCTTCTGTGAAAGTCAGAGTTCCATCAGTACCGACCTTGAGCGTACCTTGAACTTGGTCAATGCTCGACGTGAACCGGGTCAGCAATTTACCAGGCACAAATTCCGCTTCTTGGCGTTTGTTTGCTGGTTCTTCCTTCACAAAATAAGTTGTGGGCTGCAAACACAAACCAGTCAGTTTATAGGTGGCGCCCGCTTCGATGGGGATCGATCCCCGAGAAGTTTCTGCCAAGCTAGGGCAGTTATTAGCCAAGCCAGTACCTCTAATCTGGTCGTAGGTGAGCAACTCAGTAGTTGCCACCGTCGTGTCAGAAGCAGAAGAACAAGCAACCAGCGCACTCATGCAAAAAGCTAAAAGTGCAACAATTAAAGCACGATATTTCATTGCAAACCTCAATATCCAACATCGGATTATATTAAGAAAAAGCCCTAGTTCGAGCAAAATATAATTGCCCGCCGGCAGGCTAGGCCAGCGCTTAGGGTAGCATTTAGATCCTGATCCCTCGCTTCACCGAGACCGGCATTGACTCAAAAAATCAAGCTAGTGCGTCGTGAAAATAAGCATGAACTTATGATTTCTCAATCATGTTCGGATCGCAGCCCAATACACATGGTACGACGGGTTGTGCTCTTTTCCTGACTTGGACTGCAAATTAATATTGCTTAAGTCAACCTACTTAAGTTACTTTGCTTATGACCCCGAATGGCGATCGCGACTAGCTCGATTAGTCGGTTGACCAAAAGGCTGGGGACAAAGGCCTTGTAGATTTCAAAGGAAGCAGCAGTATGGACAACGGCAAAGATTTAGAGTCAGAAAAGTTGCAGTCTCAAATGCAATCGCTGACAGAGGCGATTCGGACTTTAGGCGAAAGTTGTCAGGGAGACAGTCTGCTGCTTTTGGCCCTGCTGCGGAGGCTGGAAGCTTCGCACCGGGAAATTCGGGACGGTTTGTTTCAAGCGTCTTTTCCCGACAACCGCCAAGCACTTTACAAACTGCTCAGGAATATTGAAGCCAATGGCGGCTGGCCTTACATCCACCGCATGAAACTTCGATCGCTCTTGGAGTATAGCCAACAATTATCTCCCCTAGAAGATTCTCCAGCCGAGTCGCCAGAAGACTCGGCCGAAACTCCCCAGGACGTTAAATAGTTTTGAGTTATGAGTTTAGTGAGTTTTACATTAACTCATAACTCATCACTAAACTGCGCGATCGCACCTACAACCCGAAAGGTGGAGGGACAGGTGTAGGAAAAGGTATCAGGTTCGGCACCGTCGGGAATATCGGCGTCTGGCCCGGCATTGGCAATAGTCCGGGAGTCGGAGTCGGGGCCAGAGAACTCATTGACACCAGAGGCGAATCATCAGGCGGGCTAACTGTCGGTGCAGTAGGAATCCTCGCAGCAGTTGGCGTCGGAGTCGGAGTCGGTGCTGCTGTGGGAGTCGGAGTCGGTGCTGCTGTGGGAGTCGGAGTCGGCGCAGCAGTTGGCGTCGGAGTCGGCGCTGCTGTGGGAGTCGGAGTCGGTGCTTCCGTGGGAGTCGGAGTCGGTGCTTCCGTGAGAGTAGGCGTCGCTTCGTCCGTGGGAGTTGGAGTCGGTGCTTCCGTGGGAGTTGGAGTCGGTGCTTCCGTGGGAGTTGGAGACGGAGTTGGAAGTGATTCTGTAGTTGAAGTTTGAGGTTGAGTTGGATCTGTAATTGTGCTTGTAACTGTAGTTGTAGTTGTAGTGGTAATGGTGGTTGGCCTGGGAGTAGCCGTCCCAGTCACAGCGATAAAATCATTCGCTTCGATTAGCGCCGCCGGAGTGTCGATCAAAATTGCTAAAAGCTTGCCGTCGAGCGTCGTAATTACTGTATCCCTGACATTTGCACCGTTGCCTTGGGTAACTAGCAGTTGAGCGAAAGATAAATTGCTCGGCAGTCCAAAGAAATCCTCTGTGTCATTGTAATCAGTAATTAAAGCCAGACTGCCAGGCCCGGCTCCCAATCCAAAGACATCGCTGCCGCTGCCGCCAGTCAGAGTATCCGAACCCTCGCCTCCGATTAAAGAATCATTACCCTCTGCTCCAAATAAATTGTCATTGCCGAAACCGCCCAAAATTGTATCGTCGCCGATACCTCCAGCCAAGGAGTCATCGCCAAAACCGCCGTCGATACCATCATTACCTTTGCCACCAAACAAAAAGTCATTGCCTTCATCTCCCAGTACCGAGTCGTCGGCTTCATCGCCGCGAAGGGTATCGGAACCGGTGCCGCCAAAAACTGTATCGTCAGCCTTGCCGCCGAATATCTGGTCATTACCAGCATCTCCGAAAAGCGAATCGTTGTCAGCATTGCCGTACAAAGTGTCGTCGCCGTCGCCGCCGGTCAAATAATCGTTGCCCTCAGCGCCCAACATTTGATCTCTACCACTGCCGCCGTTGAGAGAATCGTTCCCCGCATTCCCGTAGAGAAAGTCGTCATCAGCATTGCCGAACACGGAATCGTCGCCGTCATTCCCTGTGAGGGTGTCGTTACCAGTACCGCCGGCAATTACATCAAAGCCTCCGTTGCCAAAAACTAAGTCGTCCCCGGCGTCTCCCAACACGCTGTCTATCCCGTCGTTGCCTTCGAGGATGTCGTTGCCCAAACCACCGCGAATTGAGTCGTCGCCGTTTCCGCCGGAAGCAAAATCGCGGCCTTGGTTGCCAATAAGTTCGTCATTTCCTTCACCGCCAATCAGCGAATCTGCTCCGTCACCTCCCAGAAGCTGGTCGTTGCCGCCGTCGCCCTCTAGGGTGTCATCTCCTCCCGCACCCAGGGCCGTGTCATCGCCATCTAAGCCGCGAATTCGATCGCTCAGCGGAGTTCCTAGAATAAAGTCGTTGCTGTCTGTGCCGATCAGGTTTGCCATACGGGATACACCGCTCCTAAATCAAATAAATTGTTTGAAATTATATTAATCACCTTCGTGACAAGGGATTGCTGCTTGCCTACGTTAGCATAGTTGAGATTGTGGGGATCAGGCGAAGGGGCGCGGGAAGTTTTGTCCCTGTTCGGAGTTGCGATCGGGGCTGGTATAAGGCCCGATTAGTCATTAGTCATTAGTCATCAGTCATTAGTCATTAGTCATTAGTCATTAGTCATTAGTCAACGGTTAACCGTCAACAGTCAACAGTCAACCGTCATCAGTTAACAGTCAACACTCCTCAGTCATCAGTCAACCGTCAACCGTCAACCGTCATCAGTTAACAGTCAACAGTCAACTTTTATTCGGTAACAGGTAACACTATCTCAAATTGAGTTCCCTCTCCCTGATGGGAATTCACCTCAATTGTTCCGCCGTGGGTTTCGACTACAATCTGGCGGGCGATCGCCAATCCTAACCCAGTGCCTTTTCCTACTGCCTTCGTTGTGAACAGATGGTCAAAAATCCGCTGTTTCACTGCTTCGGTCATGCCCGCCCCGTTATCGGCAATCTGAATTTTGATGTGTCGATCGCCCGACTGACTGGTACGAACTGTGATACAGTGGGGATAGGCTTTCAGAGCCTCGAAACTACCTCCTTGGCTTGATTCTTCTAGAGCATCGATCGCGTTAGCAAGCAGGTTCATAAAGACTTGGTTCAGTTGACCGGGAAAGCATTCGATTTGAGGGAGATTGCCGTAGTCTGTGACGACTTCGATCGCAGGATGGTGTTCGTTGGCTTTCAGCCGATGTTTCAAAATTAAGATAGTGCTGTCAATGCCCTCATGGATATTAAACGGAACTTTGTAGTCTTTATCGGCTCTGGAGAAGGTGCGGAGGCTGGTGCTAATGCCGCGAATGCGATCGCACCCGACTTTCATCGACAACAGCATTTTTGGCAAATCTTCTAAGGCATACTCTAAATCAATATCCTCAGCATCTTCTTCAATTTCCTCGCCGGGATCTGGCAGTTTTTCTTGATATAATTTTAAGTGGCCAATCAGATATTTGATCGTGGTGGTTGCTTCCTCAATATTGCCACTAATAAAGCCGACAGGATTATTTATTTCGTGGGCTATTCCTGTGACTAGATTGCCCAATGTGGACATTTTTTCGCTTTGCACGATCTGTAACTGTGCTTGCTGCAAATCAAAGAGCGATCGCTCTAATTCTTGTGCATAAGCTTGAGATTGCTGGTACAATCGAGCATTTTCTATAGAGATAGCCGCTTGGGCGCACAAAAGTTGGATGACTTCAGTGCGATTTTCTGTAAATGCACCAATTGTCAAGTTATTTTCTAGATATAGCAACCCGATTAATTTACCCTGATTTAAAATTGGCACGCACAGCACACTTTTGGGCTTTTTCTGCATCAAATACGGATCGGCAATAAAATCGTTTTGTACTGCAGCATTATCCAAAACCACAGTTTTCCAAGTCCGCTTAACATAGTTGACCACAGCAGCGGGAACCTCGTCGCTGGCTGACAGCGGTACAGATATTGAGATGACATCTTGATGGAAGGAGGCTACAGCTTCGATCGCGAGATTCCCATCCTTAAGCAACAGGAGAACTGCTTTTTTTGCTCCGGCATTTTCCATCACCACAGACATCAGTCCAGCTAGCAATTTTTCTAATTTAATTTCACTCGATAGAGTTTGGGAGGCTTTGAGAATAGCCGCGAAATCGAGGGTTTCGTAAATACTGTCGCACCTCGATAAAATTCGTGGGAATGTTTGAGGTAAGATTGACGATTTATTGATTGGGTGGAGGCGAGTTTCGCTGATTGCCAAACGGTTTTCTATTGCGTGCAATAGGGGAGCAAGAAGTTGGGGATAGCGTTTTTCTAAGTCATCGATTTTGGCTTTTGCACCCCAGCGATCGTAACAGTAATAAGCCTCTTGCATATAGGCTTGGGCCACTTTTTCTTTGCCCCAGTCGAGGTAGAATTTAGCTGCTAGTTCGTTAGCGAGGGCTTCTTCTTGGATGTATTTGTTTTCTTTCGCTCCAGAAATAGCGCGATCGTACATTTCAATAGCTTCTGCCCTCTGTCTGGCAACTCGGTATTTCTCTGCTTCTACCAACTGCCACTTATGCAATTGACACTCCCCGACCTAAAAGTGCGAGGATTCTTAATTCAGCGACTAACCTTTAAGTGTTGCGTCATGAAAGGCAATATTCAGACCTTTTAACCGTAGAAAACTACCAATTAACGAGCCTGATTCGCAGCCACCCCAGCGGGTCTATCTCCAAAAGCGTACTAGGATATTTACCTAGAGTTTGGGTATGCCCTACCCTACTTAACAATCCTAAAAGAATAGTTTGTTTTAACTGGTTTAAGGTTTAATTCAACCTCTAGCTGTTTAAAGAGTTTTCGCTGCTCTGCGTCCCCCGGTTTATACCTAAAAGTGTGTCTTAACTGTTTTACGATGGTAAAGGAATTAAACCTTGACTTTTATAGTATATCACAAATATAGGAACTTACTGGACTTGTTGAAAGAAGTTTTAAGAAATTAAAGCCGTCCTAGAAGGACAGGGTTTTAAACCCAAATTTTTGATAAATTTACCTGTAAGGCAGTCACCAACGCAAACAAAGACCAACCGACCACATAACAAACTGACACCATACTTGCCGCCACTTGCATGGTGGCCAGTTTTTGGGCATCCACTATCGCTGGCAGCTCGAATAACTCTTCAATCGGTCGATCGCCGATCGAGCTATTAATTTCCTGCACTGCTTGCTGAATATCTTCTGATGTAGGGCGATCGGGCAACTCAACTCCTAGTTCTTTTAGACTCAACAAACCGATAGCAATTGCTTCTAAAAACTTGTTCTGGGACGATAATGCCTGAATTTTGACGATGTAAACGCTCACTCGCTCTAGGGGAGTTCTGGTATGATAAATCACAGTGTCAATCCACTGATTCATCTGGTCAAAATCACCACAGAGTGAAGCCACTTCTGCTGCTATGTCGTGCAAGTTCAAGGTCATCTCGTACTGTCGTTGCCAAGCGCTCTCTCCCAGCAAATTTAGCCCGATCGCAGCATAATCGCGAGCAGCTTGATAAGCAGTAGCGCCTCTGGCTTTGCGGCAAGCCGTGAGGTTGAGTTGCGCCAATTCAGATCGTTCTGTTTGGTTTTCAATCAGCGCAATACCATAATTCAACTGATTGACAACTGAAAAAATTTCCTCTTCTATAGCTGCGGGTGAAATTTGCTGGATCGGCAATTGTCCAATCTGATAGTGAACGCGCGATCGCTCTTGTTCGGGAATTAAAGAATAGGCAGCTTGCTGAACGCGATCGTGCAAAAACTTGTAATTCACCACCTCCGAATTTTCGGCCTCCTCCTGTCTTTCTCGCCCCATATAAAACTTGTAGACTTCACTTTCAGGCAGGATTAACCCCTCTTGCAAAGCCTTCCACAAATCCGCCGCCGTTTCCGTTTCCAATTGCTCGGAAACAACTGCCAAAGTCCCCAAATCAAACTGATTACCAACACAAGCAGCCAACTTCAACACATTCTGAGTCGCTGGCGGCAATTTTTGCAACTGCAACGCCATAAACTCGACCACATCATCCGTCAGCGCTGCCTCCCTAACTCGCACAATATCGCACTGCCAATAACCAGCAAGCCGATCAAACTCAATCAGCCCATCCTGATGCAGTGCTTTGAGAAACTGCGTTGCAAAAAAGGGATTTCCCTGGGTTTTTTGTGCCAGCAAATCCGCCAACGGTTTTGCCCAATATGGAGCACAATTGAGCGTATCAGCAACCAAATGATTGAGACTTTCTGAACTCAACGGTTCCAGCGTCAGAGTATTCACCGTCGCCCCAGCTTTTGCCATTGCATCCAGTGTCAGCATCAACGGATGTGCTGCAAACACTTCATTATCTCGGTAGACACCAATTACTAATAAATAGCCGATTGTCGCATCGGCCACCAGCATTTCCATTAACCGCAGCGAGGCGGAATCTGCCCACTGCAAGTCATCCAAAAACATCACCAGGGGATGTTTGGGTTTTGTGAACACCTTAATAAAGTTTTGGAACAGCAAATTAAACCGATTTTTTGCCGCTGTTCCTGATAATTCTAGTGCAGGTGATTGTTGGCCAATAATTTTTTAGAGTTCGGGAATTACTTCAATAATGACTTGTGCGTTATCACCCAGTGCTTGCAATATTTGAGTTTGCCATTTTTTCAACTCCTCGTCACTTTCGCTCAACAATTGTCCCATTAAGTCTCGAAATGCTTGCACAAAAGCTGAGAAAGGAATGTTGCGGTTAAATTTGTCAAATTTACCTTTGATAAAATAGCCGCGCTGGCGGACAATTGGTTTTTGAACTTCATTTACAATTGCAGTTTTTCCAATGCCAGAAAAACCACCTACTAGCATCATTTCAGTTCGGTCACTACTGACGCGATCGAAGGCTTCGAGTAGGGTTTCTACTTCTGTTTCGCGACCATAAAGTTTTTCTGGTATAGTGAATCGATCGCCAACATCCCTCTGCGCGATCGCAAAACTCTTTATCCTACCGTTTTCTTCAAGTTGCTCCAAACAATATTCTAAATCGAATTTCAGCCCCAACGCACTCTGATAGCGGTCTTCGGCATTTTTCGCCATTAATTTGCTGACAATCTCCGAAAGTACGGGCGGGATTTCAGGATTGATTTGATGCAGTGATGGTGGTTGCTTGGCAATATGACAGTGTAGCAATTCCATCGCATCGTTGGATTGAAACGGCAATTGTCCCGCCAGCAATTGGTAAAAAGTTACGCCCAAAGAGTAAAAGTCTGTGCGGTAGTCTATGCCGCGATTCATCCTTCCCGTTTGTTCGGGAGACAAATAGCCGAGTGTTCCTTCCAGTACGTTAGGATTCATCAGGGTTTGAGTTTCTCGCGGCAGCAAAGATGCAATACTAAAGTCAATGAGTTTGACTTGTTTTGTATGCGGATTAATTAAAATATTGGCGGGTTTAATGTCTTTGTGAATTATCCGGTGGCGATAGAGTATATCTAATGTATCACTCAGGTCGATCCCAACTTGCAAAAACTCCATCAGAGACGGCCCAGTTTCCCTTTCTTCCGTCCATTCTTTTAGAGAAATTCCCCCAAAGTCTTCCATTACCAACGCATAGCTGTTGTGGTAGGTTTCTAAGCTGTAGGTTTCGATGATTCCGGGCAAGTTGAGGTTTTTGGCGATCGTGTACTGATTACGAAATTGCACCAGTTCGCTGAAGCTGGGATAATTATTCCGCAAGACTTTGATGGCGACTGGCTGTTTGTCGTCAATACGGAAAGCTCGATAAACTAGGGTGCGAGTTCCTGAGTAAATGCGATCGAGAATTTGATAACCTGTCAATCTAAAATTTATACTTGCCATACTTATATTCTTCCCGTCCTCCACGGGCTATTTCCACATTAGGAGAAGCCAATACACTTTCCCTGTCCAGTGATTGTTAAATTAATATGACATATAGCGCTCAAAAATTGTGATGGGTATCACTGAAATACACTTTTAAAACTGACCCAATCCTATTTTTATTAAAAATTAAAGAGCCTCATCCATATTGGAATAGTGAATAATAAACTAACGCAGCCGAGACCGATCGCTGTTACGGCTAATTCGCGATCGAGATTGAAAGCTTCTGCCAACAACGTAGTACCAAAAGCAGGAGGCATCGCCATTTGCAGCACTAGCACGAGTCGCGGCGCGCCTGCGATGCCAAAAAACGTTAATCCCGTGCCAATTACCAAGGGAATAAACAGCATTTTAATCGCCAGACAAGCCAAAACTGGTTTGAGGTTGTGCAAGGAATTCAACTTGCTCAACTGCATCCCGATCGTAATTAAAGCTAAAGTAATTACCGTCCAAGCACCTGTTGTTAACAATTCTGCGATTGGTGCCGACAGCGGCAAGCTGCGCGAGATAAATCCTAAACCAAAAGCCCACAGTGCCGGATTCTGAAAGATTGCCAGCAGGGGTGTTAACCAACCCTGACGGCGATCGCTTTTACCGCAGTGAGAAGCAATAGCAACTCCCAGTATATTCATTCCCATCGTAGTGCCTAGCAAGTCGTAAAACAACGCCCAGGCAAAGTGTTCCGAACCTAATAAGGACAAGGTGACGGGAATGCCTAAAAAACCCGTATTACCCAGCATCGTTGCCAATAAAAAGCTGCCTTTAGTGGGCAAACTCCAAGCGCTGGTGTGTTCCGGGCTATTTTGGGCCGGATTAAGACTCTTGAAACGTTCCTCGCCGACACCGAAATTTATCAAAATCCCAGCGAGTCCTCCACCTGCTAGAATTGCCGCCCAAGCTATCAGCGGCGCCATCCAAATAGCGCCCGACAAATTGGCGCTGCGGATAAAAGCAACAATGCTCAATGGCGTGCCACAGAAGAAAAGAAACTTGGCTAAATATGTAGAATAGCTTCTCGGTAGCAGGCGGCCGAGAATGAATCCCAACGTCACCCATCCGATTACATTTAGATAAAGTTTGAGCAGCGGATTTTCTAAATAAACCATGATTGACTAAATATTTTAGGACTGGCGCCGTAAGTTAGAAACCGGGTTTTTTTACGAAAATATTTTGTTGTTACCCGCAGATTCGGTAAAAAACCCGGCTTCTGTGGCCTTGATGCACATCCACTACTTTTGGCAACCTTTGCTAAATATTAATGCTTATTCAGCTTTGCAGATAATTTTCCACACAGGCCTTGACATCCACAGAAGCGCGTGTCATGATTAAGTTGATGAATAAGTCAACATAGGTGAAAACTATGGCACGGCAAGCAAAACAATCATCTCAAGTCAAACGTTCCAGCAGCCAAGCAGCCTCCAATACTCGCACCAAGTTTACCCTCTACAATTTTGCCGGAAACGCCAAGGCATTCTATCTAGTCGATCGCATTAATTTAGAGAGAACACCAGGCGATATCCCAGAAAAATCCGTCGCTCACAGCATCATCATCATCGACCGTTCCGGCTCAATGTATTATGACTTAGAACCGCTGAAAGAAACCCTAATCAAGCTTTTGACCTTAGACGAGTACAACAATTACAAGCTAATCGTCAGCCTGATTTCCTATGCTGGCAATGGGGACGTAATTTGTCATTTCCAGCGAATTCCCATTCAAGAAGTGCTGAAGTTTGACTCTCCATACATCAAAGAAATTCAAAAAATCCACACGGCTGGCTCTACCTGCATATCGCAGTCGATGCAACTCGCTAAATCTCTGGTTAAAGCGGGAGAAATGACAGCGATAAATTTGCACACAGACGGCTATGCAAATGACCCAAGTGCCAATTCGGAAGCTGCAAAACTAGGGGAAATTTGCGAAGAACTCAAAGACATGGATGTGTTTGCCAACACCATATCCTATGCCTCTGCTGACTTCAAACTTCTCTCCAAAATCGCCAACACATTATCGGGAAATTGCATCCGCGCGGGCGAAGTTAAAATGGTTTATGATGCTCTTTACGACAGCACAAAACTGTTAGGCAGTTCCGTTGCACCGCCGCTGGAAGAACCGTTAATTAAGGAATATGATTATCAAGTTTTTGTTTCCAAAAGTGGCAAGAAAATCAACGGTTCATCGAGTACGCTGAAAATCTGCGGGCTGAAAGCAGACGATCGCGGACTGTTTTACAAATATCAGAAAGTCGCCAAAGATGAGTATGACAAATTAGATGTTCCCGTTGCTCAAACTGATGAGTCATTCGATTTTAGATTTTAGATTTTAGATTTTGGATTGACCCCAGGGATAAATGCGGGGGCAATAAGTGATTTTCGATTTTCGATTTGGGATTGATTCCACGGATAAATCACGTGGCGGGTACCACATGAAGAAATTCGTGGTCGGTGTTGGCTTTTGCGAAAGCTAACCTCGCTGACGGCAATTTAAATACGGCTAAGTATGCGCTGGCGAGCACCTTCGATGCTACTTTGACGGAAAAACACGCGAAAGCTTTGACAAATGCCCAAATAGCCGAGTTTACGGAAGATTTGGAACAGGCTGTTTTTGCGCCTGATGTGTTGAAAAATCATGAAATTGGCGATCGGGTAAAAGTCAGCGATAAAATTTCCCTGCTGGAGTTAATCAAGATATTGGAGGAAAACAGCAACAGCATCATCATCAACTTGAAACACTTGCAAGAAAATTATCAGCGAAAAGGTTTGAAGCGAATTGAAGGAAAGCGAGACGAAAACGGCAACCTTGTCAAGCCTTGGCTGAAAACTGAATTCTTAGATGGTGGCGAATACGTGCAAATGGGTTCATTTGCCATCAATCAAAATACCGCTACCATCAATATGCTGATTACCCGAAAAGCTAAGCTGGTAAAAGTTGAGGATGAAACTTTAATCGCCGAAGTGGCGGGAATTCTAGTTACAGACCTCAATACTTTCAACAATTATACCATTGTCAGCGACGGCGAAGTTAATATTAAGTCGCTGCGAACCAAAATCAGCAGCAAACCTGTGTTTGATTTGCTCAAAAAATGCGGTCTCCTTGAAAAAAACGGTTCGCCCGTGCAATAATTTGACTTCCGTTCCGAGTACGATATTAAGTTAGAGACTTTGCCCCTCGTGCCTTTTGACGGGCGTTACGGCAGCATTGACGGAGTGTTTGAGGAACTAGCAGAAATCAAAATTCTCTCTAGCATTCTCTCGGCTCATTTGAAGGAGGAATCTGAGGCTTACACTGCGGAACAATTGGAAGAAGTGAAACAGCATTATCTGTCAAAAAGCCTTTACATCAACTTTCCGACGACGACAGAATACACAGATTTAAAAAGTGCGATCGCCAACGGTTCAGTAGATTCGCGAGTCAGCTACAAAATCGACATCGGCAGCAAAAACATCCTCAACTTCGGCAAGTTGCACTCGGCCAACAAATTTCTCGATCGCCTTTATGAAGTTTACCACAAAAACACGGGCGAAAAGCTAGCAAAACCGACATTTGACATCACCTTAGATGAGCCTGTTGTCTTCGCCCACAAAACGCTGTCATCCCGAACAAAAATCACCAAAGTTGACGACTTGATGAAACTGATTTTTGATGAGTTTTTGGGGTTGGAGGATAACGGAATTGTTAGCGCTACTTTAGCCAAAGTGGGTGCAGATAGTTTGCTGCGCCTTTTGCAAGCGAAATGGCAGGGAGAAGATGTCAAGCGAGACGAATTTGTCGCTGCTTTAGCTAATGCGAATGAGCGACTGGAAGCTTATGCTGAAAAAGTGTACAGGGAAAAAGTTTCACCGCTGGTTTTCTATATCGGTTCTACTGGACTTATCCCGGATGAAATGGAGGCAAAAGCGGCGACTGCTGAGGAAATTAATTCTAAATACGGCAACTTGCAATTTTCTAAAGATGAGCAAGAGGGGATGTTTTTTGAAGTGGGAGACTGCATTATTAGCGTGTATGCTAAGAATGAGTATTTCACTGTAGGGAAGTAGGAATTAGGGTGGGCTTTTGCCCACCTTGGTTAAATATTTTTATTGGAAGGGCGATCGATTCCACGCCGGAGATTTTGCTGAGAGTTGACCAAGAATTTCAAAGGTGGTACCCGCCACGTAATTTATCCGTGGAATCAATCCAAAATCTCAAATCTAAAATCCTCAAGCCCCCGAATTTATCCGTGGGTTCAATCCAAAATCCAAAATCTAAAATCTAAAATAGAATGACTGCTTTACTGCATCAGTTTGTGGAAATTATTACCAGGGCGATCGCAAGATGATTGGGAACATCTCAAATTTGCAAATAGACTGCTAAGCTGTCGCGCATTTAAATTGTATATTCAGGGCGGGCGGGACGCCTAACCCACAAGAACCATCACGCATTCTAAGTTATTTAATTCTCATTCCATATCCGTTATTTTTCGATAAAATATATTGCAAATCGACTTTTTACATCTATTGAAGAGCTGGAGTATTTATTGCAGATCCTCTTAAATGAAGGACAATTAATAATTAAATGGGGTCGCCAAATCAAAAACAAGGGTAATGCTTGTATAGTTTAAATATGCAACAGCTTATCTCAAAAAAAAATAGGCTAGCCATATTTCACAGCGCCTATCTCTATCCAAATTTTAATGGTTCCCCGCAACGCCGTCTTACCTCAGCTTTTGACCTGGTATTTTACCAGGTGGGTACCGTTGGCTCGGACTTAAAGTTTCTGGGTACAAGCCCAGTTTACTGCTGTCCAAACATCTTGATTCCCGAGAGTTAAGAGTTATAGATCAAAAAAACATTATTGGCAGTCACCAACGTCGCAGTAGAACCTTTATTAAATATATACCAACTAACCCGATTTTGGCAAGCTTCGAGCAATTTAACTTGCATACCAGATGGATTCTACGGTTTGAGCGATCGCCAGTGCTTGCGATCGCCCCTGAGCCACCAAGTCCGCGTCGAGCACAACTGTAACGTGACCGAGTTTGCGGCCCGGACGCGATACTTCCTTACCATACCAATGGACAAAAGCACCACTAATTTGTGCCAGTTGTTGTCTTTTTGCTAAATAATCGGACTGGGCAGACTCGTAGCCTAGCAAATTTACCATCACAGCGCCTGCACATTTCAGAGCCGAATTACCTAAAGGCAGTTGACAAACTGCGCGCAAATGCTGTTCAAATTGGGAAGTTTCGCAAGCATCGATCGTAAAATGTCCCGAGTTGTGAGTGCGGGGTGCAATTTCATTGACTAACAGCTTATTGTCGGCGGTTAAAAATAATTCAATGCCGAATACGCCGACAGCTTGCAAACTGTTGAGGAGAGTGCGGGCGATCGCACAAGCTTCATTTTTCACCTCTAAACTAATATCAGCGGGCGCAATCACCAGATGACAAACCTGATTTTGCTGCTGAGTTTCCACGATCGGATAAGTCGCAATTTCCCCATTTGCCGATCGAGCTGCAATCACAGCCAACTCGCGATCGAACGGCACAAACTCTTCCACTAGCAAAGACTGACCTTGGAGTTTAGCACGAATTGACTCAAAACTCCCCCGATCCTTAACAATAAAAGTACCTTGGCCGTCATAACCGTGGCGGCGAACTTTGACGACAAAGGGAAAGTCGATCGATCCAGCATCTGAGTCTCCTGCAATCTGCACGCTGTCGGAAACAGAAATTGCCGGAAAGTCGATCGCCACCGCCTTAAACAATTCTGGGGGCAAATCCGCGCTGCAATCCCATTCCCAAAACCTCGGAGTTGGCAAACCCAAACCTTGTAAATAACAGCGCTGAACGTACTTATCCAACAAAGGAGAAAGCGACGACAAACTCGGCTGAAATAACACACCTTGCTCTTCTAGCGGCCGCAAACCATCCAAATCCACAAACTCATTTTCAAAAGTAATAACATCGCAGTCATCCGCCAATTGAGCCGTAGCCAAAACATCATCAACAGCAGCCAAAACAGCACCAGCAGCAACAGAAACTGCCGGGTCAGTAGCATTAGGAGTTTGTACTACCAATTCAATACCGATCCCCCTAGCAGCATCCCCCATCATCCAAGCTAGCTGGCCGCCGCCGACAACGCCCACCCGCTTAAATTTTGCAGACGAACTCGCAGCGGTTTGATTTGATTTCATGTGAGTAAAATTCCGCAAAGTTAACCTGCCTATCTTATCGCTATTTGGCCCTGGCTCAATTACAGTAATTGCAGAGTTAAAAGCCAGAAAATAGTTTGAATTGCAGGATTAAATCGAGGCAGAACCCAGAAAAATTGGGCGGCTAAAGTCTTTAATTATTGCACGCTCCCAGCCATTGAGAAACAGCGGTCGAAGCCCACCCCTCCAGAAAAGTGCCACATCTAGCAATTCCCTAGCGCCAAGCATGGCATAATTGACAGCACTGCAAAAAGCAGATAGACAGATGCCAACACTGAAAATCAGACATTCAGGGAACACAATTTATAGGTGAGGATACTGTGAAAGTTTTAGTTGTGGGAAACGGAGGTCGCGAACACGCGATCGCAAAAAAACTGCTAGAATCTACGCGGATTAAACAAGTATTCTGCGTGCCTGGGAACGGCGGCACAGCTACCACCCCAGGCTGTCAAAATCTGTCGCTCAACATCGACGACTTCCAAGGCATCGAACGCTTTGCGATGGTCAACAACATCGGATTAGTCATCGTCGGCCCCGAATTGCCCCTATCGCTAGGCATCGCCGACTATTTCCAACAGCGAAAAATGATGATTTTCGGCCCCACCAAAGCCGGCGCCCAAATTGAATCCAGCAAATCCTGGGCCAAAGAACTGATGCTCGAAGCAGGCATCCCCACACCCAAAGCTGCCGTATTTACAGACGCAGAAGCAGCCAAAGCATACGTTCTGGAACAAGGAACCCCAATAGTCATTAAAGCAGACGGACTCGCATCAGGCAAAGGAGTCACCGTTGCCACCACCGTCAAAATGGCTCACAGCGCCATCAACACCATTTTCCGAGGCGAATTCGGCACCGACAACATCCGAGTCGTCGTCGAAGAATTCTTAACCGGTCAAGAAGTCTCGATTCTCGCCCTCACCGACGGCATCACAGTGGAACCGTTGCTGCCGGCCCAAGACCACAAAGCTATCGGCGAAGGCGACCAGGGAGCCAACACCGGCGGTATGGGAGCCTACGCCCCAGCGCCCATTGTCACCCCGGAACTCATGGAAAGGATTCAAGAAGAAATTCTCGAACCCACCCTCTCCGCACTGCAAAAACGCAAAATCGACTACCGGGGTGTACTCTACGCAGGTTTAATGATTACCCCCGACGGAGAACCCAAAGTCTTAGAATTCAACTGCCGTTTCGGAGATCCCGAAACTCAAGCGGTTTTGTCACTGCTGGAAACGCCTTTAGAAGATTTGGTGCTCGCCTGCTGTCAGCAGCGTCTCGGTGAATCTTCTATTCGCTGGAAGTCGGGGGCCTCTGTTTGCGTAGTTTTGGCTTCTGGGGGCTATCCTGGAAGTTATCAAAAAGGCAAAGTTATTACAGGTATCGAGGAAGCTGAAGCCAAAGGAGCAGAAGTCTTTCACGCCGGCACCCAGTTGAAGCACCAGCAGTTGGTGAGCGACGGCGGCCGGGTTTTGGGCGTCACCGCAGCGGGAGAAACTTTGGAACAAGCTATCTCCACAGCTTATGCAGCAGTTGATTGCATCCAATTTGAAGGCGTCTACTGCCGTCGGGACATCGGTCGCCGAGCTCTGGGCGATAAAAATTAGGAATTGCGACATCGACCGCCATCCGAAAGCCAAGCAATCTCAATGTAGAAATGTAACAATGAAGTTTGGTATCTCTGCGGTGGCGGTAGCGGACAAGTCGCATCAGAAAATTTTATCTGAAGCCAACTGAATTTATCTTGCTTTTAATATTGAACGGGTGAACTGGTGAAATGCTGGCCATACTAAACAAAATCGGAGAAATTATTGCCCGCTGGTGGTCGGATTTTACCCTCCAGACCCGCCTGATGGCCGCTGCTACCCTCGTAGTGTCGTTAATTATGAGTGGCCTGACATTCTGGGCCGTGAATACTATCCAGCAAGACGCCCGACTTAACGATACTCGTTACGGCCGCGACCTCGGCTTGCTGTTGGCAGCAAATGTGGCGCCGCTGATTGCCAACAACGATCGCTCCGAAGTCGCCCGCTTTTCCCGCCAATTTTACAGCAGCACCTCCAGCGTCCGCTATATGCTTTACGCAGACGAAGCGGGAGATATTTTTCTGGGGATACCCTTTTCGGAATCCGAGGTGGAGACTTCCCTGACACTGCGCCGCCAGATCAAACTTCCCGATAATTTTCTCGCCGATATTGAGGCGAGAAATTTAACTTCTTTGCCTTTGGTGCGGCAGCATTTGACCCCCGATGGAGAAGTTACCGATGTATTTGTGCCGTTAATTCATGAAGACAAATATTTGGGAGTTTTGGCGATCGGCATTAACCCAAATCCCGCAGCAGTTATATCTTCAAATCTGACTAGGGATGTCACTTTAGCAGTATTTGTGACTATTTGGGTGATGGTCATTTTGGGGGCTGTATTTAATGCCCTGACAATTACTCAGCCGATAAAACAATTAGTCTTCGGGGTCAAAAACATTGCCAGCGGGAATTTTAAGCAGCGAGTTGACCTGCCTTTAGGCGGAGAATTGGGCGAGTTAATTGGCAGTTTTAATGAAATGGCCCAGAAACTCGAAAGTTATGAAGAACAAAATATTGAAGAACTGACAGCGGAAAAAGCTAAGTTAGAAACTTTGGTATCAACGATTGCTGATGGCGCGCTTTTATTAGACGCAAATTTGCAGGTGATTTTAGTTAATCCGACAGGGATGCGGATTTTTGGATGGGAAGGCAAAAATGCGCTTGGAGTAAATGTTCTCAACATTTTGCCTTCGGAAGTGCAGCAGGAGTTGGCTAGACCTTTGCAGGAAATAGCTGCGGGCGATCGCGACGGCGGCGAATTTCGCATCTCCATGAGCGAACCAGTTAACCGTACAATTCGCATTGTTTTAACTACAGTCATTCTGCACAAAGCGCCCGGTGCCGAACCGCTGTGCAGAAGCTGCATCCGCCACGAGCAAAATACCTGTACCGAACCACAACGCCCGCTAGCTGTAGAGTGTACTTTCTACGAGCAAACCTCCAAGCATCAAGGTTCCGGAAATTACCGAGAAAGTCTCAAAGGCATTGCAATGACAGTGCAGGACATTACTCGGGAAGTAGAACTAAATGAGGCTAAAAGCAATTTTATCAGCAATGTTTCTCACGAATTGAGAACGCCTTTATTTAATATCAAATCTTTTATCGAGACTCTGCACGAGTACGGAGAAGACCTTCTAGAAAGCGAGCGCCGGGAATTCCTAGAAATTGCCAATCGAGAAACCGATCGACTAACTCGTTTAGTAAACGACGTGTTAGACTTGTCGCGACTGGAATCCTGTCGAGTTTATCACTTGGAAGCTGTTGACCTACCGCAAGCTGTGGAACAAACCCTGCGGACTTATCAGTTAAATGCTAAGGATAAAGGCATTGAATTAGAGCAAGAAGTTGACCCGTATTTGCCGCCTGCTTTAGGTCATTACGATTTGCTGCTGCAAGTATTTGCAAATTTAGTAGGAAATGCCTTAAAATTTACTGAGTCCGGCGGCAAGGTGGCAATTCGAGCGTATTTGCTAGAGTCGGAGACGCCCACCTACAAAGACGGTCAATCCGTCAACCAAAACTTGTCACCGGATGCTAAACATTTTCCGGTAGTGCGGATCGAAATTTCTGATACTGGGATTGGCATAGATCCTGAAGACCAACAAGCAATATTCGATCGCTTTTTCCGGGTAGAAAACCGAGTACACACTTTAGAAGGAACGGGATTAGGTCTTTCTATTGTCAGAAACATTATTGACAAGCACCACACTAAAATTAATTTAGTTAGCGAAGTTAATGTGGGTACGACTTTCTGGTTCGACTTGGCAGTTTATCAGCCGCAACAAACAGTAGAGATGGAAAATTCTTGGCCCGTGGAAGCAACGGTGGAGAGTGAAACAATTGCGAGTCATATTAAGTGAGCCCACTTAATTAAACGTAAAACGCGATCGGTGTTAAAGCCCCGACTTCTTTAAGAAGTGGGGGATATGCCTATTCTTTGTAAAGATTCTCCTAATAGGCCTGACCAAACGCTGACATCATCAGGGTGGATTATCCTTAGCTGTCCTATCTAAGCTCAATTTTACCGATAAAACTACATACCAACACCAATAAGTACCAACCCCCAATAGTCCCCCCTCTGTCAAATTGGTCATTAGCATAAATGTTAATAAATACAAAGGCAAACCTGACTCTGGAAAAGGTCCTTTAACTAGGTACTTTATACCTCTAAATATATTATTCAAAAATGACCCAATAAACAACAAGAGTCCGGCCCAACCCAGTTCGCAAAGTATATCAATAAAACCATTGTGAGAGTGGGGTGGCACAAAACCAGTTTTAGCTACTACAATTCCGTAAGCGGGATTTTCCGAGCGACGCCACCACTGCCAAAATCCTTGTATTCCATAACCAAATATGGGATTGTTTTGATTAATTCGATCAATAATTAAAGGCCAAAAATCGGTTCTACCTGTTAAAGTCATATCTTTTTTCAAACCATCCACAATAATAGCCTCTAAATTATTTAATACCAAAATACTTATACCTATACTACCGACCAAAAATAAGATAAAGCAGAGAAAAGCCCATTTTACAGGTAATTTTTTTAAGAGGGCTAAATAACTCCACAAACTGATTAATACCACTGTCAAAATCCGACTAGCACCACTACAACCTTTTTGCAATCCTACTAAAGCTATTAAAGTTATAAATAATGATAAATATCGATACTTACGATCCTTAAAAGCATATAAAAGCCATAAAGAAGCTGTATTAGCCATTTGAAAAGAAAAAGGGTTTTTATGACCTAAAACTCCTGTCCAACAACCGTCTGGCGCTGCATTTGTTTTCACAAGTGACCATAAAGCTAATAAACCAGTTAGCCATCTCAATAATCCATAAATTTCTAACCAACTATACACTTTCCCTACATAAATAGAAGCCAGTGTTACTACCCAAATAGCAAAAATAGCCCTAAAAGTAATTTCAGGAGTTTGTGACCACAAGCCCGATAAAGTCATAATCAACAAAAACAAACCTAAAAAAATGTCTCCTGCTATCCATTTAATGCACATAGAAACTGTTTTTTGGGTAGTTTTAGTTAAGCGGGGAAATAGCATTAATATCATGCCCCCATAAATGGCAATTTGAGCAATCATCGTTGGGGGTGTAGTTTCTAAGTTGTAGAAAACGTTAGGATGGAGTTTGGTAAAGGGCATTGCCGTGATCCCCGAACCACCAGTGATGGTAAAAAAAAGTATGCCCACAAAAATCTTTTCTAATGTGCCACTCAATTTCGGATGGCGTGCAGCTAAAATATAAATAGTCACAAACACGATAAGCGTTAAACACAATAGCATCAACGCAAACATCGGCATTCTTAAAATATCTTTCATGGCTTTACCTCTATCATAAATTTGTTACTACCTATGAAATGGCTTACTCTCCGTGCTTTACAACTGCCACTGCTGGCGCTGGTACTCACTCTCTCCTACCCTCAAACCAACCTCGCTCAGTCGCCAGCCCCCGCAACAAGTATTAATACTGATTACTATCTAGGTGGTGGAGACAATATTAAAATTGATATCTACGATCTGCCTCAGCTTAGTGGGGAGTATCAAATTCCCGCTGGGGGAGCTATTCAAATCCCCATTATTGGTAGTGTTTCCCTTCAAGGATTAACTTTAGAACAGGCAGCCCAAGTTATCACTAGAGCTTATGGTAAGGTCGTAAAAAGACCTTTAGTTACAATCAGCTTACAAGCTGCCCGCCCGCTTAATATTTGGTTATCGGGTGAAATAAGTCGTCCGGGCTCTTACTTATTACCCCTAGCTAATGGAGGTGGAACTAGACCATCGATTCAGTTTCCCACGCTTCCTCAAGCTTTAGAAAAAGCTGGGGGTATTCGAGCTAGCGCTGATATTCGACGAGTAATTGTGCGGCGTCGGCTTACGGCTAACAAAGAAATAACTATCACTTATAATCTGTGGGATTATTTACAAACTGGTCAGAGCAGCCAAGATATCACGTTGCGAGATGGAGATCAAATCTTGGTTCCCCCTCAAGAAACCATTAATTTAGCAGAAACAAATCAACTTAGTGAATCTAATTTTTCTATACCAGCAGATCAACCCCGTACTGTCTCAGTATTCGGAGAGGTGAAGCGTCCGGGTAGATATGTAGCCATTGGTGGTGATACCCGAAATGGTGAAAGAACCAGCGGACAACCGACCATCATTCGATCTCTACAACTAGCTGGTGGCATAACATCAATCGCTGATATTCGGCAAATCCAACTCCAACGTTATACTAGAAGTGGCCAACAACAAATTAGAACTATTAACCTCTGGCAATATTTGCAAGAACAAGATACCTCTCAAGATACTATACTACAAGAAGGGGATATCATCTTTGTCCCGACAGCGACGGCGATCGACCCCGGAGAAGTTTCTGTTCTAGCTACTGCTAGCTTTGCTCCGGCGACTTTGCAAGTAAGTGTTATCGGAGAAGTCAATGCTCCGGGTGGACTCAAATTACCTCCTAATACTACCTTAAATCAAGCAATTATGAGTGCGGGAGGTTTTCGACCAAATCGCGCTAACTCTAGATATGTGGAACTGATCAGGCTAAATCCTAATGGCACGATATCTCGATCGCAAGTATCAATTAACTTTAATCAAGGAATCGACGCTCAAAGCAACCCACTGATTCAAGATAATGACATAATTATAGTGGCACGATCGAGGACTGCTATATTCGTAGACAACATTAATACTGTTTTCTCACCAGCTAGTAATATTATTGGTGGAATTCTCGTTCCCACCCGACTGATAGAGCTACTCAGACTATTCGGAAATTAGGAATTAAATAAGATTCTTGCTATGGATAAAAAACTGTTGTCTTCCATCAAAAATGACCTTAATGGTCAATATTTGTCTGCTCCCTCCGCTAATTACCTAGCTAGTACCCCAGCAGAGGATGACCAAGTTCTTGATATGAATTGGGTACTAGCTGTCATCAAACGTCGCCTTCTGGTGATGGGCATAGTAGCTGCCAGCATAGCTACTTTAAGCGGTAGTTTCGTGCTCAGGGCTGCCAAAAACTCTATTACTGAGTATGAAGGAAAATTCACAGTTTTAGCAGAACCGATTACGGCTGACGATCGGCTATCAAAACTATTGGTTCAAGCTCAAAATAACAGTTTAGGCATCACAGACTTGAACAAAATTAAATCATCAGCGGAAGACGGTTCCTCGGTGGATTATCAAAGTTTAGCGCGGGTTTTAAAAAGCCCAGAAGTGTTACTACCATTAGTCAATAAATTGCAAACAAAATATCCAAAATTTGACTATAAAAGTCTCAGTAGCCGCTTGACTATCCAACGTATTACTTTCTTGCGAGATGGGAAGCAGGGTGGTACTAAACTCATAGATATTAGCTATCGCGATCGAGATCCAAAGCGCATCCAATATGTGCTGGATGAAACTGCAAAATATTACCTAGAATATATGGATAAAGAGCGTTTGAAAGTTAGCAAACAAAGTATTGATTTTATAGATCGACAACTGCCCCCACTCCAGCAGAGAGTCGATAAATTGCAACAAGAATTACAAATGTTAAGGCTTCAGTATAACTTTAATCAACCCGAAGTACGCAGCCGCAGCCTATCAGATCAGCTCGATAATTTAACTAATCGTCGCCTAGAAGTGCAAGCACAACTGGCAGAAAGTAGGCTTCAATATGAAAGCTACAAAAAAAGAGCGTTAACGGGCGATAATCGTTGGATTGTTGATATTAGCCCCAAATCCTATGAAAATTTAATTAGCAAAGTAAATGAAATAGAGTCGCAATTAGCTTTAAGCTCTACTCAATTTTATGAAAATAGCCTTCCCATTCAATCTTTGCGGGAAAAGCAGCAAAGTTTGCGTGATTTAATCAAAAAAGAAGCTGATATTGTCCTCTTGCAGATGCAATCACAACTAAAACAGTTGGAAGCTCGCGAGCGATTGATAACTAATAGCCAAAATTCACTGCAAGCAAAAATCACTCAAATGCCTCAAGCTCAACTTCGCTATGATGACATACAATTAAAACTAGAACTAGCTAAAGATAATCTCAAACTCTTCCTCGAAAAACAAAAAACTTTACAACTAGATGCTGGTCAAATTGATGGCTCTTGGCAAATTATATCTAAACCACAGTTAATCACAAACGAAAATGGTGATTTTTACCCAGTAACAGAAAAACCAACCCGTCGCCACCTAGCCATTGCGATCGTTATTAGCACTTTACTAGGCATTGCTATAGGTTTCCTAGTAGAAGTTTTAAATACTGTTTTCCATACTCCCGAAGAAATTAAATCAGCAACTAAACGCCCTATTTTGGGAGTCATTCCGATCGCCAAAGCGATGAAAATTAAATCTGGTCGAGGTGAACGTGTTCCAGCTAAATTCACTAGCGTAAGTTCAAATACTAACAGTGCAAGCTTAAAACGAATAATAGTTTCAAATTACAAAGATTTTCCTGTAGTCGAGGCATTTCACTACTTATACACAAATATTCAATTATTAAATGCTGAACACCCAATAAGTTCTTTAACCATCACTTCGACCATTAAAGGTGAGGGTAAGTCCACTGTAGCACTTTATTTAGCTAAAACTGCTTCTGCTGTTGGTAAACGAGTATTATTAGTGGATGCTAATATGCGTGTGCCTCAACTGCACACATATCTTGGCTTATCAAATATGAAAGGTTTAAGTAATGTTTTAAGTTCTGATTTAAGCTTAAATGAGGCTATTCAGCGATTACCCGACGATGACAATCTTTTTGTCCTGACTGCTGGTACTATTCCCTCAGACCCAATTACATTACTTTCTTCGAGAAAGATGCACTATTTAATGGAACAATTTCTAGCGTTATTTGATTTAGTGATTTACGATACGCCACCTTTAATTGGTTTAGCAGACGGCCATTTACTAGCGTCTCAAACTGATGGTACAGTGCTGATAGTAAAAATAGAAAAAACCGATCGCGGGATGGTAAATAAAGCTTTAGATCAACTAAATGTAGCAGATTTTAAAGTCTTGGGAGTAGTAGCTAATGGGGTTAAATAACGAACGCTAAAAATGGAGTTAGATAGGGAAAGGAAGACGTAAGACTATTTGGGATTTTTGATGGGCGAGAGGTATTAACTTACTGGATAGGGGTTTGGAGTTAGCCTATATAGCAATCCTTGCAGGAGTCGTAAATTTTTTACCCCACCCCAACCCTCCCCTTGGTAAGGGGAGGGAGTAAGAAATTCCTAAATGATGCGACGATTGCTATAGTGGGATTCTTTTGGGAAACTGGTATAAGAAGTCGATGTAAAATGCAAAATAAGTAAATCAACTTAATTAAACGTAAAACGATCGCACTCTTACCACCCCGACTTCTTAAAAGTCGGGGTGGTAATTAGATCAAGACTTAAGAAAGAGTCTTTCTAGCACGTTCCGATCGCTCTTCTGCAGTCTCCATAACATCCGCCATCTTATCCACCATTTCCCCTGGGTAATTTTCTAGTACCCGGGTAGAAAGTGAAATTCGGCCACGACTTTCATCGAGGTCAAGCACGATCGCTTTCAGGGGTTGACCGGGAGCAAACACCTTGCCAAGGTTATCAATATATTTTTGGCTGACTTGCTTGATGTGCAGCAAACCGCTAACTCCTTCCAAGTCCACAAACACGCCAAAAGGCTTGATGCTGCTGACTTTTCCTTCCACCAACTGACCAATTTGCAAGTCCTTGAAAGCATTCGATTGAGTGGCCATCCGCTGGGAAAGTACGAGTTTTTCCCGTTCGCGATCGACCTCCAAGAAATTAACGCTCAAAGATTGACCGATCAGCGATTCTAGGTTATCGCGATCGACTAAGTGCGATCGGGGAATAAAGCCGCGCATTCCCTGAACATCTACAGTCACGCCGCCCTTATTTGCGCCAGAAACCCGCACCTGAAGAACTTTACCGGTTTCCTGCAATTCCACTAAATCTTCCCAAGCTTGCTGAATTTGTAACTGCCGCAGAGACAAGGTAACTTGGCCATCGGCATCTTGTTCGCGGATAATCAAAAAGTCCCGTTCCTCGTCCAGCGGAACCACTTCCGACAAATCCGTTACTGTTCTCAAAGCAGCCTCTTCGATCGGCAAAAAAGCCGAAGACTTGCCGCCGATATCAACATACGCGCCGTTTGAGTCGTACTCGAACACTTTGCCGCGCACTACTTGTCCCTTCTGGAATTCGTAATTGTGCTGTTCGAGGGCTTTAGCAAAATCATCCATTGAAAAGGATGGTTTTGCGCTTTGAGAACCTGTAGATTTGGAATTCATGTCAGTTTAGTTGTCAGTTGTCAGTAATTTAGTTGTCTGTTGTCAGTAGAAAAATTTTCCCACCCGGACCATCGGACTATCGGACCATCTCCCCATCTCCCCATCTCCCACTCTCTAAGCTGGTTGAAGTTGCTGTTGACACTCCCCTGCCTGAAGGCGAGGGGATTCTTAAGAACCGCAATCAAGCGTGGATCTTGATTCGTAATGGCTGTGCCAAACAGCCTCTAGACAGTCCGGTAAAACCATTCTGCTTACTTTTTCTGCCAATATTTGCAGCACCATTACAATCAGCGTTAATCAAATGTCCTTCCCAAGTCCGATACAATCCGCGCTTAACACGCTTGCCAGAAAATTGGTAAGTTGCTGGTTTGCCGGCATTGTAGACAGGCAAATCGTCACCATCCAAAGCGCTAGCTTTGCTTGTATACGATTCTTCCTGTTCAAGGTAGAGCAAGCCGTAACGCTCACAAAGCGATTTCAGCTTACCTCTCAAAGTATGAAAAGGAATTTGGACAAAGTTCTGATTGTTGCGACTGCTAATATTGATTTCCTGCTTCTGGCCCAAATTGAACCCGACAATCACGCGCTCAATTTTCTGGGCAATGCAATGGTCAATAATCAGCCTTGCCGTTTTGCTGAGATAGTCCCTAACTTGATTGTTTCGATTGACAAGCAATCTAGCTTGACGCTCAGTTATCCGCTCAATCTTTTGTCTATCTTTGATAGATTGCAATCTGGCATTTTCTTTGTTGAACCACTGGTTAATAGATTTAAGTTTACGACCATCCACAATAAAGGATGCCCCATTGGTGTCAACGCAAGTAGCCAAATTGTCCAATCCCAAATCAATGGAAATAGCGCTATCAACGACTGTTTCAACAGGTTCTGGTTCAACCTGGGAAACAAACTCGACTTCAAAGAATCGAGCATTGTACTTAGAATGTATCCGAACTTCTTTGATAGCTTCAGGATTAAGTCTCTCAGGGAATGGAATAGATACCGCTCCAAACAGCTTCTTGAAAGCATTTGACATCGGTACATTAAACCGTCCGTCCTTAACCACGATCCGAGGAATTATCAATACAAAGTAGCCATCTTTGGGTAAGTAGTGAGGCAATCTCACCTTCGGTTGATAGCGGCCAGATTTAACAGCGCTAATCAAGGCATAGAAACTGTGAAACGTTCTGTCTACTACTTTCAAAGTCTGTTGAGCAATATCCGTGTTTAGCAAACGATAGTTCTCGTTTTCTTTGCACAGATGGTAGGCAGATTCGTAACGCAAGTGTTTGCGCTCCTGAAAGTAGTATTGTCGAACAGTGTAAAGCCCTACATTGTAGAGATTTTTGCTAAGACGACACAACTCTCGCAGTGCCAAAAACTCAGACTTGTTTAGATTGCGGATTTGGTTCTTTTGAGTCAGGTACATCCTATTGGTCTCGCTGCATATTCTATTCTACAGCGAAACCTCTCAACTTTCTGGTTAAATTGCGGTAAAAAGGCAAAGCCGTCCTAGAAGGACGGGGTTTCCACCCATATTTTCTGATGAAATAGCTGCTTCACCTGCCTCCACGAATCGGCTGCTGCCGTAGCGTCGTAACTGCCGCGGTGGTCGCAGAAGAAGCCGTGATCGGCATTGTAGCGGAAAATTTGGTGAGAAATACTGTGTTTTTGCAATTCGGCGGCGATTTGGTCAACTTGTTCTAAGGGAATGCTGGGGTCTTGAGTGCCAAAAAAGGCGTAGAGAGTGCCTTTAATGTCTGCTGTGCGGGCGATCGTGGGGGTGCCGCCGCCGGGGGTTTGGGTGGCGATACCGGCGCCGTAGAACGACGCTGTAGCCTTGATTTCGGGCAAAGTAGCGGCAAGGTAGGCGACGTGCCCTCCAAAGCAGAAACCGATGCAGCCAAAACCTTCTGGTTTGACTGAGGGTAGAGTTTTGAGATAATCGATCGTGGCTTGGATATCGCCGAGAAGTTCGGAAGCGGTGGTTTTTTCTTTGTATTCTCTGCCGATTTGGATGGCTTCGGGTGTGTAGCCGGTTTCAAAGCCGGGGGCTTGACGCTGGTAGATGGCTGGGGCGATCGCCACATATCCTTCTTTTGCTATTCTTTCAGTAACTTCGCGGATGTGTGAGTTGACGCCAAAGATTTCTTGAATCACGATAACTGCGGGAAATTGCCCTGGGGAGGTTGGCTGGGCTAGGTATGCAGCTATTTGCAAATCCCCGTTAGGAACTGTGATATTTTTGGTGCTAATTTCGGCTTTTGTCATAGGTTGTTTTAAGGTAAATGCCACTCTACTGATTTTAAGTTAATTTGGGGATTGTGTATGCAATTTGCCAATAATGTTTTTCGGAACGGCGAAGCACAAATACCGCAAATATGGCAGGTTAAACTTCGCTACTTATTGAATGTTTAGGTTTCGCTGAATAAGTTAGGGAAAATCACTCCTAGCAATTAATTGGAGATTCAATTTCGGTAAAATATAAGTTGTGGTCTGTGATTTTCTAAAGCATAGATTTTGATAAGTCTAGGACTTGGCAGCTTTTATCTGGCTCTTTTGTGAGATTTTAGAGATAAGTGTCTAAGCCGTTAGCTGTTGAATATGAGCTAATTTTTTTTGATAGATCGGAGTTGTTTTTTAATCGCTTTGCTTTCTGGTTGGCGGAATAGTTTGAGGAGATTGATTCCGGCTAGGACTCAAGTCTAAGTTACGATCGCCATGCCGAACAAAGTCATGCAACCAGTTGAGGAGATTGATTCCGGCTAGGACTCAAGTCTAAGTTACGATCGCCATGCCGAACAAAGTCATGCAACCAGTTGAGGAGATTGATTTCGGCTAGGACTCAAGTCTAAGTTACGATCGCCCCGCCGAACAAAGTCATTTACTCGGGGCGAAGCCTATTTCGCAGCCCAAAAAGTCTAAGTTACGATCGCCATGCCGAACAAAGTCATCCAACCAGTTGAGGAGATTGATTCCGGCTAGGACTCAAGTCTAAGTTACGATCGCCACGCCGAACAAGGTCATCCAACCAGTTGAGGAGATGGATGGAGGCTAGGACTCAAATCTAAGTTACGATCGCCATGCCGAACAAAGTCATCTAACCCAAGGAAGACAGTATTTGGTTTTTTCCGCTGTGCGCTTGCTGTCAGGGTAAGATTGAACGCATTGGTGGGCTAGTGCCAGTCGATCGCACAATATTTTTTGCCTAGTTTCCGTGAACCGGTAGGTGTTAAAATAGGGGTATCAAATTTTTCGGCTCAAACTCATGTGCAGCAAGAGTTTGATGCCCCTCCTCTGAAAAAACGATTCACGGAAAGTCTGAAAGCTTTACAGGATAAGGTTTTGGAGTGAATATGAAATTTTTGGTATTGACAACCCGAAGGCTGGAATGGTACTTTTGTTTTAGATTCACGGAACTGCACCTTGAAAACCAAATACACCCTGGCTTCTGGAACGGGCGGCCGGAAAAAACCTAAAACCCTATCAGGGATTGAAACTTGCTAAGAGTTTTGTTGATATTAGGTGGCTCAAGCCGGAAAAAACCTAAAACCCTATCAGGGATTGAAACACACCTACAGAAATCATGTCTGACGGAACTTGCTTAGCCGGAAAAAACCTAAAACCCTATCAGGGATTGAAACAGGTACAAATCTGCCTTACTCGATTCCCACAATTCCAGCCGGAAAAAACCTAAAACCCTATCAGGGATTGAAACAGTGCTCAACTGCAAACACAATTTACAGGATTTTCAAGCCGGAAAAAACCTAAAACCCTATCAGGGATTGAAACTATGATGTACGGTACGATAGCATCTTCGTTCATGCCGGAAAAAACCTAAAACCCTATCAGGGATTGAAACCAGTTTGTATGGAATCTGCCGTCACGTTTTTGAGGCCGGAAAAAACCTAAAACCCTATCAGGGATTGAAACAGTCTTCTTCCTTGTCTAGGGTCGAAGAAGGCTCCAAAGCCGGAAAAAACCTAAAACCCTATCAGGGATTGAAACGCCATAAAAAATAATCTATTACTTGCTCACGATTAGCCGGAAAAAACCTAAAACCCTATCAGGGATTGAAACTTGATTGTCTGAGTTGCACATAGCCATCTACTACTGCCGGAAAAAACCTAAAACCCTATCAGGGATTGAAACCTTGTACTAACTCTAGATACTTATCGAATAACTCTAGCCGGAAAAAACCTAAAACCCTATCAGGGATTGAAACACCCTATGATCCTTATACTAAGACGTGCCTACGGCCGGAAAAAACCTAAAACCCTATCAGGGATTGAAACGGCCGGCAAGCAATTGATATGTAGCGGCCCGCGGCCGGAAAAAACCTAAAACCCTATCAGGGATTGAAACTGGATCATCAACCCGCTAAGCTCTGCAAAAGCTTGCCGGAAAAAACCTAAAACCCTATCAGGGATTGAAACTTTCATTTTTTTCACGTGCAGTGTTTTAGGTGATGCCAGCCGGAAAAAACCTAAAACCCTATCAGGGATTGAAACCAAGATTTCATTAATGAGTGCTGCGGCAAATTTGGCCGGAAAAAACCTAAAACCCTATCAGGGATTGAAACAAGCTGGAGTATGGGGTGAAGCCCTAGGGAGTGTGGTGGGCCGGAAAAAACCTAAAACCCTATCAGGGATTGAAACTTTAACAAAGCATATTCGTATTACTGAACATTGGTCACGCCGGAAAAAACCTAAAACCCTATCAGGGATTGAAACGCACAGCAGATGCTCTTCACAGGCGCGGGCTAGCGCCGGAAAAAACCTAAAACCCTATCAGGGATTGAAACAAGTAAGACGCGCACTTTTGCTAATTTCACCTGCAGCCGGAAAAAACCTAAAACCCTATCAGGGATTGAAACACACGGACTATTTCCGTTTCCGTGTAAATATCCGGCCGGAAAAAACCTAAAACCCTATCAGGGATTGAAACGAAAGTATTGACAAGGAAGATGACTGCCTTTTTGTGCCGGAAAAAACCTAAAACCCTATCAGGGATTGAAACCAGGCTTGCGGCAGGAAACTGCTAATCCATCACGCCGGAAAAAACCTAAAACCCTATCAGGGATTGAAACACTAATATCTCTTGAAGAGCACATATACAGGCAGTGCTGCTTGGCCGGAAAAAACCTAAAACCCTATCAGGGATTGAAACTTTTGGCTCAGTTTCTTTGAGCAATTCCATCTCTGGCCGGAAAAAACCTAAAACCCTATCAGGGATTGAAACGACGATCGCTTTTACTCACTTTGGGTGACAACTCCCGCCGGAAAAAACCTAAAACCCTATCAGGGATTGAAACCACTATCTCTGGCGTGAGGGGCCCAGATTCGTAGGCCGGAAAAAACCTAAAACCCTATCAGGGATTGAAACATCGAGAATTGATGTGTCTGTTGGGGTTGGCAGAGATGAGCCGGAAAAAACCTAAAACCCTATCAGGGATTGAAACGTCCCACCGATCTAATGACCGTGACGAACTGGCTGACCGATCACGGACAGCTAGAGCCGGAAAAAACCTAAAACCCTATCAGGGATTGAAACTGCCAGCGATACAAATTGGCTGAATTCGATTAAGTTGCCGGAAAAAACCTAAAACCCTATCAGGGATTGAAACAATGTCACGTTCACGGGCAAAACTGACCCGTCACATTGCCGGAAAAAACCTAAAACCCTATCAGGGATTGAAACCTCCATCCAAACCTCTTTCGACACTGATAGAACAATTCGCCGGAAAAAACCTAAAACCCTATCAGGGATTGAAACCAACCTTTCATACTTCCGACACAATCTGCAAACCCCGCCGGAAAAAACCTAAAACCCTATCAGGGATTGAAACTTGGTATCACCCTGCTATCACCCTGCTATCACTTAAGCCGGAAAAAACCTAAAACCCTATCAGGGATTGAAACGAATTCAACGGCAACTACGACCAATGACAAAAAATCATCCGCCGGAAAAAACCTATTTCCCCATCTAGGGCTTGAAACGCCCAAACTACAAAATTATTGGCTCAAAAATAGACCTCTCCTCTCTCTTTTTATCTCCTCCCATAACCTCAAGCAATCGATCGACTACACGCCTCCAAGTAAAATTTTCAGCCACAAAAGCCGGGCCCGCAACCCTCGCTTTCGCAGCCAATCCAGGCTGTTCGATCGCCCTGCACATCAAATCAATCAAATGTTCCCCATCAGGAGCTAAGATAAATAAGGTTTCCCCGTCACTCACCACAGCCGTAAATTTACTCTCAATCCGCTGTGCAAAGTTCGATCGCGTAAAATCATCCGTAGGGCCGCCCGCAGTGCAAATAACCGGCAAACCACAAGCGGCAGCTTCCAACACCGGCAGATTAAAACCTTCTGCCAAATAGGGAGAAACATAAACATCTGCTGCTTGGTAAAACTCTGCTATTTGAGCAAAAGATAGCTGGCTACCAGTATAAATTAATCTTGGTAAAACCCTCGCTCTTTCCGCATCGTTGAGCACAACTCGGCAGGCTTGGGCAATCTCGTCTCTCGACGGATAAAGCAGTTCAGAACCTTTTAAAACTAATCTCGCATCTGGATATTTGTCAACTACCGCAGCGAAGGCTTTTAATAAAGGGCGAATACCTTTGCGATCCGTTTGTCCTCCGATGTTTAAAAATATAAAATAGTTTGACCAGCCCAAGCTTTGGCGCAGTGATTGACGCCGATCGCCCGCAGCAGGATAATAAATCTTAGGATCGACTCCCAAAGGTACGACGGCAATGCGATCGGCCTCAACACCGCTGCGAATTAAGCCAGCTTTTGACCAAGCTGAAGGTGTAATAATTTTCGTTTCTGAGTTAACCGCAGTTTCGGCGATCGACTTAACACCCATCCCCTGTAATACTGAACTCGTAATAATCCCCCATTCTGTAGCTGCAAATACCCAAGTTTGAGCGCTGCTGGATGCCGAGAAGTCCCACGGGCAGTATATTCGGAGCGTAACATCCGCTGACTGATTTACCGCAGGGCTCTTAATGCTGCGGAGTAAAGTTTCATTTGGGCGATCGAATAAACTAATTTTCGTCTCCCAAGCTGGGTCAATGTAGGGCATATCGCGGTGAAAAAGCTCAATTTGTCCTCGCGGGCGATTCCCTACGGGATAGCTGCGCCGCGCGTGCATTTCCAGCAGTTGAAATTGATTGGCTACGCAATAGGAATGATAAATAAAACGCCAGCCTTCAACAATAATCTGCAATTCAAAACTCCCGCTTTTGGAATTAAAAATTCACCTAATAATCAGAAATTGGTAATTAGTAATTAGCCAGCATAAATTACCAATTACGAATAATTCAGGAGCCAGAATCCAGAACAGTTTCTGTGGGACAGGATGGAGAATCGAGCTTTAAATCCCGCGATTTTAATCGTGGACACCAAAAAATTCTTTCCGTGACAGTTACCCCTGACTTCAGGCATAGGTATGCTTAATCCAGTCTTCTTTCTTCTGATATCATATCGGATGGATATCGAGCGATTAAAAGGGCGGGTTTTTGAGATTGTCAATTATTGGCAGATATTTTTCGTGAACCCGCCCCTACCTTATTAGGCGTAATCTACTCGACATAATATGACTTCTGACTTCTGACTCCTTCTGCTCAATTACTAATTACCAATTCCTTACTTAATCACTTGCCAATCCATAATCCGCCACTGTCCCTCTTGGCGGATCAAGTCGTAGCGCACCCGCAGGTTTTCATTGCGGGAAGAAACGAGTTGAGAACGATCGAACACTTCGGCTTTTTCCGCGACTTGGGCATCTACTTGGGCGCGATCGGGATTAGTCGGATTTGTGGTAACTCCATTAACTTGCAGCTTGTGTACATAACGCTGGTGCGCGTTGTTACGCTGTTGAGCTTCTGCCATTAATTGCCAGCGAGACAAAGCCGGTTCTGTGAGAACTTGCTTTAATTCTTCGACAGCGTGATTGGGGCCCAAAGCCGCTGCTTTCGCCGATAGCCAGCTTTGAACTATTTGTCCGGCTGATTCCTCAGTGATTGCTCCCGATACTGCGCCTGTGGCGCTCGGTTCTGGGGTTGGGGCCAAGGCAGGGATTTCTATGGGCGGTTCTTCCAGGCGAACGAGGGCTTGCTCTCCTTGGAGGGGGCCCGATAGGGCTTGCATCGCGCTAGCCAACAGACTGAGTATTAACCACAGGAATAACAGGCTCAGGACACCTGCCACTAGAAGCAAAGCCAGCTTGTTTGGAGGCATGGACTTGACTTGGGCGGTAATTTCTGTTGCCTTGGTGCGCGCTCGATCGACAAAATCGCCCTTTAGCCCCTTGCCACTTGCTCCGCTGCGCCCTGAATGTTGGCGTCTGCGATGTTTGGAAGTCGATTCTGCAGGGTGTGGCACTGTAGCTATCGGGAGAGAGACGGGGGCAACAGCGCTAGGCGCGGCCACCGTTGCCGGGGATTTCGCGCCAGAGGCTGCGGTGGAATCCGCGCCCGGTACGGGGGTCAACGTGACCGTACTGGCTCCCTGCTTGGCTGTGGGTGCCGGTGTGGGTATGGCAGCGGGCGATCGGCCTGCTGTCGGTTGCAGTCGCCCTGGAAGCTTGCCGGAGCGGGGCTGCACCACGACCCATTCGTTGGCGGTTTCTGCGTCCTGTGGCAAAGCTTCTAGGTAAGCTTGTACTTTCGGGTCAGCAAAGTAATCTTTCAAGGACACTGACTCGTTGGCCAAGTCGCGGAAGTGGGGAAACACTTCTTCTTGTAGCCAGTGTTCGGCGTACAAGCACAGTCCGGGCAACAAGTCGGGTGAATCTTGGGAATGTTCGCGAATGAAGGCCAGGGGTTCTTTTTCCGAACTCAGTTCCAGGGCTCTGCTGGCTTCTTCTGTCTGGCCCAGCAGCAGGGAACAGACGGCTTTTTCCAGGTGAACGTCTTGGCGGCGACCCAGTTGCATCAGCATCAGCTTGGCCCGACGGATCATCGATGGCTGTCTGGCGGCAAATCCTTGGGCTAACAAGGTGTAGACCGAGAGGTAAGTGGCGACTGCGGAGGGGCGGCCGGCTTCGGCTTCAAATAGCGCCTGCTGCTCGCTGCTGGTTAGGTGTTTACGCATTTGCTGCACGAACCGGAGGAAGTCTTCTATTCCTAAACCCGATCGATCGTCTCCCGAACCGTCGATACCGCCTCGTTCTTGAAGCATTTCTCGCAGGATTTCCAGTCCCTTGCGACGCTCAGCGACTTTTTCTTCCGGAAGTGATAATAGCTCTAAAATGTTGTACGGACGGAGTTTGTATATGTCGGCTTGCATTTCACCCCTCACGCTTGCAAATAGGCTTTCGCGCAGCAGCAATTCTTGACCTGCTTCTAATGATTTTGCGGCATTTTCGTACTGACCTTGCTGCCACTGTTCGCGGCCGAGTTCTAGACAGGCAAGGCTGACGGTTAAAACTATATCTGGCCTCACGAGCTGCGGGTCGCCGAAACGACCTTCTGCGATCGCGATGCTGCCATTGTTAAGATACGGGCGACCCAGCTTCTGTACGAGTTCGTATTCTCCCAGTTCTTGCAGTATGAGCAGGGCTCCTACGAATTGGTTGTCATCGATTTCAATACTTGGAGTGTGGGGGTCGGGAGCAGCCTCTAAAGCCTTGGACTCTGCCGGAGCGGTTTCTCCTGCGTCTTGCAGGAAGGTGGCCGAGCCTGCTGAGGTTTTTGACCTCTGGTGCTTGGCTTCCTGTGCGGCTTCCGACTCTCGATCGTAAGTTTTGGCTAAAAAACTGGCATCGTAAGCTTTGCGCCCCTCTGAGTCTGACAGAACGGCGCAGGCTTCATCGAGCAGTTGTTTGCGGGCGACGATCGCAACTTCGGAATACTCCCGGCGCGGAAGCTGTAAAGTTCGATCGCGGTGAGCCTGCTGCAACTGTTCGGCAGTAGCTTGAATCGGTAGACCCAAAATCCGGTAGTAATCTAGTGGAATTAACATAAGTTAAAGAACTGTCCACTTCCCCAAAGCGCTAGCAACTGAATTAGCCTATCTTAAGTGACATACTCCCGCAAACCAAATCAAAAATTCTGGTGTTGGCTTCCAACCGCCCCCTTCACGGTATGTTGGACTTGCCGTAGAGATACTCTGATTTTTTTCCCTCTAGGGCGTTTTACAGTGAGGAAAATGCCAAGGCCCATTGCCCGTCAGCTAAATGAGTGGTTTGACTCTTGAGCATTTTCGGGTTTGAGAGTAATGGAATTATATCATTCGTGTGCATGGGGTTTAGATGGGAGTTTGTTCTCCGAGTCCCGGCAATCCGCCCCGAGGGCCAAACTCATTTTAACTTTTGAGGGGGTTTGGGGCAGCTCTAAGTCCCACCCTGTACCCGTTGGGTCAGCGTTGGGATACATGGACTCCCCCAAGCAAATTTTATCTGGTCAATCAGGCGTAAAATTTGCAAGCTAGAGGGAATAATTTTATCAGAAATATATATAATTCTAAAGGGATGTGAAAACAATGCAGCATCAAGCCGTCAAAGTTAGGCTATATCCGACAACCCAACAGCAGGGGATACTAGCTCAACACTTTGGCTGTTCCCGCTGGTGGTGGAATTACGCACTAAATATGTGTATTGAAACCTACAAAGCCACGGGTAAAGGCTTGACCCAAGTTGCGTTAAACAAACTCCTGCCAAACCTTAAAAAACAAGAAGAAACACAATGGTTGTCTGAGTGTTACTCTCAGGTTCTGCAAGCTACTACGCTTAACCTGGTAACTGCTTACAAGAACTTTTTTGAGTCTAGGCCAAAATACCCTAGATTCAAATCCAAGAAAAATAGGCAGTCAATCCAGTACCCGCAATCAGTCAAACTGGTTGACGGCTCCCTCAAGTTTCCCGGTCGTGTCGGCCTTGTCAAAGCCAAGTTACATCGACCGATTGAAGGAACCATCAAAACTGTAACAGTCAGTGTTACTCCTTCGGGGAAATACTATGCCTCTGTGCTGACAAAACTCGAAGGAGATAAACCAGTTGCTTGCACCGATGGAAAAGTTGCCGGAGTTGACTTGGGATTGAAAGATTTTGCTGTTGTTAATGATGGCATCAAGACATCCAAGTACCCTAATCCCAAGCATTTAGCAAAACATGAACGCAACCTGAAAAGAAAGCAGCAAAAATTAGCCAGAAAGGAGAAAGGAAGCAAGTCTAGAAATAAAGCCACGAAACTGGTGGCTAGGGTTCACGAACGAATTAGCAATGTCCGCCAAGACTACTTGCATAAGCTGTCAAGAAAGCTTGTTGACGATAACCAAGTCATCGTAGTCGAAAACCTTCACGTTAAGGGCATGGTTCGTAATCACAAACTAGCTCAAGCAATTTCTGATGTAGGTTGGGGAATGTTTGTCAATTTCTTGCATTACAAACTTGACCGCGAAGGTAAAGTGTTAGTAGAGATTGACCGATGGTTCCCTAGCTCGAAACTCTGCTCAAATTGTCACTATCAGGTGAATGAAATGCCATTAGGTGTTAGGGTATGGACTTGCCCTAGTTGTGGTACTCATCACGATAGAGATGGCAACGCTGCAACCAATATCAGAGCAGAAGGAATCAGAATGCTATCGGTCTTGGGAACCAGGACTGCTGCTGATGGAGGGGATGTGAGTCCGAGACTGGGACGCAAGTCCAAGTTGACGCAATCCCCGTAGAAGTCAGAAGCTCACGCTGTACCTTTATGTCAGCGCTGGGTAGTTCACATGTCTAGGAAGCCGATCGTCGGGTATTAATTATTTATGGTTCAGGAACGGACTTTACCAGTTTTTGACGCGCAAAGCGTAACCATTTCTCGGGATGAGGGCTTAATGCTCTACGAGGATATGGTCTTGGGGCGCTACTTTGAGGACAAGTGTGCTGAGATGTACTACCGGGGCAAAATGTTTGGTTTTGTCCACTTGTACAACGGTCAGGAAGCTGTGTCTACTGGCGTGATTCGATCGATGCGCCGGGATGACACTGATTACGTTAGCAGCACCTACCGCGATCACGTTCACGCTTTGAGCGCGGGCGTGCCGGCGCGGGAGGTAATGGCGGAGTTGTTCGGGAAGGAAACGGGTTGCTCGAAGGGCCGCGGCGGTTCGATGCACATGTTTTCGGCAGAACACCGACTGTTGGGAGGTTATGCTTTTGTGGCTGAGGGAATTCCTGTAGCTACGGGTGCGGCTTTTCAATCGAAGTACCGGCGCGAAGCTTTGGGGGATGAGAGTTCCGATGGCGTGACTGCTTGTTTTTTTGGCGATGGTGCTGCAAATAACGGGCAGTTTTTTGAGTGTTTGAATATGGCGGCTTTGTGGAAGTTGCCGATTATTTATGTTGTGGAAAACAACAAATGGGCGATCGGGATGGCCCACGAGCGAGCTACTTCTGACCCGCTAATTTACAAGAAGGCTCATGCTTTTGGCATGGCTGGTTTTGAGGTTGACGGGATGGATGTTTTGGCGGTGCGGGAAGTGGCGAAGGAAGCTGTGGCGCGGGCGCGGGCCGGCGAGGGACCGACTTTGATCGAGGCTTTGACTTATCGCTTTCGCGGGCATTCTTTGGCCGATCCTGATGAGTTGCGTTCTAAGGAAGAGAAGGAATATTGGTTCCCCCGCGATCCGATTAAGAAGTTGGCTGCTGAGTTGATCGATCGAACTTTGGCAACGGCTGAAGAATTGAAAGAGATCGATCGTAAGATTCAAGCAGTAATTGACGATGCAGTGGATTTTGCTGAGAAAAGCGCTGAACCAGATCCTAGCGAATTGTATCGGTTTATCTATGCAGAAGATGAGTAAGCTGTTGTGCATTTAACTTGTATGTTTAGGGCGGGCTCTTAGGCCCAACCCCTACTCCCCACAAGAGTGATAGAAGCCCGTAGGGATACGGCGAAAGCCTTTGTCCCTACTGCACTTCCTAAACCAGAAATACGCTGTAAGACTTACGTACAAACTCTACTTGTAGGGTGTGCATTGCGAACCTTACAACCATCAATTAGGGCTAGAATCAAAGGTAGACTTTCTAGACGAAAAGAGGCGATATGATAAATCTCGATCGCGCTCAAACTCAATCCCGCAAAAATATGGGTGCAGTTCGAGTCAAAGTCAAGCTAACGAATGCCATTGATGCAGAGGTAGTCCAAAGAGGATTGCTCAATCCAAATCTGTTGCGTGTGTACGAAGCAGAAGCACTCATAGATACTGGTACGGTACGCACAGCTATTCCTGTAGAAGTCCGCGAACACCTGGGTTTAAGAATTAGGAGTCAATCGATTTTAGATTTTAGATTTTAGATTTTAGATTTTAGAGGCGACCCCACAGATAAATGCTCTTTATTGAGGATTTTCGATTTTCGATTTTGGATTGATTCCACGGATAAATCACGTGGCGGCTACCACATGAAGAAATTGGTGGTCAGGAAATAGCAAAATATGCTGATAGCCGACAAGAAACAGTGGGTTTTACTGGGCCGATTATCATTGAAATGCAAGGGCGCGAAACGATTGATGCGGTAATGGTTTTAGGCGATATCGTATTCATCGGTCACACTGTGTTAGACACTTTCGATTTGCTAGTAGATTGCAAAAATCCGCGTCTAATTCCCAATCCCGAAAATCCCGAAAGGTTTGTATTGAGAGTTCACTACTATATCCAACTTAAATACCTCCCCGGAGGCTAAGCTGTTCGACCTTTAAAGGAGGATAGTAGGGGGCCCAGCGTCATTCGATTTTAGATTTTAGATTTTAGATTTTGGATTGACTTGCGCGAGATAAATTCGGGGGACGCAAGGATTTGAGATTTTAGATTTTGGATTGATTCCACGGATAAATCACGTGGCGGGTACCATCAAGAAATTCTTGGTCAATAAGCGTTTCCCATGTATAGTAAGTGTTCGCGAATGGCGCACCTTACCTGGATCGTTAATGGTTTAAATGCTCCACAGCTTAGCGAATTTTGGATAACCTGCTTTTCCCGAACGATATCGACTAAACGCATCTTTCAAGTCAATCAAAGCATTTTGATAAACTCGACTATACAACTGGTTCATCCAAACGAATTTAGGCTGTTTCTTGACGTGGTTGGTGAGAATTTTTTTGACTTCGTTGAGTACCTTGGAGTCAGAAAGCTTCCCATTGCTATACATTTGGGTTCTCCGGCTTAATCCACAATTAAATACTACGTGCCAAAATCCTAGGTGTTTGGCCACCAAGGTTGCTTCATTGTTATTCAATTTTAGCGATAGTTTGACGCCAAATATAGTTAAACTTACTTGGAGCTGCTTACTTGATTCACTATAGAGGAATCCGAACAAGGATCTATACCCTCTACAATATTCTTAACTTTAGCTTTGTATTTCCGCAGTCCGTAGAGGCGGGAAGAAAAACAGTGGATTATCGAAAGCAAGTCTTGAGTCAATTCTTCATGCGGTGAAAGGCTTTCGGCGTTGGCGACGATAATTGTCCCGCCATTCCACTCTAGAATTTGCTCGACAAGTTCAAAACCAAATCGGCACAGGCGATCTTTATGGGCCACGTACAACACCCTAACATCGCCCAGCATCGCCCATTGTAAGATTTGCAGAAATTTGGGACGTTTGAAATTAAGTCCACCCCCAATCTCCTGAATGGAGTCTGTGATAGCAACTCCTTGCGCCAAGCAGAATTGTTCCATAGCTTGTGTCTGACGAAGTAAGTCTTGTTTTTGTCCAGTGGACGAGACGCGACAATATACGATCACCCGATGGGGTGGCGTTTTACCGGTTTTGAGGTTCCGGACTATATTTAGGTGACTTTCTGAATAAACACGCTGGTTACCCAGTGTCCTCTCAGGGATTAACTTGCCTTCCTTTTCCCAGCGCCGTAACGTAGAGCTTGAGACTCCCACTAATTTTGCGAATTCTGCCACTTTCCACATAGAACTTTCTCTCGGCGATTAACTATGGACAAGTTTAGCAAATTATTTGACACTTAAGTCTTGCTCAAATGCGATAGTAACCCCTAATCATAAGGATGGTCGCATCGGGTGAGCGACATCCCCTAAGCTGTGGAGCATTTAAACGAGTAACGAGGCTTAGGATCGGGAATTAAATAACTTACAATTTTAATTGTTATTGTGGGATGGGCTCTTATAGCCCGTCATGAGTGGACGGGCTATAAGAGCCCATCCCACTTTCAAGAGTGGTAGTTATTTAATTCTCATTCCTTATGTGGTGTTAATCGGTAGGGTGCGGATCTGCTTCATATTTGATAAAGATTGTAGATTGACGGGTGTATCTGCACCTTACTCGCGTCTCTCTTCTTGTGTGTACTACATATACATGGAATATGCTGTATTTCTTTGATCTGCTATTCCTTGATTGAGAGAAGGATAAATTTCCGAGAAGTAGGCGCGAAATAAACACAGTAAAACCGGGAGCATCTCAATGAAAGCAGCTAAGCTAGAAATTGGAGTTTTGAGGCTCTCTTGCTGCGGAGCAGGAGGCAGGAGGAAAGAGTCAGAAGGAAGCAGCCAGAAGAAGTGTTTTTACAAATATGAGATGCTCCCGTAAAACCACGACTGGAAACTCTCAGTTACAAGGTTGTTAAATATTGCTATCCAAGGAACTTTTGCCCAAGAATCTTTCCCGGCTGAAGCTTTTACGCTATATATTTCGGGTAATTCCAATTAAGCACTTATTGATTTCGCCAGTACATTTATGACATATAGCCTTTCTCAGAAAGATGGAGTACGCCAAAACCCTGTGTTATCAAGCTTTTTTAGTGGAATTGTGTACCTCATTTACCCCAGAACCGCTATAATTAGCAAAGTAATGTTCGTTGAAGTTGTCATTACTGAGCAATGGATATTTTCCAGGGATTTTTTCCATGGGATATGTAAGCGCCCGAATCAATAATTAAGGTTGGATATTCAATTTAATTATCCTGCCTCACGAACAGGTTTCAAATATTAACTCTGTTGATAAGCCTTTATGATACCGCAACGGCAGTATAACATTTTATACTATTTGTTAACTGCAGCAAACAACCACAAGATTAGCCGATCGCCCGATCGCCCCTCCTGTATATCGCAGTAAATACAGTGCCGCCCCCAACCCGCAAATCTCCCTTGCAGAAAGTACCACAAATGTGATACGGTTGAAGCTTGTGTCCAAATAACACCAGTCCATGCCAAAACTCAAAACTCGCAAAGCAGCCGCAAAGCGCTTTAGAGCGACCGGCAGCGGTAAAATTGTGCGCCGCAAAGCTTACAAAAGCCACTTGCTACAGCACAAAAGTTCAGCTCGCAAAAGCCGTCTCTCTAAGCTGGTCGTCATCGACGAGACCAACGACGCTAACGTGCGGTTAATGCTTCCATACTTGTAAAGTTTAACGGAAATTAAAGATGACACGGGTAAAACGCGGTAATGTCGCCAGAGCGCGCCGCAAAAAAATTCTCAAATTAGCCAAGGGTTTCCGAGGCGCACAGTCGAAACAGTTCCGCACAGCTAACCAACGGGTGATGCAGGCCCTGCGTAACGGTTATCGCGATCGCAAAAAACGCAAACGCGATTTCCGCCGCCTGTGGATTGCTCGGATCAATGCTGCATCGCGCCAGCACGGCACGAGCTACAGCAGACTGATCGGCAACATGAAAAAGGCCAACATCGAAATCAACCGCAAAATGCTGGCACAAATGGCGATCGTTGACCCGGCAACATTCGGTAAAGTCGTGGAAATGGCTAATCGAGCCGGAGGCTGAAAGTTAGCTTGATTTTCAGAAGGCAGAAAGCAGAAGTAAGAAAGATTTAACGGTCTGCCAGAGAAGGAAAACTCCTGATAAATTTAGGAGGTTGAGACAAACTTTCCTTCTTTGTTCTTACTTCTGGACTCTTGCTTTTTCAGAAATCGCGATCGGGCCAGTCGATCGCTATTTCGTTGTTTTTTATACAGTTGCAGAAGCAGATATCAGAGATTTCTACTGCCTTAAAATAAATAAAACCTTCCACAGACCTACCTAATTTTAAGAAAAACATGGATAGTAATTTGCTCATTATTTACTTGTCAGTCCTGCTCGCTATACTCGGCAGCACTTCCTGGTTTGTGGTGCGCCAGATTCTCAAAACTCGGAAGCTGGAAATGTCTCTGGAACGCTTAGAAAATAAGCTGACCGTAGAAAAAGGAACAGCGCAGGAATACTACGAATTAGGAAGTATCTATCTAGATAAGAAGCTTTACTCCCAGGCGATCGTACTGTTTCAAAAAGCCCTGAAAGCCAAAGACTTAGAAGGCGAAGAAAATCAAGCTGTTATCTACAACGCCCTCGGTTTTGCACACTTTGGCCAAGAACAGTACGACATCGCCATCCGCCACTACAAAGAAGCCCTGAAGTTGCAGCCAGAATACGTTACATCTCTCAATAATCTGGGTCACGCCTACGAGCGCAAAAAATTAACAGCTCAAGCCTTGGAAATCTACGAACAAGCTCTCGCCTGCGAGCCAGACAATACCACGGCTAAACAGCGAGTAGAGTCCCTCCGGAAGCGTTTGGTAATCTATAATTGAGCGCCCATGTTAGGAGCAATAGAGATCCCGCAAACCTGGTTTCATTCAGAAACCGGGTTTTTTCTTCACATAGTCCAAGATACTAAACTATCCAATACATTAATGCGTTAGTTTTTAAGAACAGGAATTGCAAGTGAAGCTCGATCGCACACCGTCTCAGCACTTTAAATTACTGTCAAGATAAAAGCAGTACCTGCAACGCCGGTCAGTCCTAAACAATAGAAGGAGGAGAACGTAGTGACATCAATTCTCGTTGTCGAAGATTCGTGGTTGACTCGCAGGGTAATCTGCAAAATCCTGCGAGCAGAAGGATACGAGACTTGGGAAGCATCCAGCGGCCCAGAAGCTCTAGAACTGCTCGGCACTAAAACCCCAAACTGTATGCTCTTGGATTTGCTGATGCCGGAAATGGAAGGTAGGGAAGTCCTGCAAGCCATGCGCGATCGAGGATATAAAATTCCAGTGATCGTCATTACCGCAGACATCCAAGCCAGCACACGCTCCGAGTGCATGGAACTCGGAGCCCTAGCAGTCATTCACAAAATGCCCAACTCAGACGAACTAATCGGGTGGATCAAAAAAGCTCTCAGTGTCAGCGAGGAGAACACCCAATGAAATTAAGCACTCGACAGCTCGATGCTTTGCAGGAACTCGTCAACATCGGGATCGGTCAAGCCGCAGGGGTTTTGAACGACATGATCGACTCCCCGATTCGCTTGCAAATTCCCTACCTTCAGATTCTGACTCCCATCGACGTGGCAGAAGAGTTAGAGCAACACCTCAACGGCGAGCAAATCGCCGCTGTCCAGCTCAAATTCACAGGCTCCTTTGGAGGCATTGCCCAGCTAGTCTTTCCCACAAACAGCGCTGCCCTGCTGGTGACAATGCTGACAGGGGAAGAAGCTGGAACTCAGGATCTCGATTCAGTCAAAATTGGTACGCTGAGTGAAGTGGGAAATATTGTAATTAATGGGGTCATGGGTGCAATCAGCAACGTACTTCAGCAGCGCCTGAACTATTCAATTCCCACTTATAGCGAAGGGACGATTGCTAGTTTGCTGATATCTGGCGGTTTAGCTACTGATACAGTTGTTTTATTAGCCCAGACCAGTTTCATGATTGAAAGGCTTCACATTGAAGGAGATATCATTCTTATTTTCAATGTTAATTCCTTTGACACCTTGTTGACTGCTATCAATCAACTTGCCGGGGGTCTATGATTGAGGAGAGCAAAAGTATTAAGGAAAAGTTTGGGGTTCTCGACAGCGTACCAGTCGGCGCCTGCTTGCTGCAAGAGGATTTTGTGGTGCTGTTTTGGAACACTTGTCTCGAAGAGTGGACTAAAATTTCCCGCAGCCAAATATTGGGAACAAAGATCACAACCCATTTTCCTCACCTGAGTCAGTTAAAGTACGCCACTCGCTTCAAGCAAATCTTTGCAGGAGGCCCGCCAACAATTTTTTCTTCTCAAATTCACAAACACCTGATTCCGGCAACTTGGCAAGACGGCCAGCAGCGAATTCAGCAAACTACTGTGACTGCTGTGCCGGCCGTAGAGGCTGGCATTGAAGAACAGGAGATTAGAGACTGGGTTCTCCATACTCTTGAGTTGGAATCAGACGGTACTGTCGGCTCCCGATCGTCAAGAAGTGCTTTTGTGTCTAGGGAATCTCCACCCTCAGTTTCGTCATCAATATGGCCGGGGGTCAATGCCCCATCGTTCTACGCGCTGCTGGTGATTCAAGACGTGACCGACCTCACCCATCGCATCCAAGCTTACCGCACAATGCGGGATCAAGCTGTGGAAGAAGTGCAAGTGCGTCAGCGGGTGGAGGAAGAATTGCGATCGAGCCAGCATTTCATCCAGCAAATTGCTGACGCGGCGCCTTATTTGCTCTACATCTACGATTTGACCCAACAGCGCAACGTCTACGTCAACGGTCAAGCTTCTAAATTGCTGGGCTACACTCCCCAAGAAATTTTACAGATGCAAACTGCTTTGTACTCCAGTTTGGTGTACCCAGAAGATTTGCCGAGGCTCAAAGCCCACCAGAAAAAATTTCCCTCGACTCAAGACGGGCATATTTTGGAGTTGGAATATCGGCTCAAACATCGATCGGGCCAATGGCGCTGGTTTCGCTGCCGCGACCAAGTTTTCGCCCGCACAGCCGACGGCTGTCCCAAACAAATTTTCGGCACCGCTCAAGATATCACTGAGTACAAGCGGGCAGAAGAGACGCTGCGGCAGCAGAACGAACGAGAACTGCTGATGGCGACGATTACTCAGCACATCCGCCAGTCTCTGGATTTGGGCGAAGTGCTCCGCACGACAGTGACAGAAGTGCGTCAGTTCCTTCAGGCCGATCGAGTGATGATCGTCCGCTTTAACACCTGTACCGGCAGTTTCGGCGCCGGCCCGGCGACGGGGGCGGTGACAGTGGAATCTGTAGCTGCCAACTGCCAGCCGATGTTGGGGGAAACCCTGGAAAATTTCTGTTTTGACCAGTTTTATCTCGAAGCGTACCAACATCGAGCGATCCGACCGATCGCCGATATCTTGGCTGCAGATTTGCCACAATATCAAATTGACTTGCTCGCACAATTCGCGGTGAGAGCTTATTTGGTTGTGCCTTTAGTGCAAGGAGACGAGTTGTGGGGGCTGCTGATGGCCCACCAGTGCAGTCCCCGGCAGTGGATGCAGTTGGAAGTAGAGTTGCTGTCTTCTCTGGCCACCCAGTTGGCGATCGCCATCAAGCAAGCAGAACTCTACCAGCAGTTGCAAGCGGCCAACCTCAAGTTAGAGCGCTTGGCAACTTTAGACGAACTCACGCAGCTAGCCAACCGCCGCCGTTTCGATCAGTATTTAGAAATGGAGTGGCACAGACAAGCCAGGGAACAAACGCCTCTGTCCCTGATTCTCTGCGATATTGATTCTTTTAAAAGCTACAACGATACCTACGGGCATCAAGGCGGAGACGAATGTTTGCGACAAGTCGCCGCGGCGATCGCCGATGCAGTCAATCGGCCAGCAGATTTAGTAGCTCGCTACGGAGGCGAAGAATTTGCCGTTATTTTGCCCAATACCGCGATTCAAGGCGCGGTGTTGGTAGCCGAACACATACAGCTCAAAATCGCAGCTTTGGAGCTGCCTCACGCTGGTTCTCAGGTGAGCCCCTACGTCACTCTCAGCCTGGGCGTAGCGAGTATTGTTCCTGGATCTGAATCGGGAGCCGAAATTCTGATTGCTGCAGCCGACCAAGCGCTGTATCAAGCTAAACGACTTGGGCGCGATCGTATCCAACTTTACCAGCCCGATCCTGCTGGCAAGCCGAATGGCACAGGCACTTCGATACTGCCTGTAGATTTTTCTCTACCTAACACTAATTTACCCTCTCCCACTAGCGCTTGACGAATTGCCATATTTGTGGATTCCGAGTAGTTATGCCACTCCGCAAAAAAAATGCCACTGTAAGCCCGCGATCCAAACCCTGATCTCCCTCTGCTGTAACTTATCACCACAACTCCAGCACAACCAACTTTCTTTCTGAGCTCCGTTACATCAGAAGAAAGCGAATCCGTTGCCGAACTTCCTTCTTCAACATCTGCTATATCCTTGAGGGTTGCAGGTTCGGGATGCTAAAGAAAGGTTTTGCACAAGTTGCCAAGTATCTCGATCTTCAAATAACAGCCATTCTGCACCTTCGCAGTATAATTTGGCTAAATCGACGCTACCACCAATTCGCTCGATCGCCCTACGAAATTATATCCTTGGTATTTCGCCGCTTTCGCTAACTGTCGATCGGGTTTTTGCCGAAACTTCCCGAATGTCGAGGACTACTTTACCATCTCGACATCCTACTGCTTCCATAAAATATGTAAATTTTGCGATTTGAGATTGATGTTTGAGATAATTTTCTAGGTATGGAGTAGCTTCGTAGGCGTGAATTACGGCTTGGGGAAATCTGTTCCTCGCAGCAATCGGAAATAAGCCGACATTGGCTCCAATATCAATAATTGTCGTCAGCAATTCAGATAATTTCTCGACTCCGTAGCAGTCGTCTAAAAGCACTTCTATAAATTCTCCGTCCATGCCTTTCTCTGAAGGCACGTTTACTTGATGCAGTTTTCCTTGCACAATTAATTGTTCGGGTAATTGAAAGTTAGCAACTCTGTTAAATTTAATCCCTAAATTTTTTGCTCTAATTTGGCCCTGCACGAGTTGCTGAAGTTTATGGACAAGCATAGGGAGAGATGGAGATTTGTTTTCATTTTTTTAACATAACGTTCGATGATGGAAAAGCCTCTAAGGATCGCGAATTAAATAACTTACAATTTTAATTGTTATTGTGGGACGGGCGGGACGCCCATCCCACACACTTGTGGAAGTTATTTAATTCTCATTCCTAAGTAATAAGCTGTTCGGCATTTAAAGGGCTTGCGTAAGGTGCGTCAGCATCTAAGGTTTTCCGTTTCAGCGTAAGGGTTCACTCCTGACGCACCCTACTAGCCTCGTTACTGGTTTAAATGCTCCACAGCTTAATTCACATTTTGCACCGCTTGTAAATCTAGTTGAACTATGCAAATTCAACCTGAAGGCGATAGTTTTAGTCAACCAATCCGGCTGATTCGGAGTTTGTTGAGAAGGCGCTAGATATCATGACAGAGAGTTATTTTTTTGTTCACAAGAGTAAATATGCTTTAATATATGTCAAAAGGCGCTGCAAAACACGGAATTGAAAAATGTTAGAGTGCGATCGACTGCTCCCAACAATTGAACAGTTAGTAAGGCTCCACTTCGCCAGGGCTGCGGAGTCGGAAATTAACTAGCGGTTGAGGGAAAAATTCGCCAGCCCGCGAGTGAATGCTTGGCTCGATCGTGCAAACAATGCGATCGCCCTAATTCCCGACCGCAATCCCCAAAAGTCGATCGCCATTACCGCTGACAAAGATGAAATTCGCACCCTAGAGAATCTAGCACTCACGCAGGCTCTACTCGATAACCACTCTGAGTGCTTCCTATCCTGGATACAGTAGACTTGTTGCCTGAATCAAGTTAACAGAGGTTTGTGCTGCTGACAAAAAGCCCATTATTCTCAAACGCAACATTTGTTCTTGAACACCTGGGTTTTAGCACCTGCTTGTACGTCCGGTGAGGCTGGCCACCACCGCCACTAACTCGGCAGCATCTACGGGTTTGGTCAAATGCATCTGAAAACCTGCTAATAGTGCCTGCTGACGATCGTCATTCCGGGCATAAGCCGTCAGCGCGATCGCGGGTAGCCTACCGCCCCGCAGCGCTTCAAGTTGACGCAGCTTGCGGATCAGGGAGTAGCCATCCTCATCCGGCATCCCAATATCGCTCACTAAAACATCGGGGCTGCGATCAGTTGCGGTTTCGATAATGCTCAAAGCCTCCTTTACCGAAGCCACAGCCATGACATGAGCACCATACTTTTCCAGAATTGTGCTCAGCAACTCTAGGGCGTCAGCCTCGTCCTCTACCACTAAGATTTGTAAGCCTTCAAGGGTGGGCGAGGCCTGAAACCTCCCATTCGCCTCGACGATCGAGTTTAATGGCTCTGGATCGCTCGGTGGTAGATGGATAATCATCACCGGCAGTTTGACTGTAAAAGTCGTCCCCTGTCCTATCCCTGGACTCACTACCGTTACAGTCCCGCCATGTAATTCAACTAATTGACGCACAATGGCTAACCCTAAACCCAACCCCCCATAACTGCGAGTAGTCGTGCTGTCGTGCTGGCTGAAGCGATCGAAGACAAACGGTAGAAAGTCCGAGCTGATGCCTGCTCCAGTGTCGCTGACAGTAATTTCAACATGGGAATTAACCCGCTGCAAACGAATCTGGACTCGCCCGTCTTTAGGGGTAAATTTGAGGGCATTAGAAAGTAGATTCCACACAACTTGCTGCAACCTATCGGCATCACCCAAGAGCGGGCCAGCTTCAGAATCGAGCACGCTTTGCAGGCGAATAGACTTTGCCTCAGCAGCCAATTGTACAGACTCAATCGCCGATTCAATCACCGGCACGAGGTTGACAGGACGGACTCGGAGGCGCAGTTTACCTGTGATGATGCGAGAAACATCGAGGATGTCTTCGATGAGCTGGGCTTGAGACTTCGCGTTTCGCTCGATCGTCTCCAAAGCCCGCGCCACCTTATCCTCACTCAGGTTTTTTTGCCGTAACATCGTTGACCATCCTAAGATCGCGTTGAGAGGAGTTCTGAGTTCATGAGAAAGAATCGAGAGAAACTCATCCTTGGCACGGTTGGCGGCCTCTGCCTCTGCCCGAATTACTTGTTCACGCTTCAATAATTCGTCTTTGGTGCGATTAGACGCTTCCAGTTGGGCAGTGCGTTCCTGCACCCGTTGCTCTAGCTCCACATTAATCGCCTGGATACGGCGGCGACTATTTTCTAGTTCCTGGTTTGTAAGGGCAAGTTGAGCTGGACTGGGCGTATCGAGTGCCACTGGAATTAAGGGAATCAGTAAAAAAGTGAACGTATAGAAAGACCAAACACCAGTGACAGCTTTGATCAGTCCTGAAACCCAATAAATGGGGTGCCAAAGTGTCACTATTCCCATTAGGTGCGTCGTGCCACATAAGGCAAAAATAAAAAAGAAACCCACCAGCAGCATCACGGTGTGAGCAGGCAGATCCTTACGCTCATTCGTAAAGTAAACAATGGCAAACGCCACCGAGTAATAAGCGAGGGTAGTCAAGGCATCGGACGTTAAGTGCAGCCAGACTAACCCCGGTTTCCAGAGGTAACAATGCCCGTGAGGAATGAAATTACTAGAAAAGAAGGTGCTCAAGAGGTTAGGCATATTAGTTTACGGCACTGTCAAGTTAATTTAGGGGGTGTCATCAATTCAACCCGATGACGGCAGCAACCAGAAGAATCGCACGCCGGAAAGTTCACCGCCTAGGGTGATAGCGCGTCGCGATTCCCTGATACTGCTTCAGCTTGGGAAAAAAGTTCTTAATCAAATGACGGGCTTTGTACAATTGAGCATCGTAAGTTTCCAGGGTCTTGCAATTGCGGCGAGGTGAAATGACGGTGGTCTTCCCCTCGGCATTGAGGCGGTCAATCACGCGCTGATCTGGATCATAGCCCTTGTTAGCCAGCAGTGTATCCGCCACCAGTAATGGCTGCAGTTGGTCGCCTCCTGCTCGCGTCACCAGTTTGTCGGGGGGTGAGGTGAAACTCCAACGGATTGCCCAACGCATCCACGCGATCGCATGAATCTTGTTACTCAATGGCCCTTTGCTGCCTCCAATTGCTTCATTCCTAAGCTCCTCAAAAAGCTCAGCAGGAAGATGTTTTTTCAAGTGGGAAAATGCCTGAATTGAAACTAAGTGTACCGCCGGGAAAGAGTGAGTAAATGTGCTTTAATATATGTCAAAATTCGCTCCTAAAAACGAAAATAAAAAATGTTAGAGTTCGATCGCCTATTCCAAACAATCGAAGAATTAGTAATGCTGCACTCACCCAGCGGTGCGGAATCGGAAATTAACCAGCGGTTGATGGAAAAATTCGCCGCCCTGGGAGTGAATGCTTGGGTCGATCGCGCGGACAATGCGATCGCCCTAATTAAGGGTCGCAATCCCGAAAAGTCGATCGCCATTACCGCCCACAAAGACGAAATTGGCGCCCTAGTTAAAACAATAGGCGAGAGTGGCCGGGTGGAAGTCCGCAGATTGGGCGGCGCATTTCCTTGGGTTTACGGCGAAGGCGTGGTGGATTTGCTCGGAGACAAGCAAACAATTAGCGGCATTCTCAGCTTCGGTTCCCGCCATGTTTCTCACGAATCTCCTCAGAAAGCTCAGCAGGAAGATGTTTCTTTAAAGTGGGAAAATGCCTGGATCGAAACTAAGTGTACCGCCGAGGAATTAGCCGAGGCCGGAATTCGACCGGGCACGCGGATGGTGGTGGGAAAGCACCGCAAGCGCCCGCTGCGGTTGAAGGACTGGATCGCGAGCTACACTCTGGACAACAAGGCTTCAGTGGCGATTTTGCTGGCTCTGGCGGAATGTTTGAAAGAGCCTGCGGTGAATGTTTATTTGGTAGCGTCGGCGAAGGAGGAGGTTGGGGCGATTGGAGCTTTGTATTTCACCCAGCGCCAGCCGTTGGACGCGCTGATCGCTTTGGAAATTTGCCCTCTGGCGCCGGAATACCCGATTCGTGACAGCGAAAACCCGGTTTTGCTGGTTCAGGACGGCTATGGAGTCTACGATGAAGGATTAAACGCCCAATTGCGCGCAGCCGCCGCAGCAGCCGATGTAGAGGTGCAGTTGGCGGTAATTAGCGGTTTTGGGAGCGATGCTTCGATCGCGATGAAGTTTGGCCACGTAGCCCGCGCCGCTTGTTTGGCTTTCCCCACCCAGAACACCCACGGCTTTGAAATTGCTCATCTCGGGGCGATCGGCAATTGCGCCGCCATCCTCAAAGCCTACTGTGACGTGCTTTGGGACGAGTAGAAAAAAAAGTTTCGCAAAGTAGTTGACAGATTGGGAAAGATTAGTTAAGGTAATAAAGGTGCGGAACACAAGCAAACGCAACGACGCGCCCCCATCGTCTAGAGGCCTAGGACACATCCCTTTCACGGATGCGACGGGGATTCGAATTCCCCTGGGGGTATTAAAAATTTAAGTCTGATATCAAAGCGATATCTAGTATGTGGGGTGGGCATTTTGCCCGCCCTTATTGCTATTCGGTCTAACATTAAGCTGATGCGTTCGATCGCACATCTTGCACCATTCTCGCTTAACAGGCTTTTCGGCCTGTTCCACAAAGAGTGAATTTTCTTGTGGAACAAGCCGAAAAGCCTGTTCATAAACAAGTAATTGAGAATGGTGCAACATCTCAGTTCGATCGCACTTTCGTTAGTTTGCACCATTGCTATTGATATCAAACTTTTCTATAATGGGAATCTCTGAAGGTGAGGAGGCGACTATTCGCAGGTTTATATCAACTATGATTTGATTTTTATCAAGAACTACATTTGCTTTTTTTATTATAATTTTTGCGGATAAACAATCGCCTGATTCAGGTTCGGGAGATGGCTGAGTTTTATATCCTGCGTCCTCCAGCCATTCACAAATCTTCCTCCAGTTTTCTACCTTTTCATCAGCTTTACCTACAAGATTTTTTACGTATTGGTATAAAGTATTACAGAAATCTACGGCAATTCCCTTGGGGTTTTTACTGAGTCTTTCGGCAATTTCGGCGGGACTGTAGCCGCAGAGTAGACCCCGTAGATGTTGTTTCTCTGTGGGCGTGAGCCGCTTTCCCTTGGCGGATGCTAGGTCTGTGTAAAGAGTTTCTAAGTCCCAGTCGCGGGCAGCTTCGGAGAAGCGATCGTTAGAGGATGCCATTGCAGGGGATAGGTTTCTGGATTTTTTATAATCAAAGTCTAGCACAATTCCTAATGCTGATTAGTTTCTTTGTTAAAGGTAGTTAGATTAGTATCAATGAAAGCAGGATCGTGATTAATTTTACACCTGGAGTGGGGGGAAGGCTCACTGCTTGGGCGGTAGAGTTTTCTGCTCGACAGAGTTATCAACACAAACTCCTCATAATTAGGTATTTACCCGTAAATGTTTAACCACGAATACAAAAAAGAGGCACAAGATAGACTGCGCCGTGCAGTAGAAAAGTACCAAAGAGATTGTGAGTATTTACAAAATGCCGCTGGAAGTCTTTATCAAACGCGAGTCAATCGTGGGGTTGAGATTATCCAACTATGCGAAAATTACATTAACACGTTGGCCAATTCGCCAAAAGAGTTTAGCAAAGTCGTTACAAAACTGAAGTTTCAGCTCAAGGAAATTACTGGCAAAGATTGGGATCTAATTTATGCGGCTCATAACAGCAATGTAGCAGCAGCAGGTGGTGCAGGAGTCATGGCTGGAGCAGGAGTTGCCTGTTTTGGGCCAGCAGCAGCAATGGCAATTGCTACAACTTTTGGAACAGCCTCAACAGGTACTGCGATTGCTTCTCTTTCCGGTGCAGCCGCCGTTAATGCTGCTTTAGCCTGGTTAGGAGGTGGCGCTCTTACTGTGGGTGGTGGCGGTATGGTGGCTGGAAATGCACTGCTGGCACTAGCAGGGCCGATTGGCTGGGGGATTGGTGGTGTAGCTTTGGCTGGTAGTGCTTTTTGGGCAAGTAACGAGAATGAAAAAATTGGTGACGAAGCCAACAACCGCGCTCTTGAAATTGAAGGTGACACAGCTAAAGTCAACATAACCAAGAAAGAAGTCAATCTTCTTGAGGGGGAAACTGTCAAACTAGCTAAGTTGATTCAAAGTGAACTGCAATACTTCAAGCAGAATGCACCTTTGAATTACCTGAATTTTAGCCAAGCTCTCAAACAAAGACTGGGGACTTTAATCAATGCCATTACTTCCCTGAGCGAGTCTATTAAAAAGACCGTAGACCTGAAAATGTAATTATAATTTGGAGTGCAGCATTATCCTCTAGCAATTAGGGAGTAATGCTGCAATTTTTTAAGCATGGAAAACAGAGAAGATAGACATCTGACAACTCAATTCGTTGCTGCAATAGTAGCAGAGGAAAATCTGCGCCATGCAGAACAGCTTGCAACGGAACTCAGTAAACAAGACCGAGCGTTTTTTGCAGCGGTCGGAGAGATTGATAAAGTTCGTGATTTTGTAGGTAGCCCCGAAAAAATTCTGGGAAACACAAGCACAAAACACGGTGAAATAGCTGAGCAAGTGGAAGTTGGTATTCGCAATGCAAAATCTCTTTTGAACTCCTCTGAAACTCGCGCTACTTTTGAGGGAGTGGGTAGAACAGCACCGGAAGATTATTTAATTGATGGTATTAAAGTACAGTCTAAATTTGTGAATGGGGTTGGCAATAATTTAGACCACGTTCTCGACCACATGAAGAAATACGAAAACTTTGGCAGAGATGGGTCATATTACCATATCCCTAAAAACCAATATGAAATTATTGATAAAATATTGAAAGGGCAACAAGTCGAGGGAATAACAAGTCGTACTGCTCAAAAAATACAAGAAAAAGCTCAAGAAATAGAGCAGATGTCGGGTCGTCCTTTCAGTCAGACTGTTCAAGCTGGATCGTCTAACTATGAAGATGTGCAAATAGGCAAAGTTGACGATACGCTAGACCGCAAAGAGCATGAATTAAAGCAAGAACACAAACAAATTAAGGATGGGATACGCTACGAGGCTCAACCTACTCTGGCTGATTTTGGTAACGTTGCTGTTAAAGGCGCGGTTATTGGTGGTAGTATTCGATTTGCTACTAAGCTTTACGCTAAGTATAAGCAAGGTAAAAACGTTTTTAAGGGTGAGTTAACCCCCGAAGACTGGCAAGAAATTGGAATTGATACCGCAAAAGGAGCTGCACTTAGTGGTATATCGGCAACAGTTATTTATGGGTTAACCAATTTTACCCAAATGTCTGCACCCTTAGCTGGTGCTTTTGTTAGTGCCGGCTTGGAAGTTGCTAGTTTAGTCGGTAGTTTGAACCGAGGGGAAATTACTGCCGATCAATTCGTTGAATTAAGTTTATTTGCTTGTGCTGATTCAGCCATTGTTGCTGCTGGAGCTACTATCGGACAAGCTTTGATTCCGATTCCTGTTGTTGGCGCTGTCATTGGTGCGATCGCGGGTCGAATCGTGACTGGTTTTTGCAAGCAGTTATTGGGACAAGATACTCATCTTGCTCGACAAGTGGAACAATATTATCAACAGTCCCTGGCTAAAATTGACCGAGCTTACAAGGCAGCCGTTGCTAATCTTCTTGCTACCTATGAACGACTAGGTAATTTAGCAGAAGCAGCTTTTGATCCTAACTTAAACCTCGAAGTGAGATTGCAAGCTAGTATCGAATTAGCTGAAGCTTATGGCGTTCCTGATTCCAAGATTATTCACAATGTAGATGAGCTTGACTATTTTATGCTGAGTTGAGCGAATAAAATATTAGGAAATCATCGGGAATTTTTAACGCAGATTTAGTATAAGGTGCGCCGCAGCGCACCCTACAGAATTATATAGCAATCATCAATTCTGCAACTTCAACAGCGGTTCAATCTGCTGTCTTTGAAACTGCAATTCATCCGCCAAAGGCTGGTAAATTTCCCGATCGCCCTGATCATTGCAATAATCCCACAAACCATTGTAACAGTGCCTGTCGTCGTCCCAACCCGGATGGTTGACAATCGGATACAAGCAGATTCCCTCTATCGGAACTCCTGCTTTCATCGCCGCCGCTACCTCAGTGCACACATAATTAAACCAGACAGGTCTAAAATCGTCTTCAGTGCCTGTTTCTGCTATAAATAAGGGGCGGCCGTAGCGCTCAAACACTTCTTGCAGCATTTCGCGAAACGGGCGGTACAGCGGATCGGTGTATTTCATCGGAGCTTCATTGTGAATCCACTGATTGCGATCGTAATAATTCACCCCAATAATATCGAGATATTTTTCCTTACCGCCGAGTTCCGGGCGAAAACGTCCAGCCAACATATCCCAAGCTTGATATTGAGATAAGCGATAACCTTCCGCCGCGTCCCGATCCTCCGGTTTGTCAGGGTCAGCAATAATGTTAATTGTGGGGTCGATTTGAACGATCCGGGTGTTGGGATTGACTTCCCAAACTGATTCTATCGCGGCGATCGAAGCTTTGATTAACTGGATTTTTAGCTCGTCTCCCCGCCCTTTCGCAAACGGATTGATGTAGGCGACATCGCCGCCGGCCCAAGCAATAAATGAAATTTCATTGACAGGTGTTACAAAAGGTGTTTGGTCTGTTTCTTCAGTTAGCACTTCCATAAAAGCGCGCACCATGCTTGCAAACCTGGACACAAATTCGGGGCTGAAAATATCAATATCGTCTGGCCAGCCGTAGTGAAACAAATCCCAAATTACCTGCATTTTCATGTCGCGGGCGGCCCGGATAATTGGCAGGGAACTGGAAAAATCATATTTTCCGGGTGTCTGTTCAATTAAGTGCCAGCGGAGGCCTTCGCGGACTGTGTAAATGCCTTGTTCCTGCAAGCGTTGGTAGTCGGCTGCTGCAAATTTATCGTGACCGGTGGCGGCTGTGACATCGAGGCGTTTTCCCGATCGCAATTTGTGGGTAGAGCACTCAAAACCGCCCATGAAAAAACTTTGAAACATCGTTGTTAAATAGTTGATAGTTGACAGTTGACAGTTGACAGTGAGGTTTTAAGGTTCGTAGTAATGACTTTAGTATCGTAGGGTGCGTCGCCCTCGACTAGCTTCAACTCAAAGCAAAAATCTCAGTAGCGACGCACCAGACTAAACCTTAAGTTACGTCAGACTTATGGCGTTATGGTGCGTCGCTAAGGAATCTTTGTAAATAGCTGAGATTGTCGCAGCGACGCACTCTACTTTTAGTTATGGCGTTATGGTGCGTCGCTAAGGAATCTTTGTAAATAGCTGGGATTGTGGCAGCGACGCACCCTACTTTTACTTAAATACCCTCTTGATTCTTTAGTCTATTTAGCATTGAGTAATAGCTTGCGGCTGTGAACTTTCTTCGGGAATATCCCAGCCGAGAGTTGCCGCCGCGATCGCCTCTAGGGGAAACTTGGGAGTGCGATCGGCATACAGCAAACCGTTAGCTTCTTGGAAAGTATCGGTTAACTGCGTGTAACAAAATCCGCTGAACATTTCCACTCGGTTTACCACCTTCAACAACGCGCAGTAGCGCCTTTGCAGTTCCAGCGTGTCCGACGCGCGCACGTAGCCCCAAACCCGGTAAAAATCAGGGTTTTCGCGACCGGCGCAGGCGATGCCGCCGAATTCTGTCAGCATCATCGGCTGTCCTTGGTGCGGGTGGCCGTCGAGGGTGAGGACTCGCCCGCCGGGACGCCCCCGATCGAACAAATCGGCTAGCTGGACTTCGGGCCCGTAGCGCTTGGCTAGGGTTTGCGGGTTGTTGTCGTAGTCGTGAATCGCCAGGATGTCGGTATCGATGCTTTCCCAGCCGTCGTTACCGATGACGGGGCGAGTCGAATCCAGGGTTTTTGTCAAGAAATACAGCGCTTGCACGTAGTTGCGATGGGCTGCCGCTTCGACTAAATTCGGAACTCCCCAGGATTCGTTGAACGGCACCCAGACTACGATACAGGGGTGGCTGGCGTCGCGCTCGATGACTTCTGTCCACTCCCGCGTCAGCCGTTGCACGGCTTTGGGAGTGAAGCGGTAGGCGCTGGGCATTTCTTCCCAAACTAGGAGCCCCAGCACGTCAGCCCAGTACAAAAATCGGGGGTCTTCGATTTTTTGGTGCTTGCGGACGCCGTTGAAACCCATTGCTTTGACTAATTCGACATCCTGCCGCAAAGCTTCGTCTGAAGGGGCAGTCATCATGGTGTCGGGCCAGTAACCTTGGTCGAGCACCAGTCGCAAATAGTAGGGGCGGCCGTTTAGCATGAAGCGATCGCGCTGGATGCTAACCGTCCGCATGGCGGTATAAGATTTAACCTCGTCGAGTAGTTTGCCGTCGGCCCACAACTGCACTTGGGCGTTAATTAGCGTCGGTTTTTCGGGACTCCACAGCAATTCGTTACGGTAGTCGTCGATACCAGGGTCGGAGAGGGCGATGCGGCGGTGGATTTCGCCGTTGAGGACTTCGTAGGTGTCGTTGACTAGCAGCAAACAGCCGATCGACAGTTTAACTTTAATCTGGATTCCCGACTGGCGATCGCCCGCGACAAACGCTTCAAAACCGATTTCCCAGCGTTCAAACTGGGGAGTCCAGCGGATGCGCTCGATATAAGTGTGAGGCACCAATTCTACCCAGACTGTCTGCCAAATGCCCGTCGTGCGCGGATACCAAATACTGTGGGGCTCTATTTGCCAGTCTTGCTTGCCCCGCGGTTGCTCCAAATCTTGGGGGTCGTCGTGGGCCCAGACTGTCACCCGCTGCATCCCGTTGAGGTTCACAATTGCTGTAATGTCTGCGGTGAAAGGAGTGTGTCCGCCTTCGTGTTCGATGACAAACTGACCGTTCACCCAGACGCGGGCGCGGTAGTCTACGGCCCCAAAGTGGAGGAGAACTCTGCCTTCTGTGTGGGGTACGTCAAATTCGCGTTCGTACCAGCAGTTGGCGTGAAAATTCGTGTCGCCGATCCCGCTTTTTGCCGATTCTGGAGCAAACGGCACTTCTATAGTGTGAGTCCACTCAGAAATATCGATCGGCTGCACGCAGTGGCCCGCGTCATCGTAAGCAAACCTCCACTTACCATTGAGACAAATCCAGTTGCTCCGGCGCAGTTGGGGGCGCGGATAACCTGTTTTGCGTCCTTGAACTGTCACCTTACTATCAAGAGTTGCAGACTCTTCTATCTCGCAATTTTCTAGTTCTCTACCTAACCAACTCATCGGCACATCTACCCAAAGTTATATTTATAGGTTAGCTACAATTACCCCCACTTTGACAAGTTTTTTGCTAATTAATTTGCCAAAGTTCTGCACATTAAAACAGCCTCATCTAAAGGCTGTCTTGTGCTGAAGTCATTAGTCAGAAGAAGGAACAATAAACCAGGAAGATTTTTCCTATCCCCCCTCTCTCCCTCTCCCTCTAGCTAGCAAGACTTGGCAAACCTCCTAACTGTTCAGTTAGCTCACTTGTGAGAGAAAATTCTTCGGCAAACGGCAAACACTGAAATATTTGCTGTAGTCCCGTGAGTTCAAATAGAATTCTAACTTGTTCGCTCATGGCAGAGATCAAAAGTATACACTGGCTGTCTCTCACTAATTTCACGATCGCCACTACAGCCATTAACTCGGAATTTTTCAGGAAATTTATTTTTGAGAAGTCCAGCATCAGAATTTTGCCACCGCTTTCAATGAGGCGCTGTATTTCTTTCTGAAACTGAGCAAACTGAGAAATTTCCAAAACCTCATGAGACAAAACAATTTTAACTAGAACGTTCATTTTTACCTCAATGCTTGTTTGAATTATTAAATAACTTTTGATGAAAACCGAGTAAGGTGCTCTATGAGCACCTTACCTTTTTACCCGTAACTCGCAGCTTCCAGCTACTTACTAGGAGATTTGCCGTTGCCGTTGTTGACAGCAGCGACTTCTAGAGAAGCTGCGGCTGGGCGATGGGCGACTCCATTGGATGAGCTGACATTAGAGGCAGAACCGTTAACATTTTCTACCAATTCAATCATCGGCTTGGTAGTAAGTTGCGTGTAAGTTGTTAGAGCTTGAGCGACTACTTGATCCATGTTGTAATACCTGTAAGTCGCCAGCCTTCCCACGAAAGAAACTCCCGGAGTTGCATCAGCCAAAGCCTTATATTTCTTGTATATTTCGGCATTTTCTGGACGCGGAACCGGGTAGTAAGGGTCTCCCTCAGCTTGGGGATATTCGTAGACAATGCTAGTTTTTAGATGCTCTTGTCCGGTGAGGTATTTAAACTCGGTGCAGCGAGTATATAAATGCTCGTTGGGGTAATTTACCACCGGTGCTTCTTGGTGTACGGCTACGTTCAGTGTTTCGTGCTTAAATTCCAAGGAACGGTAAGGAAGTTTGCCGTAGCAATAATTGAAATAGGAATCGACTGGCCCGGTGTAAATCATTTCCCCGTAAGGAATAAAACCCTCAATCTCCCGGTAGTCGGTATTCAGCATCACCTTGATGTTTGGGTGAGAAAGCATTTTTTCAAACATCCGAGTGTAGCCGTGCAGGGGCATTGCTTGATAGGTATCGGTAAAATAGCGATCGTCCCGGTTAATGCGAGTGGGTACGCGCGCAATCACTGAGTTGTCGAGTTCCGACGGATCCATTCCCCACTGTTTGCGGGTGTAGTTGCGGAAGAATTTCTCGTAAAGTTCGCGGCCGACTTTGCTGACAACGACATCTTCGGAAGTGCGAATATAATCCTTTGGTTCTGCTACTTTCGCGAAGAAATCTTCTACTTCAAATGAGGTGAGATTCAGTCCGTAAAGTTTGTTTACGGTGTTGAGATTGATCGGAATTGGCAGCAGTTGACCGTCAACGCTGGCGAGGACGCGGTGTTCGTAGGGCCGCCACTCGGTGAAGCGCGAAAGATACTCGAAAACAGGGCGCGAATTGGTGTGAAAAATGTGGGGGCCGTATTTGTGTACGAGGATGCCATGATTGTCGTAGTGATCGTATGCGTTACCGCCGATGTGGTTGCGGGTATCAATTATCAGAACTGTTTTTCCGGCTTCATTTGCTAGTCTTTCGGCAATGACGCTACCTGCAAATCCGGCTCCGACGATTAAATAGTCAAACATGGAAACACCTCTGATTGTGGGTAAGGGTAAGGGTAAGAAATAATTGGTAATTGGACATACAGCGAGGAGTGTTGAGTGTTAATTTTTGAATCCGTAACGTGTAACTCTTTAACTTCAACCTCAACATTCCTAACTTAAAACTTTCATCCTGCCTTCAGCTTTCTGCTTTTTATCGTCGATCGCACTTTCGATCAACCCCAGCATTTCGCCCCAGGTATTGTCCCAAGAATTGTCTGCTAAAAAGGCATCTACTTCACTCAGCCACTTGGTGCGAACGTCCGAACTTTCGTTAAGGATTTCTTCGGCACAAGCAACGAATTCTTCCCAATTGCTAGCAATCCGAACCAAGCCGTTTTCTCCGTAGGGCCGCACCACGTCGCGGATAGGAGTAGAAATGACAGGTTTGCCGGCAGCGAGGTATTCTGGAGTTTTCGTCGGACTAATAAACTTAGTCGATTCGTTAATCGCAAAAGGCAGCATGGCGATATCCCATCCGCCAAGATACGCTGGCAATTCTTGATAAGATTTGCCACCGAGATAGTGAATATTGGGGTGAGTTGGCAGAGTTGCCGGGTCGATTTTCACCACCGGGCCAATGATGACTAAATGCCAGTCTGGCTTTGCTTGGGCCATGCCCGCCAGCAGTTCGATATCCATGCGTTCGTCTATGACGCCATAAAACCCCAAACGCGGGTGAGGAATGTCTTTTTGATCCGCCGGTTCTTCTGAAAGGTTCCTGGCTGTCGCAAAGTGTTCTTTTTCGATGCTGCTGGGGAAGGGGTGAATGTTTGGGTGCTGGTGCTGTTTGGCTTCGTAAAGGTTGTGTCCTCCGGTAAATACTACGCTGGCGCGCTTTAATAGTTGGTTTTCATTGGCTTTTAAATCGGGGTGTGCGCCTTTGAATGCTGACAATTCATCCATGCAGTCGTAGACTACAGCTAGCGGCTTTAAGTGGCTTGTGAAGCTGACAGCCATTGGTGTGTAATACCACAGAATGTACTGGCTAATTTCTGCCGCTCTAAACAAATCATCTAGCATGGCTTGCTGAGCAGTTTGTGCTGTTGCTTCGCTGGTTCCTTCGCTCAGGTGGGGTACTATTACCCAGACTCCGCTTTCGTGGATGCTGACATCAAGCCACCAATCTGTAGCTGCGCTAAATACAGGTTCTTCTACAAAGAATACGCGACGAGTTTTGGCACAACGACTCAAGAGATGTTGCGGACGCTGATAGACAAAATTCCACCGCAAATGAGACAAGCAAACTAAATCTGGTGCTTCTACAGCCTCAGTTTTTGATAAGTTGGCGCGCACTGCGGGCGAGGGAGCGAATTGAGAGGGGGATTTGGCGGGATCTATAGAGGTAAATCGGATCTCCCATGCTCGCTCTTTATTGCTATAATTATTGTTGACTGAGTTTTCTGGGGGCGACATATTAGCCTCTGGAATTTGTCAATGAAAAATTGTCAGTTAAAATTGGTCAAGAGGATATATTTCTCAGCAGGGTCTTACTGAAAGTCGCAAGCATAAATGTGAGAAGTTTTACGAGCAAGCGCCGCATTCAGTGAGCCAAACAAAGAAACTGTTTAGCTGCGGGAAAAACCGGCTTATCTGCTTTTTTCAGAATTGAAACTTTGAGATAAGTTAATATTGTTAGATTTGCTATTGTTGTTAAATGTAACCCAGTTTTTCTGCCATAACTTCTATCTGAAGGATGACTTTTCTCTCAGGAGACACCTAGCTTGCACGCTGGGTTCAAAAGCCTTTAAAATGCCGATCGACCTTGTAAAATGACTCTTAACTGGCAGGTACGGGGTGAAAAAAGAGCGAGTTTTATTGCTTTATTTGAAGATGAGAGAAAATTTGCCATCAAGTTTATGTTGCTTTTTGATTTGACAAACCTTGCTTTTTTTTAACTCATCCGATCGCTCTTAGGGAAAATTTGTGTCCTAATATACACAGTTTCGTCAAAGATTTCTAACTTCCGATAGATTAACAATTAACAGTTTATGCAGTGGGGTTAAACTGACAAAATATCACCTATCTCAACAATATCAAATAAAACAGGTAACGGCAACGATAAACCTAAGATTTTGCGCGAGTATATGCCAAGAAACCAAGATGATGACATTTGCGCTGTGGGCGTCAGTTTAATCTCGCGCCCACAGCACCAATGTCAATCATCCCTCTAAGGGCGGGTTCGCCGATATCTGCAATCAAACGCCAAATATCCACGTAAACCCGCAACTAGAAAATAGCAGCAACTTTACAGTCGGCGGCTGTCAATTTTGGCCATTCCTCCTCCAAAGGCAAAATCTTGCACCGTCGAACTCTTTAAGAAATCGTGAGGGAAACCCAATTCAATTGCACTTACTTTGTCTAACTGCTGCATTTGTTCGGGGGTTAATTTAAACTCCAAACAAGCCAGATTTTCCTGAAGTTGCGAGAGTTTGCGCGAACCCACAATTGGAATAACTTCGACTGGCTGTTGGATCAGCCAATTTAGGGCTACTTGAGAAGCAGGTTTGCCAATTTCGGCTGCTATTTTGCTAACTTGGTCAGCTATTTTGAGGTCGCGTTCGTTAATTTTTCCCGATTCAGGTGAATTCAGCCGTTTAGCTTCGCTGGCTGTTTCTGAAGTGTTGTATTTTCCTGTTAGCAAACCGCCTGCTAGGGGACTCCAAGCTGTGACGCCAATATCAAAGGCTTTTGCCATAGGGATCAAGTCCCGTTCAGGAGTTCGCTCTTTTAAAGAATACTCGATTTGCAAGCCGATAAATGGTGTCCAACCGCGCAGGTGGGCGATCGTATTTGCTTGAGAAATAATCCAAGCCGGCGTATCGGAAATGCCGATGTAAAGAACTTTGCCGGCGCGTACCAAATCGTCAAAAGCGCGCATTACTTCTTCGACGGGTGTGGTAAAATCCCAAGCGTGCAGCCACAGCAAATCTATGTATTCGACTTGCAATCGCTTCAAACTGGCCTCTACTGCTTGCACCATATTTTTGCGGTGGTTGCCAAAACCATTGATTTCGCCATTCTTCATGTTGAGGCTATACTTAGTGGCAACTACCCATTTTTCGCGATCGGCTGCGATGAACTCACCGACATATTTTTCGCTAGTACCGTTGGTGTAGAGATTCGCGGTATCAATGAAATTGCCGCCCGCTTCTGCAAAGGCGTCGAACATTTTCCGGCTTTCGTCGTAGGAACCGCCCCAACCCCAATCTTCGCCAAAAGTCATGGTTCCGAGGCAGATTTCCGAAACGCGAAGTCCGCTGTGACCTAGTAGTTTGTATCTCATGTCACCCTTCCGCTAGTTAGTGGTTGTTAACAGTTTAGATCGGGATTTCCCAAACTGTTGCCATCAGTCGGGGTGGCAGGCTTTTGTAATGTGTTAGCGCTGCGCTGAAGGTTGAATGTTTTGCCAAGTCAATCAAAATGTCGTAGCAGGGGCGATGCTGTCTCGCCCCTGCGTTTAGTTTAAACAGCGCGCAGGGGCGATCGGCTTACCAATGTATTTAGGATTACATTTCTAAATTAAAATACAGTAAAATCGGTAAATTATAATCTACCTTTAGGTAGGTATTTACTGACATGAGTTATATATAAAAAAATGTTCTATTTTATATAAGAAAACCAAACTGAACGAGAAAAAATATCTGTAGCTAAATTAACTTTTTAGCGTTATAGTGATTTACAGATTACAAAAACTAGGTGACTCACTTGGCTGACATCGTTGATACCGCCGTTTCGGCAGGCTCTTTTACTACCCTAGTTGCTGCCGTCCAAGCCGCTGGTTTAGTAGATACTCTTAAAGGCGCTGGCCCCTTCACTGTTTTTGCGCCTACTGACGAAGCTTTTGCTAAGCTTCCCGCAGGTACTGTAGAAGCACTGCTTAAGGACATTCCTAAGCTGACAAAAATCTTGACTTATCATGTCGTTTCTGGCAAAGTTATGGCCGCTGATGTGGTCAAGCTGAAATCTGCCAAGACAGTGGAAGGTTCAGAAGTTAAAATTGATGCTTCCAATGGTGTCAAAATCAATGATTCTACCGTTACAACAGCCGATGTTGCTGCTGATAATGGTGTCATCCACATTATTGATTCAGTCTTGCTTCCTGCGTAAGCACAGATTTAGATAGCGCAATACTATCTTGAGGGCGGTGGCTGTTGTTAGCCACCGCCCTGTTTTCGTTGAGGTTTAAATATTTTAGGCTGCTCAATAATTAAAACTATTATATAGCCATCCTTGCAGGAGTCGTAAATTTTTTACCCCACCCCAACCCTCCCCTTGGTAAGGGGAGGGAGTAAGAAATTCACAAATGATTTAGGATTGCTATAGAGTAGGGGGAATTGGCCGATCGCACTGGGCTTGAGTCTGTCCCAAATTTGTCGCTGCTGGAGTTAGTGGCAAAAACTGCGACAGGTACTCTGGACAAAATTTTATCAAAAAAATAAAAAAGTGCGATCGCGTTAGCAATTGCCGATAATTAGCGGCCCACTTATTTTGCACTCTCGGGCTGATTCCCGGTTGATGCGTAGATACCATGCCACCAAACCCAACATTTCTCCGAGAAACTGGGTTTACCAGGCCTTGTCCTAATTAAGATACAATAAGAGCCACAAAGAAAGTGCGATCGACATTATTTGACATTCAAGCTATGCAATCTACAACTCAGTCCGAGACAGAACCGGCGATGGACGCTCCCAAACACGGCTTACCCGTTACCATCATTACAGGATTTCTCGGCAGCGGCAAAACAACCCTGCTCAACCACATCCTGACCAACCAGCAGGGTTTGAAAACAGCAGTTTTGGTAAATGAATTTGGCGAAATCGGCATCGACAACGAACTGATTGTCACCACCGACGACAACATGGTTGAGCTGAACAACGGCTGCATTTGCTGCACTATTAATGAAGATTTAGTTAATGCAGTTTACAAAGTTCTGGAACGTCAAGAAAATCTCGATTATCTGGTAGTCGAAACAACCGGACTCGCCGACCCGCTGCCAGTAGCAATGACTTTTTTAGGCACAGAACTGCGCGACCTGACTCGTCTCGATTCGATAGTTACAGTAGTAGACGCAGCCAACTACAGCTTAGATTTATTCAACTCTCAAGCAGCTTACAGTCAAATAGCTTACGGCGATATAATTATCCTCAACAAAACTGATTTGGTTGAAGAAGCAGATTTAGATTTGTTGGAAGTTAAGATTCGGGATGTCAAAGAAGGTGCTCGAATTCTGCGAACAGTAAAATCGCAAGTTCCCCTACCGCTTGTCCTCAGCGTCGGATTGTTTGAATCGGACAAATATTTCCAATCTGAAGAAACTCCTAGCAGTCACGACCATCACGACCATCACGACCATCACGACCATCACGACCATCACGACCACAGCCATCACGACCATCACGACCACAGCCATCACGACCATCACGACCACAGCCATCACGACCACAGCCATCACGACCACTCCGACCATTTAGAAAATGACGGATTTACCTCAATTTCTTTCCTGAGTGACAAGCCGTTTTCTCTGAGAAAATTTCAATATTTCTTAGACAAACAAATGCCAACAAATGTGTTTCGCGCGAAAGGGATTATGTGGTTTGAAGAAAGTCCCAAACGGCATATTTTTCACTTGAGCGGCAAGCGATTTACGATGGACGATGACCAGTGGAAAGGCGATCGCAAAAACCAGCTTGTTCTCATCGGTCAGGGTTTGGATACCGAGACTTTGCGATCGCAACTCGAAAACTGTCTTTGTATGCCTTCAACCAATCGCGGCAAAGGTTTTGGGAAAAACTAAAGGTTACTGGTTCCCAGGCTCTGGCCTGGGAACCGATGTAAGCGAGGCTCTGCATCTCTGGTACTTAGGAAGATAGGAGGCAGAGCCTCTGGATCTGCGTTACCAGGCCAGAGCCTGGTAACGAGTAATTACCTATTACCAATTACCGATTTCCCATGCGAGTCATCATCCAGCGAGTAAAATCATCTCAAGTCGAAATTGACGATCGAATTATTGGCAAAATTGGCCGCGGACTTAACTTGCTTGTAGGTATTGCAGACACCGACACCGAAACAGAACTCGATTGGATGGCTCGCAAATGCCTGGAATTGCGTTTGTTTCCCGACTCTGCCACGGATACCGGGCGCTGGGACAAGTCAGTACAAGACATTGGCGGCGAGTTGCTGGTTGTCAGTCAGTTTACTCTCTACGGGGACTGCCGCAAAGGTCGGCGACCTTCCTTTGACCGAGCAGCGGCTCCTGAACGAGCCGAAATTTTTTATGATAAATTTGTCGAAAAGTTGCGCCAGAGCGGCTTAAAAGTCGAAACAGGCTTGTTTGGAGCGATGATGCAAGTCTCGATCGAGAATGACGGGCCGGTGACTTTGGTATTAGAGAAAGAATCAGGGTGAATTGTTTGCAAACAAAGCTCTGTGTGCTTCTTTCTGATTCCTTCTTCCTTCTTGGATAAGATCAAATTTTCAGATTAACCGGGTTTCCTAACTGCTGTTGCGTAGGTTCTGAAGACATTGCAGATAGCTACACTCTGCCAAGTCTCGATTCCACAATCTCTAACGGCCAAAACCCCCTCAAATAGCCAGTTATTAGATTGTCCACTCAGCGGCCTGGCAGCACCCTCAGTTTTCCTGGCGATCGCCCCACGCACATAACAGCTCAGAATGCTTGTAAAGTAAGGCTTTAACGGCAATAAAACCAATCTTCCACAGCCAGCGATTAGAATCAGATTCAGCAGCCAAAAACTGTTGCATGAGAGAGTGGAACACTGGCATAACTACGGTTATCTCTACTTCCGTAACATTCAATGTATAGAGAGTTGAATCAGCACAGCAAGCGAAACCGCCAGCAACTGCCGCCTCACACTCTGACAAATGTCCTCGCACACCCGCTGTGCCCTACCACCCGATAAATGCCATGACTGCCAAAACTGCCACCACCGTCAACTGCAACACCGCTTCTGGCTTCAACTGCATTCCGGCTACCTCCAGCGAACCAAACGCCGAAATCAATACTGTTCCCAGCATCGATATCCTCGCTTTGGCTGACTTCGCCCTCAAAGAATTGCAAGGGGAAATGAAAACTGCCAGCCGCAGCGCTCAAGCAGTGGCGATGCGGATTGCTAAGGAAGTTGAACGGATTTGCCAAAAAAGCGATCGCATCCAAATTTCCGGCGAAGTTGAAGCTTGGCAAATCACCTTGGCCGAGCACCGGTTGCAAAAAACCCTGCAATACTACCGCCTCGGTTCCAAACAAGGCCGCGTCGAACTGCATTCTCACCTCGCGGCGATGATTTACCGCCATGTTGCTTCTTTCCGATCGAACTTGAACTTCCAAGCTCGCTACAACATGATTGAAGACTTTTTGCAAGGCTTTTACATCGAATCTCTGCGAGCTTTCCGTCGCGAACATCAACTCGATGTCACCTACCAGCCCCGCACGCAGCTAGAATTGGCTGAGTACATGGCTTTTACCGAACACTACGCCAAGCGCCAAATCGGTTTGCCCGGCCGCAACCGCCAACGCCTGATCGTGTTGCGCGCTCAAGGATTTGCCAAGGGCCAGCCTCCCGAAACTGCGATCGACATTGAAATGGCTGTAGAATCCGGCAAGGGAGAAGATGCGGAAATTTACAGCCGCTCTCCGGCGCTGCAACAAGTGCGCGAGCAAATGGTATCGGAAACTGTCGATCCTGCTGATGCTGTGCTGCGCGATCGAGTAGTCTCGGAATTGATCGCCTATCTGGAATCGCAAAATCAGCCAGAATGCGTGAATTACTTAACTTTAAAATTGCAAGACCTTTCGGCTTCGGAAATTGACCGCGTGCTCGGTTTGTCTTCCCGCCAGCGCGACTACTTGCAACAACGGTTTAAGTACCACGTCGAAAAATTTGCCCGCACTCAAAATTGGAAACTCGTCCACGAATGGCTGGGTGCTGATGTCGATCAAAAGCTGGGAATGACTTCGGACAAATGGGAAGCTTTTCGCGCTCAACTGTCGCCGGAAATGCAGCAATTGTTAGAAATGAAGCGGAATCAAGAAAGCGACAAGGCGATCGCCACCGCGATCAAATGCACTCCCAAACAAGTCCAAAAACGCTGGGCGCAACTGTTGGAGCTGGCTAGCCAGACTCGCAACAGCAACCAAGCTTAAGTGGTACTCAAATATGAATGCAACTGTTTTCTTGAGACTGGAAAATGCGATCGGGTGCGGCATCTACACAGGACAGCCCGCCCCGGCGTCCGCTCTCAACTCAACAAGGGCTGCTACTAATTTATCGCCGCTTATTGGCAAATTCAATTTATTAAAACAACATTACTTTTTTTAATATCTTTCCTTCCCTGGTTAGGCCGGGGAATTTGTTTTTATTAGTCATTAGTCATCAGTCATTAGCCATTAGTCATTACTCATTAGTCATTAGTCATTACTCATTAGTCATTACTCATTACTCATTAGTCATTACTCATTAGTCATTAGTTAGGACAAATTGCTTGCTAAAGAGGCGACCGGGCATATATTCATAATGATTTTAAACATAGGGTGTAGCATAATCAAGGCAAAGTTTTTCAAATGTGTTTGCCCCAAATATCTCACCTAAAAGTCTATTTTTAAAGTAATAAATTATGTATATAGCAATCCTAAATCATTCATGTAAATTTGTAGGGTAGTGCTACCCCTACTCCCCGTGCCTACCCCCTATCTATCGGGGCAACCACGGGGAGTAGGGGTCGGATTGCCCCTACAATAATTACGCGAATAATTTAGGGTTGCTATATATTTTTTTGCTCCGTTAATGTACAGTATCAAAGTCTAATTTCTAAAAGTATTTTTCTATATAAATAGTTAGAAACCGATTGTGAAACTTGAGGGTGCGGAAGGTGGATGAAAAATTAAAAAGTCATCTATCCAAAGACAGAAAAAAATTAAAATAAATATACTCATCCTACTATTTTGTTTCACTTAATCCTTCATAAGAAGGAAGCATCAAATTTGAGATATATCTAAAATGGGGTCATAAGTTGATATAGATAGAAAAGGAAGGACTGGTATGTTACTTTACAAAATTGAAGATTTTAATCCCAACTACCGCGAAGCTGCTTTTAATGGCGAAGATATCAAAGGTCTGGATATCTATGCTGGAAATACAGATGAGAAGATTGGCTCAATTGATACAGCGCTAGTTGATGAGACAGGACGTTTCCGATATTTTGTGGTTGACACGGGTTTCTGGATATTTGGCAAGAAGGTATTAGTTCCAGTTGCACTTTGTCGAGTTGAGGTTGATGCAGAACGCATCTACGCGACGGGTTTGAGGAGTAAAGACCAAGCAGAAAGACTACCCAGGTATGAGGATGGGATGGTGGTTGATTACGATTATGAAGAACAAGTTCGGGGTGTTTATCGTACTCTAACTGTAGAAGGGTCTGCACCTGTAGAAGCATCATTGCCTTTAGAAACCTCATTGCCTGTACAAGCATCTGCACCAGTTTCTATGCCGCGTTCTGTCTCTAACCAAGCTAAGGCTGCTGGTTATGACCGCAACACATACACTTACGAACAAGAGCCTCAATTGTATCAGATGAACGATCGCGAGCATCACAAGTTCCGACTCTACGAAGAACGACTGGTTGCAGAAAAAAGCCGTCACAAAACTGGCGAGGTAGCAATTGGCAAGCGAGTTGAAACCGAAACGGCACGAGTTTCCGTTCCAACAGAAAAAGAGCGAGTGGTAATTGAGAGTATAACTCCAGAAAAGGCAGGTGCGCCAGTAAATCTGGATACTCCCTTCAAGCAGGAAAAGGTGATGCGTATGGAAGTTTACGAAGAAAGTGCTGATATCAAAAAAGAAGCTTTCGTGCGCGAAGAAGTTAACATCAGGAAAGAAGTTGAAACGGAGACCGTTGAGGCAACGGAAACACTGCGTCGTGAAGAGTTGGACGTGAAGAGGGAAGGGCGTTAGAGTGCGAATGAATTTAACAAGGGTTTGTAGTTAGTTGCGCTGTCTTCGCCCACATGAGCTGGGTCAGCTAAAAAGCTGGCAGGATACTTTGTTTTTAGGATGGTTTGGTTCAATGGGTGTGGCAGCGATTTTCTATGCCATGCTGGCGCTACGTAAAACGGGGTTAGAGTCAGCTTGGGTCATTGGTAGCCTAATTATTTGCGTGTCAATAATAGCCCACTGGTTTACTGCTGTGCCATTGGCGAAACCTTATACTAAAATGCAGCGTAAAAGACAAACTTTTAATGATTTGGTAGGTAGATGAACAACCCCAACCTAGCCAAAAAACAAGCCATAGAACAAGAGCAAGGCGAAATTTTGCAACAGCTAGAAGATTGGCTGGAAGCTCCCATGCTGGTGCTGGCATTTGTGTGGCTAGCCCTATTTATTATTGAATTAACTTGGGGATTAAATCCACTGCTAGAAGTCGTTAGCACTACTATTTGGATTATCTTTATTGCCGATTTTCTAGTTAAATTTGCCTTAGCTCCGCGCAAAATTTCCTATATTAAAAGCCATTGGATAACGGCTTTTTCTCTGCTGTTGCCTGCTTTGCGTACCTTGAGGATTGTACGAGTGGTGCGAGCATTCAAAACAGCACGGGCTGTGCGAAGTTTGCAGTTGTTGCGAGTTATGACTGGTACGAATCGAGGGATGCGGGCATTAGCTGCGAGTGTTAGCCGTCGCGGATTTGGTTATGTCGTAGGACTAACGATAATTATTACCTTGGTAGGTGCAGCAGGGATGTATGCTTTTGAAAAAGATGTCGCCGATGGTTCCTCCGGGTTAAATAATTACGGCACAGCGTTATGGTGGACGGCAATGCTAATGATGACAATGGGTTCGGAATATTGGCCCAAAACGCCAGAAGGTCGCATACTTTGCCTTGTTCTGGCACTCTATGCGTTTGCGGTTTTTGGTTATGTAACTGCGACCATCGCCACATTTTTTATTGGTCGCGATGCAGAGGATGACGAGGCAGAATTAGCAGGAGCGAAATCAATTGCAGCACTTCAAACGGAAATTGCTGCCTTGCGGGCTGAGATTCAGCAATTATTAAATCAGAATTCAAAGTCTTGAATTAGGTAGATGCCAACATCAAGTTTTTGTCAGCACTGGCACTACTTTTTCGCCAAACGCCTCAATAAACTGCTCTTGCGATCGGTTAACGTTGTGCAAAATTAGTTCATCAAACCCCAATTCCATATCTTGTTGCAACCACTCAATATGCTGCTCTTGGTCTGCCGAAATGCGGACGTGTTGATATAACTCCTCTGGTTGCACAAACTCCCCGGCCGCATCAAATTGATCGGGTGTTATCAGTTCTGTCAGCATTTTACTTTTGAAGATATTACTACGCCATTGATGATGAGCGCCTTGTAGTGCTTTCTCTGCATTACTGTTATAGGAAAGCTGCACTTTCAAAATCATTGGTTTCCCTTCTCCGCCACCGCGACGAAACGCATCGACGACTTTTTTTAACTTTTCAGGTGGGCGAGAAGTAGTAATTAATCCATCTGCCCAACTGCCCACCCATTCTGCGGTTTCTGGCGTAACTGCGGCGCCGATAATTAATGGGAGAATTTCCGGGCGGGTATAGAGTTTTGCATCTTCTACGCACACTAAACCGCGATGGGTGACGGTTTCTCCTGTCCAAAGGGCGCGGATAATATCGACACATTCTTTGAGGCGCGCGTTGCGATCGCTCTTAGTAGGCCACTTATCCCCAGTAATATGTTCGTTCAACGCTTGACCGCTGCCAACCGTTAGCCAAAAACGATTGGGAAACATTTCTCCCAACGTTGCCGCAGCTTGGGCAATAATAGCCGGATGATACCGCTGTCCGGGAGCGCAAACAACCCGATAGGAAAGCCTCGCCGTTGCTTGCATTGCTGCACCCAACCAAGACCAAGCAAAACCACTTTGTCCTTGCGCTTCACTCCAAGGATGAAAGTGATCGGAAGAAAGGGCATGGGTAAAGCCAGCTTGTTCTGCCATTTGGACATATTTCAGCAGTTCGCTGGGCTTAAACTGTTCGTGGGAAGCATGATAACCAATTTTTGCCATAAGTTTTTAGGAGTTTTGAGTACAGTAGGGGCGGTGCCAAGAGTGCCCGCCCTGAGTTTTGAGTTAAAATATCCAGACTTAAAAGCAGGTGATTTAATCAGGACGCCTTGTAAAAGTTTTGAGCTTTGAGTTAGATAAGTTTTTAATTCAAAAAAATTGTTGTACTCAAAATTCATAACTTTCTGCATAACGGGCAAGCTTATGAACCGAAAATTCGCCGATAGCGAGCTTCAATTACCGAGTAGATGCCATAGGCAATTAAACCCAAAGGTACTAGAGCCAAAATCACTGGACTAAAAGGCTGTTGTGCCACAATTCCCAACACATCGCCCAATCCTTTCGTTTGACTGGCATCCGATAGCCTTGCTGCTTGAATTAAGAAAAAACCGATTATAACGAAAACAACTCCACGGGCAGCAATTCCGAATCGACCCAACCGTGTCGCCCAAGTTTGCTCGGTTTGGCTCATTTCATTTAGCTTGAAATGGCGGCGAAATTTGGCTTTATATGCTTGGTAGAAATAAGAAAAACCGACACCAATAACAATTGAGCCTGCCAATCCTACCAGCCATTCTCCAAACGGTTGCGCTAAAATTTGGGCTGTCAAATCTTCGGTTGTATCGCTCTTACCGCCGCCGCCTGAACCCATTATCAGTTTTACAGCCGTTAAAGCTAAACCTGCGTAAGCTAAAGCACTTAAGGCGTAGCCAATGCGTTGGGCAATTCGCTTGGCATCCATTTTCTGTCCTTGGTTTTCTGGGTCGAGAATTGCCTGAACGATACGCAAAAGGGCATAACCAATAATGCCAATCGTTACAAGAAATAGCAGAAATTTACCGAAGGGTTGGTTAACAATTTCTGATAATGCACCGCTAGTATCGGTTGTCCGGCCGCCCATACTGAAGACGGCTTGTGCTGCTAAAAAACCGACAATAAAGTAAACTAAGCCTTTGGAAGCATATCCCAATCTTGCCAGTCGCTCAAACCAGGGATGAGAAGCTGCCTGTCCAATTGAGTCTTTAATGCTGTCGGTGGGTGAGTTGTCCCGTTTCATATTTTTTGACAATTTAGTTGTTAACGACTGCTGCCATACCCAATAGTGCATTCCTGTCCAGCTAACTGAGTTCTTAAACAGATAATTTATGTGATTATTTATTAATTTAAAGATTAGCTTGTTTAGATTTTTTTAAAATCTGTCTTGAGCGGGAGTCTCATCGGTTGATTGAGTAATAAATTTCACATTTATTGGGCTTGACAAATATAGCTTTAGGGGCTATGAGATGGCTTCCATGATGGAGGAGTCTGCCAGCGGTCTAGTATATCTTTGATTAAAACTTCTTTAACCCAAATTTGAATAACAATTAGAATTGGTAGCGCTAAAAATAATCCCAAAAAACCAAAGAAAAATCCGAATGCTGTCACGAGAGCTAAGGTGTAAGCGGGAAGCAGAGATACCTGCTTTTCCATAATGATAGGTGTGACCAAGTTGCCTTCAATTTGTTGAATTAGGAAATAAAGCAACAACACCGCGCCTGCTTTTGAAGGCGAATCTAATAAAGCCAGCAGCAACGGTGGAATTACGCTTAAAATTGCGCCCATATAGGGAATTAAGGCTAATATGAATGCCAGAAGCCCGTTCACAAAAGGCAGGGGAACTTGCAAAACCAACAAACCAATAATGCTCGTAATACCAATAAAACTCATGCTTAATGCAACGCCGGCCAACCAACCCATTAAACCCTCTTCGCATTTTGAGAGAATTTCATCGGCTCGCTGACGGTAAAAAGCCGGAAAAAGGCTGATAATTGCGTGGCGGTATGGCATCGGATTTACCAGAAGCATGATTGTCAAAACGGTAATTAATAAGGTATTGATAATCAAGGTTAGATAGTTGGAAAACCACAGATAAATATGCGAACTTGTCCACCGAAAAAGCGTTTTAATTTCTTGGGTTAAATCGTCAATACTGGGAAGGTTATCAACTATTTGTCCGGGTAATCTTGCTTGCAACCAATTGCTCCAAAGTCGCAGTTGTTCTATTCCTAGCGGGACGAGTTCGGACAACTCTTGAAATTGATTGCTCAGGCGCGTTACGATGAGAGTTAGCAAGACAGCGCTCGCTGTGACTAGAATCGCCGCTGCTAAGGCGATCGCCACTCCCCGCTTCGCACCCGACTGCTGCAATCTTCGCACTAAACGGTTGAGAGCGATCGCTAAAATTACGGCGGTAAAAAACAGTAAAACAATCGTTCTAATTTTCCACAAAATATAGAGCGAGGCTACCAAAGCCAAAAAACCGATCCACTTTCCTAAACTCACAACAAAAGCCTCTCTCTATTCACCAACACTTAACTCTAGCAGGGAGATTTTTTTGGCTAAACTTTCTACAGCGAGAGTGAGCGATCGCATCAATTCCGAATCCTCACTGTATTCTGCTGAAGCCAAATTCATCAGCCGCTGACTTTGGCTAATTTCTATTTCCTGACTCCAATCTTGTGCGGTACTATCTTTATAAACCCCAATCGTTATTCCCTGTTGTTCATTCAAAAGCGAAAAACAAGGAATATCTGATGCCCCATCACCCACATAAATGACTTGCGTTAGCGGGATGTGCAATTCTTCCGCCGGAACATCCCGATAAACAAATGTCTGGCCATCGTCTTTTGGAGCGTTGTCAACGCCTTTGGCAAGTTGGAACAAATAGCGAGTTTTTTCCGTGTGAGTTACAATTTTTTTGACAAACTCAATCTCGCCCTCTTTACCATAATGGAACTCGCAACCCCACATCGCCTTAAACTTGGGGGCGATGCAATTATTACGGGCAATTTCCACCATACCGCAGCTAATTAGATAAAATTCAACTTCCACTTTGGGGTTGATTGCATAAGCGCTTTGACGTAGGCGATCGAACATTTCTGCAACGCCATCAAAAGGCGCTAATTTTTTCCCAAAATTTGCTATATATTCCTGGGTTATTTTGTTCCCTTGACGCTTAGATTCCTCGATAATTGCGTAAAATCTGGCTAGAATATTGTCCCAACCGCTATCAATTAAAGGTTGAATTCGCTCGCGACGAAAGGCGAGGGCATCAATATTGAGGCTTTCTAACAGACTATCGACGGTATCCGGGACAAGGGTATCGTCGAAGTCAAACACGACGGCGATATAGTTAGATAAAGGTTTGGTTGCGAGAGTCATAACAATTTGAAAGTGAAGGTTAACTAACAACAGCAACTTGATAGTTGCGATTTTCCCAATTTTGGGAAATAGTTCCCAAACAGGTAAAGTGTAAAAACTGAGATATTGCACCAATGTCAATAATGGGATTTTTCGTGGAGTCGGGCGGGTTTATTTAACCTGTTTGCAAGCTTTAAGACTATTGGTGAACCCGCCCCTACAGATCCGGCACGAATGCTGTAATATCTGAGAAAAACACTGTTTAACTTCCTCCTCCACTCGTGCCAATTATCCCGGTCAGTTGTAAAAGATAGATAACTGCAAAGCAGGCAAAAAAGATCCCTGCAATTACCGTTCCACCCCAGATAAACTTCGAGGGTCGCAATTCCTTGGGCAGCATTCGATGATTCACATAAAGCGTTAATCCAGTCACAATGGGAATGTGAGCTGCTTCAATGCCTCCAGCCATTTGTAACAAGGAAACGGGTTCGCCGAAAATCAGATAAATCGCAATGGGTAACGCAGTTAACAGCACTATAATATAAAATCGCTGCAAAAATTTTTCATTCGTCCAACGACCCTGCACGCCAAATCCTTGCAGTAAAATTTGCGTGCCATCGGCAAACATCCGCCCAAAGCCATCTTGGACTGAAAGCGTGGTGCTACAAAAAGTAATAAAAACAATTGCCACCATAAACCAAAAGCCAAATGGCCCCCAAAGGTCGCCTAGCAAACTACCCAAAATTTCGGCTACTTGTTGTTCTTTTGGCACTAATCCTTGGGGACGCAACAACTCGCCACCGAGAATCAAAAAAGCGAGTGCCGCTAACAGCGCACCTACGACTGCTAAGGTGTTGGAGAAACTCATTAAAGTCACCCACCCCTGCAACCTTTTTACTTGTTCGTGGCCGATTTCATTAAAATCAAGGGGTTGTTCTTGTTTGAGAGAAGCAGCACCGTATCCTCTGGCTTCCACCCAATAGGAATACCACATCAATCCTGCTGCCCCTGCTAGCATAAAACCCAGCCAAGGTAGAATTTCTTGATATTGCACGTTTTGGGGAATTTGAGGCACTAACCCTGCTGCGAATTGTCGAAGGTTGGGAAAAACAAAAATCGCCGCGGCTACCACTGCCAACGTGCGGCCGATGCCGATAATTGAGGAAATTTTCTCAACAACTTTATACTGCCCCATGAACACAATTGCTGCCGTCACAGCGATAATGATCACTGTCCAAAGTTTAACTGTTCCTCCTGTTACTAGAATCAGTGCTGTAGCGGCGGCACCTGCAAGTCCGGCAACGGTGGAAATTGCTACTACCACCTGCGGCAATAAAATCAGCCAAATCGTCCAATTTTTCGGCCCAGGAATTTGCTTAAAACCTTCTAAAATCGTTGCGCCCGTACAAACCGAAAACCGCCCGACTTCGTTGTTGATAAACCACTTGAGGATAACAGCGGCTAGCAGCGCCCACAACAGCGAGTAGCCGTAAAGTGCTGCAATTCGAGGTGTAAATAGTAACTCACCAGAACCAGCAGCCGACAGCATCCATAAAAAACTCGGTCCCAACCATTTAAAGCGGTCCCAACCCTCTGGCGGCTGCGGGATTTGTTGACTGGTATTTTCACCCTGTTGGTTAGTTATTTGTGCAGAAGAACTGCGATCATCGCTATCTCTATTCATTGTTATTACTCGATTAGTAACTGGTCAACACCGATGGTTTACCCACGATTTATGGTGAGGTTGAAATTGTGGATTTTCATATTGCGGTGCTTCACAGCTTGTTAAAACGACGCTTGCTGGTGGCTTTTACCCAAAGTCCGATTAAACCAAAGACAACTACGATCGCCTGCAAAAACGTTAGATTGAACTGAATGTCAAAGCCACTTGCATGATTGTGCCAACGTAAAACTCACAGCAGGTATTGGCCAATTGCAAATGAGGGTACGCGCAAAGCCAAAAAAATTGCTGCTAGTCCCAAAAAAATGGCAATGTCCACGACGAATGCGATCGCACTCAGGCTTGACTAGGTTCTCAAATTTGAGAGAGGAGTTTTCCTTCCCAATTACAGCGATCGAACCAGCTAGAAGCCTCCACAATCGCATTCGTGGTTGAATTTTTGAATGGGTCAGGTTTTCTTGTACTCAAGGAATTAATTTTGTACAAAGATGCCTCCTAACACTGCCACTCTTACATTTTCACCCTACACCTCTGTATGGCAAAGATTGTGCAAAATTAAAGCAAATAGCGGAATATCTTACTTAAGATATATTGCTTTTACATTCAATTTTAAAATCACCAAACTTAAGATAGATGTTGCACAACTATTTTTTCTCTACAGACACTTTTTAGAAAAACCCAAAGCTCATTCTCAGGTTAGGCGCGTCGCTATTGTTTAGTTTGTATGCTGAGAACTACGAAGTTCATATAATTTAACAAGAGCGAGATGACACAAAATAGCGATCGAGCCAGCCAAGCAATAGAATTGCTGGGTCAACAAAAGTTGGAACTAAGCGATCGCGATCGTGAAGAGATCATTGAGCGAATCCGTCCCACTGCCTTAATCATTCACGAAACGATTAGGATTGAGGGTGAAAGTGAGTTGTTGCGTCCAGTTTCAGCCCTAGCTTGGTCTGGATTAGCTGCAGGACTATCTATGGGATTTTCCCTAGTGGCTCAAGGTGTACTCCAAGCAAATTTACCGCAGCAATCTTGGAGTTCCATCATTGTCAGCCTTGGGTACAGTATCGGCTTTGTCATTGTGGTGATGGGGCGTCAGCAGTTGTTCACTGAAAATACCCTGACTGTCATTCTGCCTTTGTTAAACGATCGCAGACCCAAAGTTTTTATGCGAGTGCTGCGATTATGGGGAATTGTGTTAGCAAGCAATTTGTTAGGTGCATTCATATTTGCCTCAATAGTTGCACAGGTTGGAGTCTTCCCGCCTGAAATTCAAACAGCGTTTGGCGAAATAGGTTTAAGAGTTATCGATGGAGGATTTTGGATAACTTTATTGCGGGCAATCTTTGCGGGTTGGTTAATTGCTTTAATGGTGTGGCTTCTCCCCGCCGCTGAGTCTTCCCAACTGTGGGTAATTGTTATCATCACTTCCCTGGTTGGGCTAGGTGAATTTCCTCATATTATTGCCGGATCGGTGGAAGTTTTCTATGCAGTGGCAATTAAAGCTGTTTCGTGGCCCGAATATTTTGGCAAATTCATGATACCTACCCTAATTGGTAATATTTTAGGCGGAGTTACCTTAGTGGCTGCCTTAAACCATGCCCAAGTTGCTCAAGATGACCTCTAGAAATTGAGCTAAAATAAACCACATTAAGGGCATGGAGAACCCCGATTTCTCTAAGAAGTCGGGGATGTGCGATCTTAAGATAGAAGGAGAGTGATGATGACTACAAACTGGCGTGGCTATCGAGTTGCAGCTTGGGTAGGACAGGCGTTATTAACAATAGCAGTAATAGCTGCTCTGAGTCAGGGAAAATGGCAAAATGCCTTGGGGTTAGCCTTATTCTTAGTAGCATCCCTGGCGTTTGTGGTGATGGTCGATCGCTTGCCAACGCTGTTTGATTTCCTGTTTGTGCTTGCTGCCTTACTCAACGCCGGAGGCTGGGTTTTCGGACTGTTTTACCAACCGGGACCTTATGATGAAATTGTTCATGCTTTCACGACTTTTGCCGTGACTTTAGCATTGAGTTTTTTAGCATACAGTTCAATGCTGACTATTTTTCGCAACCATAAACTGCTGTACTTGCTAACAATAACCAGTTTTGGGATTGCGATTGGTGCTTTGTGGGAAGTTACCGAGTGGACGGCTGGTATTGTTCTCTCAACCGAAGTGATTGGGAGCCTGGATGATACGATTATTGATTTGATTATGGATAGTTTGGGAGCTGCAATAGCTGCCATAACGGGCTTATGGACGTTGCAAGAATGGATGCGTCCCAGTGCGACAGTTGGGAATCAAGCATCTATCGCCAATAGTCCGAGCGATCGCACTTAACTGAACTGAAAGGAATATTATCATTTTTTCTTCAATCATCTTTCATCAGATAGATATTTTCTTATTGCCTCCGACAGATGGCAAGCTTTGGAGACTTGAGGTTAAATGGATATATAAGCAACATTTTGAAAGAATGTAGAACGTAGAACACAGACAATCGACCTTGAGCCAAAGTAAATTTTTAATAATTTAAATTTTCTTTTCACATTACTGCAAGAGGTTGGTTGTTGCGATTTAGGAGGATTTTATGAAAATAAAATCATTTTCAACGGCAATTGGACTGGTTCTGTTGGGTTCAACCATTTATTTACCGGAAATTGCCCTAGCTAGTCCCAAACCCTCTATCCAAGTAGCTCAACGAAGAGTAGTCGGCTCGGATATAGACAGTTTTACCGCGTATCCTGTACAGCGATTAGATCCGGGAACTCAACTCTTTTTCGTGCTGCGAGGAACCCCGTACTCTAGAGCTACCTTGACTATCCCAAATGCAGTGCAAAATCTGCCGATGCGGGAGGTTCAACCCGGAGTTTACGAGGCAAACTACATGATTCGCGAGGGCGATCGTATTTCCGAAAATACTGTTGTGCGGGCAAATTTGCAACAAGGCGATCGCATCAGTAGCACCCGCTTGCAACAACCTCTAGTAGCTGGTTATAGCGATCGGCGCTTTCAATCTTTGTCTATTAACCGCTTCACTGCTCAATCCGTACCGCAGTTAGAGCCGGGAACCACGCTCAATTTCAAATTGCTCGGCACTCCCAACGCTACAGCTAATTTCTCCATTGAAGGAGTTGCTTATAACATTCCCATGCGGGAAGAATCCAACGGCGTTTACACAGGGGAATATACGATCCGCAGCCAAGATTATTTCCCCCCTGCAGGTGCGGCGGTTACTGCTAGTTTGCAGTCGGGAAATCAAGTTATTCGTTCCCGTTTAGATCGAGAACTAATTGCTGGCGATGATGGCAGTTCCAACACTGCCGAAATCCCGCTAGAAATTATCACTCCCGAAGAAAATGCTCGCGTCAGCGGGACGGTTGAAGTGGAAGGACGCAGCGCCCCAAATGCGACAGTTAATGTCAACGTTCAGGCTACCTCTTCTGTGGCAGGTTTATTTGGAGTTGAACGAAATATCCTCGAACGCACAATTCGGGCGGATGAACAAGGTAAATTCAGCTTTGCTTTTAAGCCGACCATTTCTTTACCAGGAACCCGATACGAGGTGAATCTCACTTCTAGCAGAGGCGATCGCACCAGCGAAGAAACTTTGGTACTGTTTCAAAATTGAGCGGTGACTCGCGACTATTTGCCCGCGCAAAATCGGGCACACCTGACTAAATTTGAAAGATTCCATCAGGAGATATCTATGTATCAACTAAAAAATCCCTGAAAAAAAACGCCAGGGATATTACAAATCATCTCTGGCAGTTTATTAATCGGTATGCCAACCATGCCTCTTGTTGCATCAGCAACTCCTCAGATGAAACGACTAAATAGGATGGCAATTAAGGAGTTTTAAGAGTTCACCCTGACGGTCAAGTGTTTTTGAATTAGGCTATAAAAAAACCCGGTTTTAAACACAAATTCTGTAGCTTCATCAACAAAATAAACAGAAAAAATCAAGGAGGTTTTTCAATGGTTAATAATCGTTTGAACAATTACACTCAAAAGCTCTCGAATGCTAAGGGAGGAGCGATCGCCCTCGCACTAGCAGCTATCCTGCTTCCGGCTTGTACTACCCCACAGCGACAAGCAACGGCACCTGCACCTGCACCTGCAACACCCGGTACGGTTCCCACGACAACCGAGAATGTGGTTGATAACACAGCACAACTGCTTGGCAAAACTGTGACCATCAGAAGCGAACCAGTCAAAAAATTGGGGCCATCGACCTTTACAGTTAGCGATAAGGAGTTTTTTAGCACCGAATCGATTTTGGTTGTCAATGCCACCGGCAAGCCCTTTGTGCTGCCGACTGAATCAGATCAAGAAGTTCAAGTAACAGGAACAGTTCGCAATTTTGTCCTTGCAGATATTGAGCGCGAGTACAAATTAGGCTTAGAGCCAAACTTGTACGCTGAGTACGAAAGTAAACCTGCGATCGTTGCACAATCGATGGCGCTAGCCCCCACACCGGGTGAACTCACCTCAAACCCCCAAAAATACTACGGCAAGACACTGGCGGTGAGCGGTGAAGTCGAAAGCCTCAGAAGTCCAAACTCGTTCACTTTGGATGAAGACAAATTAATTGGCGGACAAGACTTGTTAGTGATACACACAGTTCCAAAACCAACCGTGCAAGAAGGTGAGAAGGTTGCCGTAACCGGCGAGTTGCGTTCGTTTGTCGTCGCTGAACTTGAGCGGGACTACGATCTGCAATGGGATTTGACCTTGAAGCAGAAGCTAGAAGCCGAGTATACCAACAAACCTGTCTTAGTTGCTACAGGAGTATATCCGTCAGCCATTCCTCAGTAACCAATACACCTCTCTCATAACTACTGCGGGGAGTAGGGGTTAGGCATCCTGTCCTGCCCTTAACCGAGTTTTCTGCAGAAGTCTAATAGCTAACCACCAGGCGATCGCTTGCGACAGGAAGACAAGCAGAACCTCTTTCTTACCTCGTTTATTTTGATGCTCAATTCAGCAATAAGGTGGATATAATGAATCAACCAGAATCCGTGCCGCAACCGCTGACCCAAAGCGAATTCGTCGCAACTTTTCGCTTGTTTAGTAGATTTAGCTTCTGGATACAGTTATTCTTGGGTGCTGTTTCCGGCATTGTTTTATTATTTGCTATGTTGGGTCGCAACATGGGCGAACAAACCAATAATGCAGGTATTGGTTTCGGGGTAGTTTTAGCAATAGTGGGCCTGTTATTGCTGGCGTTTAGAATATTTTGGGATTTTCGCTATCGGCTTTTAGGCCGACTTTTGCACGCCGAAAATTCCCAGGTATATCCCAGCAAAGAACATATTACTCACACCTTACGGATTGGATTAGTTTCTAGTTTGGTGGGGGTATTAATCGCGTTTGTCGCATCTGAAGAAACAGTGGCTGTAGTCCTAGCAAAAACTCTGAGTCAACCGCAAGCGCTCGCAGCTTATACGCCAGAAAATGTGATTCGTTCTCTAGATATTTTTGTGACGATGGCCAACGTCAATCTGATTGGCGCTCACTTTTTTGGAGCTGTTACTTCTCTTGGGTTACTCAATTGGGTAGAAGAGTAGTTGGCACCATGGGCGATCGCTAAAGGCAAACACAACTTCTATGTCCTTATGATTGACAAGGCCTGGCCGATTTAACTAAGGTTGGTGGCGAAAGCACTGCCTTGGCTCCCAGAGAGCGAAGACAGTGCAGCTACAAGCTAAACAAGTTGGCTATTTGCATGAACATCTAATCGGAAATAGCGATCGCTCCTGCTAATGGTAGTCAGTCTGAGCAACCATTTTTTTTCGTAATTGATTTATTATAGCGACAGATATTTCATCGAGCTTGAGATGGATAGATTTTGAATCTGGACAAACAAAACTTAGGCTCATATTCCTAAAAATGAGCTATATCGGTGGCATTCAGCTTCCTAAATAGCCCTGTGGCAGGGTTTCTGAACAAAGCCATTTCCAACAGTTTCTCTATTAAGAAATTTACTGCAATGAAAGACCTCTGGTATAAAAACGCAATTGTCTACTCCCTCGATGTTGAAACCTTCATGGACTCGGACGGCGATGGTGTCGGCGACTTTCAAGGACTGATCGACCGCCTAGACTATTTATCCGCGCTAGGAATTACTTGTTTGTGGTTGCTGCCGTTTTATCCTTCCCCTAACCGGGACAATGGTTATGACGTGATGGATTACTACAACATCGATCCGCGACTGGGAACCCTGGGAGATTTTGTCGAGTTCATGCACCAAGCAAGGGAACGAGGCATTCGCGTACTGATCGATATGGTAGTAAATCATACGTCCAATCAGCATCCTTGGTTTGTGGCAGCCAAAAGCGATAAAAACTCCAAGTATCGCGATTACTATGTGTGGTCAGAAAATCCACCCAAAACTGATCCAGAACAACTGATATTTCCCGATGTCGAGGACAGTATTTGGGAGTACGATGAACAAGCAAAAGCTTACTATTTGCATCACTTCTATAAAGAACAGCCAGATTTGAATATTGGCAATCCGGCTGTACGAGAAGAAATATGCAAAATTATGGGTTTCTGGCTAGAACTGGGCGTGTCTGGATTTCGCATTGATGCTGTTCCGTTTTTAATTAAAGGAATTGGCATCGAAGGTGCAGACCCCGAAAAGCTGCGAGGTTTCTTGGAAGAAATGAGAGATTTTGTGTCATCGCGTCAGGGTGATGCTGTGTTGCTGGCAGAAGCAAATGTCGATCGCGAGCAAATTTCTATCTACTTTGCTAAGGGCGACAGAATGCACATCCTGTTCAACTTTTTGCTGAACCAGCATCTGTTTTTGGCCCTGGCGCGTCAAGAATCCACAGCATTGCGCGAGGGACTAAAAACCTTACCGGATATTCCTGATATTTGTCAGTGGCTTAATTTTGTGCGCCACCATGATGAACTGACGCTAGATCGCATTACTTCATCGGAACGAGAGGAAATTTTTGCAGCGTTTGCCCCTGAGAAAACTATGCAAATTTTCGGGCGCGGGATTCGTCGCCGCTTACCACCGATGATGGGAGGATCTCGTCGCCGGATTGAACTTGTCTACAGCTTGCTGTTCACCCTGCCTGGTACACCCATGCTGCGCTATGGGGAAGAAATTGGCATGGGGGATGACCTTTCGCTGGAAGGTAGAGACAGCGTTCGCACGGTGATGCAATGGTCAGATGCAGCGAATGGTGGCTTCTCGACGGCTGCAACTGATACTCTTGCCAGACCTGCGATCGCCACGGGAGAATATGGTTACAAACAAGTCAATGTCGTCGCAGCGCAGCGCGATCCTGGCTCATTAATTAACTGGATGGAACGTGCAATCAGCATCCGCAAGCAATGTCCTGAGTTGGGTAGGGGCAAGTGGCACCTTCTGGAAACCGACTGTCCCTCGGTGTTAGCCCACTGCTGCGACTGGCAAGGCAGGACGGTGATTGCTGTCCACAATCTCGCCGACAAACCTTGTACCGCTACGCTCAAATCTAACGAATACAGCAATCTGTGCGACTTATTTGGCGATCGGCTCTATGAATCTCTCGATGCCGAATCGCCATCTATTCCCTTAGAAGCCTACGGCTATCGCTGGTTTCGAGTCAATCGAATCCAGGGGTAAAAAAGTTAATGTTGAGGGAAGAACTAGCGACGTGGGCTCGTAGGAATGTACTTAGCAGTATTCTTGTCTGGAAGCGGTTGTATCTGACCTTGATTGACCAAAGCTTGATGAATTAGGGCAGTAGCACTACCCCGACTCAGCAACTCGTTCGGATTAAGAGCTCTGGGATCTGGATAGTTGACCACTATCTTTGCCTTTGTCGCTGCTGCCACTGGCTCAACCGCATATTTAGGAAGTTTCTCGGCATCTTTATAGTACGACTTGAGAAAATCTAATGCTGAATTTTTAGCAGGCGCAGTTGCAGCTTTTGTCGTTGTTGGTGGAACAGTCTTAGCCGGTTTAGGTGTGGGGGCCGCCCCAGGCTGCAGCCTTGCGACTACAGGTAATAACGGCTGCATCAAAACAGTCGCTGCGAGGGGAAATGCCAAACGGTTCCTAGCAATTCGACGTTTATTTACTGGAGTTTGCCTTGCTGGAGTTGCAGCAGCTCGATCGGTTTTGACAACAGGGGGATTGTAATCCATATTTAAACCCCTCATTAACACAACTAATGCTTGTGCCTTAGTCAAGGACTGCTTCGGACGAAACTCATTTCCGGGAAAATCATTCATAAATCCCGTTTCATAAGCTTCTTGAATCGGAGTTTCTGCCCAGTAGTTTTTAGGCACATCCTTAAAGTAACTTCCACTCGGTATCTTTCTAACGCTGGCTCGATTAAAAGCTTGGCGGATCATCGCCGAAAATTCATCCCGATCCACAGCCTGTTTGGGTCTAAAAGTTCCGTCTAGATATCCGGTAACAATCTCTTTTTCAGCTAAGGAATCAATAAACGGACGCGCCCAGTAATTCGGCGGTACATCAGGAAATTTCGATTTAGCTTGTTGAGCAGCAACTTGCTGGGAAGTTAGCACAAAGCCAGTGCCACTGACACTAATTGCTAAAGCTAAAAAGGCTACGCTGATTGACGGTAAATGCCTGCGATTAGTCATGATAAATTTCCTCCTGATTTTTGCATTTTTAACGATACTATTTGGCTGAGTTAAAGCGGATTACGTTTTTTTCTATCCGATTCCCATTCTGTTTTTACAACATCTAACTCTTCGCGACGTACTGTGTCTGTTGCCTCAACCGTATCTTGCTCAACTTCTTTTCTGATTTGCACTTCCTCGCGCACGAACGCTTGCTTTTTGATATTGACGGTTTCTTCGTAGATTTCCAAATGTGCCATTTCTTCTTGATTGAAGGCGGTATCTGGAGTTACGCGACTCCCTACATATTCGGGAGTTGTGTGCTCAATCACAACTCGCTCTTTTTCTACAGGAACTTCCAGTTGTACCGTTTTGGTCTCAACTTGTTTGCCAATTATTACCTCGCCTGTTTTGCGACGGGTTTTATCTGCAACTAATCGTTCTTCGTACAGTTTGAGTTTTTGATGATCCTGTTCGTTCATCTGATACAATTGGGGCTCTCGCTCGTAAGTATAGGTATCCCGGTCATAAGCAGGATTACTAGCTTGAGGCAAGACAGAATGCGTTGTAGAAACTGGAACGGGTGCTTCTAAAGGTAATGATGCTTCTACTGGTACAGACGCTTCTACTGTTGAAGTTCGATAAATACCCCGCACTTGTTCTTCATAATCGTAATCAACTGCCATCCCATGCTCATACCTGGGTAGTTTTTCCACTTTGTCTTTACTCTGCAAACCTGTAGCGTAAACACGCCGCCCATTAAAATCAATGTGACAAAGAGCGATGGGAAGTAAAACTTTTTTGTCAAAAATCCAAGAACCAGTCTCTACCACAAAATAGCGGCAACGTCCTGTCTCATCTACCAGCACAGTATCGATCGTGCCAATTTTATCATCGGTACTTCCGCCATACACATCCAGCCCTTTGATATCATCGTCCTCAAAAGCGGCTTGGCGGTAGTTGGGATTAAAATCCTCAATTTTGTAAAGTAACATTGTTGTTTCCTGTACTATCTACATCAACTTGTGTACCTACTTTAGATAGATATCAGGTCTAATACTTCCTTCTTATGAATGATTCAGCAAATTGAGAATCATCAAAATAGCGATAATTTTTTATATTTTTCTATCTTTAGGTAGATGAATTTAGGATTCCTGTACTCAAAAGGGTGAATTTATCTAATCATTCGTAGGTTGGGTGGAGCGAACCTACAACGTTTCTGCCAGCAAATATCACAAGGATTTATTAGGTTTTATTATCACCTTAACTATCACCTTAACTAGGGGATATCCTAGAAAATCAAGGGCATCTCTAAAGGATCTGCTGGTTTTTTTTTAAAGGAAATTTCCATTTTAGGATCGAAGTTACTACTTTTGATATTTAAAAATTTTAACTTAAAAAGATTATGCCCATCGGTAGATATTTTGGTAATGATGATTAAGTAAAATTAAATTACCTTCAAGAAAAAAAATGCTCACGTAACGCAGGGGTTAATCTTTTATGACTTATCCAGATCGATCGGGCAGTCCACTCACTGAGCCTACAATCGTCAATCCGCTGGTGGATTACCACGATCGAGTGAGGTGGGGGCCAATTTTGGCAGGAATTGCGATCGCTCTGGGTACTCAACTAATTTTAAGCGCTTTGGGAATGGCGATCGGATTAACCGCAGGTGCAACAGGCGCGGATGCAGGTTCCGTTGGTATTGGGGTCGTAATTTGGTCGATTATCAGTTTGCTGATTTCCCTTTTTTTAGGCGGTTGGGTGATGGCTCAAAGCTGCGGCCCGATGACCAAGAAAACAGCATTTTTGAATGCAGCAATTCTTTGGGGAGCTACATTAGCACTTAGTGCTTGGTTATTAGGAAGCGGGATATCGGGTGCTGTTGGCGCTGCCGCTGCTAATGCTGGAGAAATTGCCAATCAAGTACAACAACAGGGCGGCGTTAATATACCCAATCAAGCCCAGAATGTAGGCCCAAATCAAGTTCGCGATATAGCTGGTAATACAGCTAAAGCTACTTGGTCTTTTCTACTTGGCTCTTTGCTGAGTTTGGCAGCGGCAATGATGGGTGGTGCTGTTGGCGCTCGCAAACCTCGCGTTTATGCTTGATTAGCGGTCAACCACCCACCACTAATCGGAGTACCGATATAGTGGGGGCACAGAAATTGCCAAGTTGACCAGTCTAGGTGTTAAATCACTACGTTTAAGGCAAGTGTTAAAGACCTACCAGAGAATGCGTTGCTAGTTCTCTGCTCTAGAACTTAAAAGTTAAACAGGTGTAAGGGTTAAGCCAGTGCTTTTAAGATAGTTACCGACCTTAAACATTGACGAAGCTAACATTACCCCGAAAGGGAGGACTTAAAATGTCTAACTTTGTTTTTGTACTAGATACCCAAAAACGACCGCTCAATCCAATCCACCCAGGAATGGCCCGTAAATTGCTAACTAATGGCAAAGCTGCTGTTTTTAAAGGGTATCCATTCACACTAATTCTCAAGGTAGAGGTAACAGCAACCCAAAAACCAATCACTCTCAAAATAGACCCTGGCTCTCAAACCACTGGGTTCGCATTACTGCAAGGAGAAAAAGTAATCTTTGGCGCAGAACTGACTCACCGAGGTCAAGCTATTAAAGCCAGCCTTGAATCTCGTCGTTCATTACGTAGAGTCCGGAGAAATCGCCATACTCGTTATCGTCCAGCTAGATTCCTAAATAGAACTCGCCTTAAAGGTTGGCTAGCCCCAAGTTTGCAACATCGCGTTGAAACAACTATAACATGGGTGACTAAATTGATGAAAGTAGCCCCCATTGTTTCTATTGTTCAAGAACTTGTGCGGTTTGACTTACAACAATTAGAAAACCCGGAAATTTCTGGAATTGAGTACCAACAAGGCGTTTTGTGTGGCTACGAGGTTCGGGAATATTTGCTCAACAAGTGGGAGAGAAAGTGTGCTTACTGTGGTATTACAAATACACCATTACAAGTCGAACATATTCATCCCAAAGCTAAGGGTGGTTCTAATCGCATTTCTAATCTTTGCCTTGCTTGTGAAAAGTGCAATATCAAGAAAGGAACTCAAAATATAGAGCAATTCCTGTCTAAAAAGCCAGATGTTTTAAAACGGGTTTTGTCTCAAGCAAAGCGTTCTTTAAAAGATGCGACAGCCGTCAATTCAACTCGTTGGGCATTATTTAATCGGCTTAGCATGATTGGTTTGCCTGTTTCTACTGGCAGTGGTGGCTTAACAAAGTTCAATCGCACTCGATTAAGTCTAGCTAAAACTCACTGGTTAGATGCAGCTTGTGTTGGGAACGTTGAATCGCTGAAAATTTTAACAAACAAGCCGTTGTTAATTAAAGCTACTGGGCATGGGACGCGCCAAATGTGTCGTACCGATAAGTTTGGATTTCCATGTCGCTATGTTCCCCGGCTTAAGTTTGTTAAAGGTTTTCAAACTGGAGATATTGTCAAAGCAATCGTTACTTCTGGCAAGAAAGTTGGTAAATATGTTGGGCGTGTTGCCGTCAGAACAAGTGGTTCGTTTAATATTTCCGCATCAGAATTGGTGTCGGGGGTTAGCCACAAATATTGTTCAATTATTCACAGAAAGGATGGTTATTCGTATGCAGCATAAACCTTGCCCCCCTTGGACTCCCACCACGCTCCCTGAGTACAGGTGAGCGTGGGGGTCTCCAAGGGGGAAGACAGATGAACAAGCTAAAAACCTTTTCTAAGGTTTTGGCATAGAGATTTAAAAGGAGATAAAGCGATGCAACAGCAGAGTATCTGGCAAAAATATACCAGGTTAACAAGTTCGATCTTGTTAACGGCAACGGTATTAGTTGCTCCCTCGTTCGCCGCTAATACAAATCAAAAACAGATTCAAGGTGACTATCTACTAGCGCAAGCTTCAGACAACTGTCGCCAGGTTATTGCGAGGAATGGCCTTAATGTTCGGCGACAACCGACGGCTAACAGCGAAGCGGTTGGTATCATCGGTTCCGCACGAAATGTGACGATTCAAAATCTTGGTGAGAATGGCTGGGTACCAATTTCAGCCCCGCTACAAGGCTACGTATATGGTGGTTTTCTCGGAGCGTGTGAAGCCGCAACCGCCCCGCCTCCTACTGACTGCCGCCAAGTTGCAGCAGCCAGAGGAATTAATGTACATCAAGCACCTTCCACTGATGGGGAAAGGGTTGGAGTCGTCGCGAGTGGACGAAGAGTGACGATTGAAAGTATAGGAACAGATGGTTGGGTGCCGATTACAGTGCCTCTGAGAGGCTACGTCCAAGCTGAAAACCTGGCGTATTGTAGTTAATTGAAAAAACAGTGATGGATGACCAATCAAACCCCAAAAAAGAAACTAATTCACAGCAAAAACCTGGTTTGTTAAATTTCATTGCCGAGACAACAGAATCTGCACTGAATACAGGCAAAGCGGTTGTTGATACAGCAGTTGATTGGGGGGAAGCTGCTGCTAAACAAACTTATCGATTGATTGGACAAGCGACGCAAGGAACCGGAGATGCGGTAACTTATGTTGGCAATCTTCCCTTTGTTAAACAAGTGGCGGGGGTACTCAGGCTTGATTGGTTAGTTGGGGTCAGCGATCGCATCGACTTAGCCAAAGCCGAAGCTCAAGTCAATGAACTCCAACAAAAGTATCCCAATGAATATCCCAGCGAAATTGCCCATCGCATTATGGTGGAAAAAGCGATTCAAGCCGGTGGTGTCGGATTTGCTAGCAGCATTTTACCGGGTGTCGCGGCTGCACTGCTGGCGATCGATTTAGCGGCGACTACTGCGATTCAAACCGAAATGGTTTATGAAATTGCCGCCGCTTATGGGATGGATTTGCAACAGCCAGCCCGAAAAGGTGAGGTTTTGGCAATTTTTGGGTTAGCGCTCGGCGGTAGCAACGCCATGAGAGCTGGTTTGGGCTTTTTACGCAACGTACCGCTGGCTGGCGCGATGATTGGTGCGAGTACGAATGCTACGATGCTGTACGCGCTGGGATATGCGGCGCGCGAGTTTTACGAAGCCAAAGTGAGGGAAGAGACTGAAGAACCTGGAACCGAAACGCTGCAAGCGATTCAGCAACAAAGCGAGAAATATCTTGATGTGGCGATCGCCCAGCAAGCAGGAATGGATCAAATTATGGTTCACATGATTTTGGCAAGTTATCCCAACAAAAACTGGGAAGATATTCTGCCAGAATTGAAGGCATTGCAATTAAATGCCGATTCTCTCCAAAGGATTGCTGCTAACATCAAGTCCCCCAAACCATTGGGTGCATTGTTAGAGCAACTTAACCCGGACTTTGCAGTACCGCTATTAGCTCAATGCCGTCGCATTGCCGAAAGTAAGGGAGAGGTTTCTGAAGCAGAACAGAGGGTGCTGGATGCGATCGCACAAAAACTCGACGGTGAAGATGTGGCTGCGATATCCACTTGAAAAAAATTGTTGGTGCGTTAGCTTTCTGCGTAACGAACCATCCCCAATATTTACTGTGACCGTGTAAGTCCTAAATTAGCCTCACGTAACAGAAATCTACAGCCTTAAGATAGAGTTTGACGTGGCTAATTTCACTACTATCAATAACGACTGATGCAAGAGGAACTTTTATGACAGCAGAAATATCTGGAGTCTGGGACAAGATTGAGAGCATGATCAATGACTTCATTGTCCTGCTGCCTAATATGATACTAGCGTTCCTTGTTTTCGGAATCTTTTTCTTTGTTGGGAGGTCAATTAAGAGAGCGGTCAGGCGGCTTACTCGCAACCACCGCCAATCCCGGAATTTGGGACTGGTTTTGGGAAGGTTAGCGCAGGGTATTACTGTTTTGGTTGGTCTGTTTATTGCCTTGTCGATTGTAATTCCCACATTTAGAGCAGGCGATTTGGTGCAACTGCTGGGAATTAGCGGGGTAGCGATTGGTTTTGCCTTTCGCGATATCTTACAAAACTTCCTAGCTGGTATCCTAATTCTGTTGACGGAACCGTTCCAAATCGATGACCAGATTGTGTTTAAAAACTTTGAGGGAACGGTAGAAAATATTGAAACTCGCGCTACAACAATCCGAACCTATGATGGTCGCCGGATTGTAATTCCCAATGCGGAATTGTTCACCAATTCTGTTATGGTGAATACCGCGTTTGATAAACGCCGGATGGAATACGACGTTGGTATCGGCTACGGGGATGATATTCACCGAGCCAAGGAGTTAATGATGGAAGCCATGCACAGTGTGGATGAGGTTTTGAATGACCCTGCTCCTGACGTGCTGCTGATGGAACTTGCAGGAAGTACCGTCAATATCCGCGCTCGATGGTGGATTGCTCCGCCGCGACGAATTGACGATTTGCGATCGCGCGACAAGGTACTTTCTGCGATTAAGGAAAAGCTGACTGCTAATGGCATCGACTTGCCCTTTCCTACGCAGCAAATTTTGTTTCACGACCAAACCGAAGAGACGGATGGCGATCGCAAACGTCAACGCGAAGGATGGCCCGCTGGTAATGGCGAAGTTCCCAAACCCCGCAGCATCAGCGGTTCTCTGCGACAACTAATTGAACAGCGATCGCAATCTGACGGCAACGGACAATCGCCACCCCACCACAACTCATGAAAAATGTCAAGTTAAGCAAAATTTGGGACTCGCTCCACTCTAGCTACTGGTTTATCCCAACCTTGATGGCGCTGGGGTCGATGATTTTGGCGATCGCCATGCTGACAATTGACCGCACGGGTAATATACCAAACTGGAGGTGGATTTACACGGGTGGAGCCGATGGTGCGCGAGCGGTTCTTTCATCGGTTGCCGGTTCAATGATCAGCGTTGTTGCTACAGCTTTTTCTATTACTATTGTGGCGCTTCAGTTGGCGAGCTCCAATTTTGGGCCCCGATTGCTGCGTAGTTTTATGCAGGATACGGGCAATCAAATCGTGCTTGGCACCTTCATTGCCACGTTTATTTACTGTTTACTCGTACTGCGAACCATTCATGCAGAAGGAGAAGGATACAGTCTCTTTGTACCCCAACTCTCGGTTACAGTTGGTACCGGATTGGCAATTGCCAGTATCGGCGTACTGATTTACTTTATCCATCACGCATCAACCATTATTCAAGCCTCCCATGTAATTACTCAGGTTAGTGGCGATTTAGACAAAGCTCTAGATCGTCTGTTTCCCGGAAAAATCGGAGAAGGTAAACCGAACAACGCGCGAAAAGTGGGAGAAATTCCGGCAAATTTTGACTCGGAAGCAAGTCCAATTAAAGCCACTGGCGAGGGTTATTTGCAAGCAATCGATGACGAGGAATTAATGAAAATTTCCCGTCAGTACAATCTGCTTGTACGTCTTAAAACTCGACCGGGAAAGTTTATCGTCAAGGGTAGCGATGTAGCGATGGTTTTTCCGGGAAAACAGGTGAATCAAAGCCTGAACCAAAAAATTAATGATGCTTTTATTCTGGGCAAAGAACGGAATGAATATCAAGATGTAGAATTTCCCATCGATCAGTTAGTGGAAATCGCCTTGCGTGCAATTTCTCCTGGTATCAACGATCCGTTTACTGCGATTCGGTGTATCGATCGACTCAGCGCTGGATTATCCCGCCTCGCTCAAAGGGATTTTCCCTCCCCCTATCGCTACGACGATGAACATAATTTGCGCGTCATTGTTGAAGGAGTGACGTTTGAAGGCTTAGTCAATACTGCATTTAACCAAATTCGCCAATACAGTAAATCAGATGTGGCGGTAACAATTCGCTTATTGGAAGCTATAGCTTGCATCGCCACTTACACCCGCAATTCCCAACAACGAGAAGCTTTACGCCGTCACGCGGAGATGATTTTAAATAGTAGCCGCGAACAAATCTCTCAGGAGCAAGACCAGAAAGATGTGCAAGAACGGTATCACCAAGTCATTAAAGCTTTAGGAGAGGATTAATTTTGTTGAGCAGAGTTATGGTAATAACAGCAGCTTTGCGATCGGCTCCTAATACTTTAGCTTTAACCGCGCTGAGTGCCATTGGTTTAGCGCTGACACATTTATTTTGCGGCAAGTTGCGGTTTGCCCCTATTCCTCGCAACCGCTGGCTTTCAGCAGCAAGTGGGGTTTCGGTAGCTTATGTTTTTGTGCATATTTTACCGGAATTAAATCTGCACCAAGGGGTATTAAAGCAAGTAGAATCAGGAGTTATTTCCTATCTAGAACACCACGTTTATTTAATAGCTTTGTTAGGATTGACTGTATTTTAAAGTCTAAACGCTCTAGTACGCGAATTACTTCGCTTACTTGATATTCTGGGCAACCTAGGCATAGCTAACCTCTATGCTAGTTACAAACCTAGGAGTGATTTCGTCGGGTAAAGGACACTCTTCGAGATAGAGCCTTGTACCTTCTTTGAGATTGGCGATCGCTTGTTCTATGGTTTCGCCTTGGTCAATTGTGCCGACTTCTGGACATTCGGCGATGTACATATCTTCTTCTTTGTAAATGATGACTGTGAAGCTTTTAGTTTTCATTATATTTTTGCTTTCAGCATCAGAGGTTGCTTAGTTTCTATTTCCTAGTTTATCTTGGATGTATTTTTTTTGCAAGTACAGGGGAAGAGGCGCGATCGCGCTTTTTGACAAATTGGGATGTAAGGGCGATCGCCTTTTGGTTATTTCTCAATTGAAAAGCGATTGCTATATCATCAAAAAATGCGATTCGTCGCAGCGTATTTGCCTTCGCCGAATCGCCCCTTTCCTTAATGTTTATGAGCTATATCACTTTTGCTGAGTTGCATTTACTTACCTTGCTGCCAATTGGTTATCTACTTATTTTCAGTAGATTCTTCATTAGTAGTTAAAAAGTACACTAAAAATCAACGCGGGAAATAAGAGAGACAACAGGTTTTAACCTGTTGAGTCGGGTTTCATCCCCTCCATAAATCGCAGGGGTTTTCACCCTCCCACGTTATTTCCGATAGCGACAGGCTACCAGCCAGCATAGCAGAATCCTCAACTGCTGATAAAGTCCGCTGCTGTCAAGCTCGCTGGTGTTAGAGGAACCTGAGAAGTTGGCGATTTATCCACAAGTCCAATAATTCGACCAGTGGATTTAACTCGTAGAGCTAGATTTTGATCGGCACCAGCGCAGACGCCACAAAATGCATTCCAGGGTTCAAACTGCCTTTCCACGAAACGTGGATTCAACCCAGCAGTTTCAAATGTCAGGACTTCGATGTCAGCAAATGTCAGACCTTGTGGAAGTGCAATTTTGTCTTCCCCAGGGAAGAAGTCTTGCAGAAAATCTACTGTATTAGTAGCGACTTCATCTTGAAGGATAAACGTGTCTCGTCCAGCTCCTCCATTCAGAACATCAAAACCTAAATCTCCAGATAAAATGTCCGCACCGTCGCCACCCGATAGCTTGTCGTTATCACGCCCCCCAAACATTTGATCGTTGCCGCGTCCACCAATAAGGGTATCAGTGCCCGCATTCCCAAACAAAACGTCATCGTCAAGTCCACCGTCAAGAGTATCTGCATCTTTACCACCGTAGAGGGTATCGAACCCGCCCTCACCATCTAGTGTGTCACGACCCTGATTCCCGAACAGTTCATCATTGCCACCCAAGCCACGGATCCAGTCATTACCCCCCAAGCCGAACGTTCTGCGGCTGCCATCAGTATCACGAATGAAATCATCATCCTCTGTGCCTTGTGCATCGGGAGTATTTGCAATATTGATGTTAGCCATTGCTTCTTAAAAATTGCTTAAATTTATTGCGTCCTGATTTTTTAGCATATGTGAAAAATATACTCAAATCAAATCAAATCAATAGGATTTAGTAGGCATTTTTTTACCTGTCCTGATTTCTTTCAGTTGGATAAAGTAGGATTTAGTTGCTAAAGTATCAAACCGTAGGATAAAGTAGGATCGCAATAGGCAAAACCCAAACCCTGACTCGACCTATGGACGTTGAAGAAGTCTTAAAAGTGGCTGACGATCTCGTATTCGCTAAGACAGAAAAACACCTCAACCATCTACAAGAAGGTATATTGCGAGGCACTTGGCAACGCCAGAAATACCCAGAAATTGCCACCAACTGCCACCGTAGCGAAGCTCATGTCAAGAAAGTTGCAGCAAAATTATGGAAACTTCTATCAGAAACATTAGGTGAAGACATCAATCAATCTAACTTTGCATATACAGTGGAAAGATGGCTATTTTCGATAGTTTCATCACATTTTGGCGACAATGCACAAGTTGGTAAGTTTAAGGTTTGTGCAAACCATCCTGAATCCTTAGAAACCCCAAACTTAGAAAATAAAAATCAGGACACCTCTAGCAAAACTCAGCCCAAACAGCGATTAGACTTATCCGATGCACCAGAACCCAACCTATTCTATAACCGCACATCCGAACTCACCACCCTCGAAAACTGGATTTTAGGCCGCACCCGCGTCATCACTATTTTAGGCTTATCCGGTATTGGCAAAACCGCCCTTACCCTCCAACTAATCTCACAAATTCAACACGAATTCGATCGCATCATCTGGCGAAGTCTCCGCAACTCTCCACCGCTGGCATCACTCCAAACCGACTTAATTAAATTCCTCTCCCAGCAGCAAGAAACTAACCCCCCCAACCCCCCCTTATCAAGGGGGGGCGAAGAGATTAAACCTCTTTCTCCCAGGCGCGGCGAAGAGATTAAACCTCTTTCTCCCAGGCGCGGCGAAGAGATTAAACCTCTTTCTCCCCCCCTTAGCAAGGGGGGGTTGGGGGGGGTAATCAACTATTTACGATCGCACCGCTGTCTGATCATCCTCGATGATATCCAAACCATCTTCAGCAGCGGACAACTCGCAGGAAATTACCAACCTGGATATGAAAATTACGGCGCATTCTTCAAACAAATAACAGAATCATCCCACAACAGTTGCTTAATCCTCCTGAGTTGGGAAAAACCCAGAGAAATCGCCGCATTAGAAGGCGAAAACCGCCCCTGCAAATCTCTGCAACTCAACGGTTTAGGCCCGGAAGCACAAGAAATATTCAGAGAAAAAGGATTAGCAGAACCGGAGAAATGGTCAGAATTAATCGACCTTTACCGAGGCAATCCCTTATGGTTAAATATAGTTGCCACTTTGATTCAAGACTTATTCGGCGGTAGCGTTTCCGAATTCCTCTCCTATGATACCCTATTCTTAGGTGACTTAGAATCACTCCTAGACCAGCAGTGCGATCGCCTAACCGCATCCGAACAACAGGCGATCGCATGGCTAGCCAATACCCCCGAACCAGCCGACATCTCAAAAATACCAGAAAACCTGCAACTATCACCGCCAGAACTCTTGAAAGTCATGCAATCTTTAGGACGACGGTCATTAGTTGAAACAGTAAAACAAAATGGGCGATCGCACTTTACGATCGGGCCAGTAATCAGAGAATATATAATCAACAAAACCCGAAACAAAAACTGATAAACTTATCATTTTTAGTCGTGGAGGCAGAAACCGGGTTTTTTACGAAAATACTGCATCCCTGCCTAGAATTTGGTAAAAAACCCGGTTTCTTTGATATTGATGCGTAAGTCTTGAATCTGCATTTACTTAGCAATTACTGACCCCACTCACGGAGTTTTACAATGGCTACAGCAACATTATTAAGTCACGAAATAGCAGAAGGTCAAAGACTAATAGACGCTCTAAATGCAGCACATCTATCAGTTGACTCTGCTCTCTGGAACTACGCACCAGAACCAGAAACATGGCGGCTAATGCTCACCTCACCTCTGTACGATAGCGAAGGGCCTCTTAAAACTTATGGGGAAATTCTGTCAGTCTTTCGCGAAGTTAAACCTGAATTGAAAATCGATTGGACAGCACTTGTAGCAGTAAGCCCAAAACATGACTTAATTGAGGGCTTACGTCAGATACAACAAGATTGGAATTTAGACTTATCAGGCAGAAGAATGACGAATGATCGGATTAATCAGACGTGGGTCGAAGATGCTTACATTTATCAAATCAAGTGAGTTGACACGGCAAAAAATAGCTTAAAATAGGTGCGATCGCTCTCCCTCTCACCTAACCTTTAGGATTACTATATTAATGAAAATCGCCACCTGGAACGTCAACTCAATCCGCACCCGCATAGAACACGTTACTAGCTGGTTGCAAACCAACTCCCCAGACGTTCTCTGCCTCCAAGAAACCAAAGTTACAGACAAAGACTTCCCCCTAGAACCCTTCACCAACCTCGGCTACAACTGCTACATTTCCGGTCAAAAATCCTACAACGGCGTTGCCATTTTTAGCCGATCGCCCCTAACGCAAATCAGCACCGGATTTGCCCCCCTTCTCGGCGACGAAGCCACAGGTATGTTTGACGAACAAAAACGCCTCATAGCGGGGATTATAGACGATATTTGCATTATTTGCGTATACGTTCCCAACGGTTCCGAAGTCGGCAGCGAGAAATATGAGTACAAGCTAAAGTGGCTCAAACTGCTGCAAGAATACCTCAAAATAGCACTAGATAAATCCCCCAACTTGTGCATTTGCGGCGACTTCAACATCGTCCCGGACGATCGAGATATCCACAATCCCAAAGCCAATGCTAACTCCGTCGGCTTGTCTGTTGCCGAGCGCCTCGCACTAACAGAAATCATAGAATTAGGATTAAACGACCCCTTTCGCAAATTCACATCAGAAGGCGGTCATTATAGCTGGTGGGACTACCGCGCCGCCGCATTTCCCCGCAACAACGGCTGGAGAATCGACCACCATTATCTCAGCCCTCCCCTGTACGAACAAGCAAAAAACTGTACAATAGACATTGCTCCCAGAAAATTAATCAAACCCAGCGACCACGCCCCCGTAATTGTCGAAATTTGATTTATGAGTTATAAATAAAACTAAGGCAAAAGAAACCGGGTTTCTACCATAAATCTTAGGTTGAGCAACGATAAATTTAAGAAACCCGGTTTCTCGATCCTATGCGTAACTCCCGATCCAGTTAATAACAACCAACAACCAAAAATCATGTTCTTAGTAACCGGAGCAACAGGCGCACTAGGCCGCCGAATTGTACGAGAAATCAGACAGCAAGAAAAGCCTGTCCGCGCATTCGTTCGCCTCGCATCTCGCTACTCTGAACTAGAAAACCGAGGCGCTGAGATTTTTATTGGCGACTTGAAACAAGACAAAGATATTAAAAAAGCCTGCCAAGGAGTGCAGTACATCATCAGCAGCCACGGCACCGGGGGCGACGTTCAAGCAGTACACTACCGCGCTAACATAGAATTGATCGACTGTGCCAAAGAAGCCGGAGTGCAGCACTTTGTCTTTCTTTCGGTACTGGGAGTCGATCGAGGATACGAAGATTCCGCAGTATTCAAAGCCAAGCGAGAAGTAGAAAAATACCTGCAAAACAGTGGATTGAATTATACAATCTTGCGGCCTGCCGGTTTTGCTTCCAGCTTGTTACCCCTAGCAGAAAGATTTCGAGAAACCGGACTTTACCTGCTGATTGGCGACGGCAAAAACCGCACCTCTGTTGTCAGTACCGACGACTTAGCTCATATTGCCGCAAACTCGCCAACAGTCGAAGGCGCACGCAACCAAATTCTGCGAGTCGGTGGCCCGGATGTGCTGACAAGGGATGACATTCCCCGCATTTTCGGACGATTATTCAAGCGCGAACCGATGGTAATCAACCCGCCACTGGTTGTGTTTGACGGTTTGAGAAATGCCTTGGGTTTATTGAATCCTCAAGCTCAAAAAGACTTAGGAACTTTGCGGGTATTGCTGGGTAATGAGTATTTCTGTACTCCCGAAGAAGTGCAAAACTTGGAATCAATCTACAGCATGAAAATGGAATCCTTAGAAAGCTTTTTGCGGCGCAATTTGAGCGTTTAAAGTGCTAGTAATTCTCGTTACCAGGCTCTGCCTGGTAATGAGCAAATGTAACGCAAAATCGCACCTGAAAACCATTTAAGCAGAAATAGGTAGTGGTTGAGCACCAATATAGCTTGTAAGTGCGATCGGCGGAGAAGTCGGCTTAGCAATCAAATAACCTTGAACAAAAGTTGCTCCCCGTTCCCGCACCCACTCAAACTCCTCCAAAGTTTCCACACCTTCAGCAACAGTTTTAATCTCTAATTTAGACGCAATTTCTAACATCTTTTCAGTAATTAGGGCCTTATAATAATCTTGATCGACGTTGCGAATTAATTGCATATCCAACTTAATAAAATCTGGACGCAATTGGTGCATCAAATTTAAATTAGAAGAACCGCTGCCAAAATCGTCTAGGGCAATTAAAAATCCCGCCTCTCGGTAAAACCTCAGAATATTAATCAAGTGATCGATATCGGGGGGGTGCTGAGATTCCGCTACTTCAAAAACAATATTGCTGTGAGGAATTCCCGCTTCATCAATAGCCTGTACAGTCATTCGCAGGCACGTAGCGGGATCGTAAACTGAAGTCGGAGAAAAATTAATAAAAAGTAATTCTTTGAGCTCGTACACATGGGCTTCCCGGATAGCGCGAGTCCGGGCTAAAGCATCTAGTTGAAAAATTATGCCTGCTGATTCTGCTTGGGCAAAAATCCGACCCGGATAAATTAAGTTTCCTTGCTCGTCAATTCCTCGGAGTAGGGCTTCATGAGCAAAAATTTTAGAAGTATCTGAAGTATAAACAATGGGCTGAAAATGCGTAGTAATTCGTTCTTCGGACAATAAATCTAACAGCCAATCAGACTTGCTGAAATTAATAAAAGAGTCTAAGGAAGTGCTGCGATAAAAATCGCTAAATTTAGGCTGTTCAACTTCCCGCATCCACAAAACTTTAGTCTCTTTCAACTCTTGACTTGTCAGCACCGATGATGCTAGTGCGCTAAAATTTTCTCTCGCTATTCCCTCAAGCATAACGTACAAACACTTGCTCTCTTCTAAAAGCTTGAATTCAAGTTTAGCCTTGGTTAGTGCAGAAATAACCTTTTTGAGCGTGTGCGATACTGGAAACCACAGGTATAGACCTCCGCTGCCCTCTATTTTTGCGGGTACTGTTTCGCAGCGAGAGCAGGAGCCGAAGGCTTTGCCACTTATTTGCATTGGAATATCCTCCGGTTTTCGGGTTAATTTTAGACCCGCTAAGAACTATCTTTTATTATAAGCTCATTCAGCTATTAATTCATCTATCTCAAGATGTAAATCTTAATTAACTTGTATTTAAGAATTATTGCAGTATTTATACTTGCCTCCGGTTTCAAACCTTGCTCAAAGTTCTCAGCATTGAGTAAGTACCTGCGATCGAACACAGTCCCAAATCATCACAGAGGGAGAAGGCAAAGACTTGTTCTCTACTCTCTACTGCTGCTCTGATTGTTTACGTTTTATTCTATAATTCCGTCTGCCAAAACAGTCGCTAGAGTTGATTTTTTGGCAAAGGAAAATTAACCCGCCCGTGAAGCGCAGCTATCCCGTAGGGAATCGCCCGATTCTTTAATTTATCCCAACCAGAAATATACACAGCCGGACGATCGCCCAAAACAAACTCACTTGCTGGAGCATATCCAATTTAATTTTATAATCGGGATGACAGGATTTGAACCTGCGACCCCCTCGTCCCGAACGAGGTGCGCTACCAAGCTGCGCTACATCCCGAAATTAGTCACTAGATTTTAAGCTTATCACATTCAAGTAAAAATTTAGCAACCTCGTATATAATTATTTGTAAAACACTACTCAGGCGGAGACAGACGTGACAGTTAAGCCCCAGTGGTTGCGAGTTAAAGCCCCCCAGTGGGAGCGCGTCGGCAACGTCAAAGAAATTTTGCGGGATTTATCCCTGAATACGGTTTGCGAGGAGGCGTCGTGTCCGAACATCGGCGAATGCTTCAACGCAGGTACTGCGACATTTTTGATTATGGGCCCGGCTTGTACCCGCGCCTGTCCTTACTGCGACATCGATTTTGAGAAAAAGCCCCAACCTTTAGATCCCACAGAACCCCAAAGATTGGCCCAAGCGGTGCAGCGGCTTAAACTCAACCACGTCGTGATTACCTCTGTCAACCGGGACGATTTGCCGGATGGGGGCGCGTCTCAGTTTGTCGAGTGCATTCAAGCAGTGCGATCGGCGATGCCCGATACAACTATAGAAGTTTTGATTCCCGACTTGTGTGGCAACTGGCAAGCTTTAGAAATTATTCTCGCAGCCGGGCCAGAGGTACTCAACCACAATACCGAAACCGTAAAGCGACTTTACCGGAAGGTGCGGCCGCAAGGAAAGTACGATCGCACCTTGGAACTATTGCAGCGAAGCCGCGAACTCGCACCTGGGGTTTACACCAAATCCGGCATCATGGTGGGACTCGGAGAAACAGACGCCGAAATTCGGGAGGCGATGCAGGACTTACGGGCTGTCGGCTGCGATATTTTAACAGTTGGACAGTACCTGCAACCGACTCAAAAGCACTTGAACGTCGAAAACTTTGTGCCTCCAGAACAGTTTGATGCTTGGAGAAAGTTTGGCGAATCTTTGGGATTCTTGCAAGTTGTCGCTTCTCCCTTAACTCGCAGTTCCTATCACGCCGAACAGGTGAGGGAACTGATGAAACTTTACCCACGCTAGCAATTTTAATTTGAGTTGACTCGCGCCCGTTAGCGAAGCCCTCGAAGAGGATCGCACCATTCTCAGTAAGATAGGATTGAGCCACTCGCCCACAAAGAAACCGGGTTTTTTAACCGAGATTTAGGGCTTTAATCAAGTATTTTGGTGAAAAAACCCGGTTTCGACGCACCCCTACGTCCAGGGCTTTAAGACCCGATCGAGTCAACAGCAACGAAAAACCTGCGCTTTCTGTGACGGCATGGTGCAAAAAACCCCGTTTCTGATGCTGGGGTTCTCGGCCTGATGTTAAGCCCGAAGCAGCAGCCCATAGCAAAACAATTATCGGTCGATCGCCCCCTCAAACTCATGACTTACGCAAAAGACATCGAGAAACCCGGTTTTTGCGTCAGCCAATAACTCGGTACAGGGGACTCTAGCAACTCTGAGACCCATATTCTATAATGGATTAAACTTCCGCGCTCACGGCAGCGTATTTAATCAAGAGCGCCGAGTTATATAAAGTTTTATTAAAAAAATGGCTAATTTTCCGAAGTGATCGGGAACCAGGTAATCGGTGATGAAGATTAACTTAACTTCTGACTAACGTCACTTGTTTATAGCGAGTCACTATCTATACTAGCTACATAAACAAAGAAGTACAACACACTTTTCGGGCCTTCAACCTGTTACATCAGAAAGTTCTTAGCGTTTTCCAGAATCTTGGTAAAACAAGTGGGGCAGCAAAAGTTCGATCTCTCCAACAGCAAAAAAGTCAGGAAAGTTACTAAAGAAACACAAAGCGGTGATGCTTCGTCTTAACCAAGTGGGCATCTTAATTATAAATAACCGCCAAGCGTAGCATCTTTTCACCGGAGCCACTGAGAAAATCACTATGCCAGCCACCTCTTTTTACGCTGAAGCTGAATTCGACGAACAACTGCGAGTCAATCCCTTGCCAGGTGATGTGTTGGATGAAGATGTTGAAGAAGCTGGAGACGAACTGCTCGACCAAGACCCAGCAGAGACAGAAGATGCAGACCCAGCAGCCAAATTGCAAAAAAATGCCAACCGTCGCACTACAGATTTAGTGCGCCTGTACCTCCAAGAAATAGGTCGGGTTCGTCTCTTGGGTAGAGACGAAGAAGTCTCGGAAGCTCAAAAAGTTCAGCGCTATATCAAATTGCTGGAATTACGCAACACCGTCGCCTCCCAGGAAGAAGGGCTAATTGCGCGTTTCGTGCATTTAATTGAAGTGCGCGATCGCTTGTCCGCACAGTTGGGACACAAACCTTCCTTGGAACGCTGGGCATTAACTGCCGGCGTCGGTGACGTGCCAGAACTCAAGCGAATTATGGCCGAAGGCAAGCGCCAGTGGGCCGAGTTAGCCGAGATGACGGTTGAGACGATCGAAAGAGTTCAAGCTGAAGGCATCGAAGCGAAAGACCACATGATTAAGGCGAACCTGCGCCTGGTGGTTTCGGTGGCGAAAAAATATCAAAATCGCGGTTTAGAATTGCTCGACTTAATACAAGAAGGTACTCTCGGACTGGAGCGAGCTGTAGAAAAGTTTGACCCGACGCGGGGCTATCGGTTTAGCACCTATGCCTACTGGTGGATTCGGCAGGGAATTACGCGGGCGATCGCCACTCAAAGCCGCACCATTCGCCTCCCCGTCCACATCACCGAAAAACTGAACAAAATCAAAAAAGCCCAGCGCAAAATTTCTCAAGAAAAAGGTCGGACAGCTACGATCGAAGACATCGCTGTTGAGTTGGACATGACGGCGCCCCAAGTCCGAGAAGTTTTGCTGCGAGTCCCCCGTTCTGTTTCTTTGGAAACTAAAGTGGGCAACGAAAAAGATACAGAGTTGGGCGACTTGCTCGAAACCGACAGCATCTCCCCAGAAGAAATGCTGATGCGAGAAGCTCTGCACCGCGACTTGCAGCAATTGCTGGCAGATTTGACCAGCCGCGAGCGAGATGTAATTCTGATGCGCTTTGGTTTGGGTGACGGACACCCCTATTCGCTGGCAGAAATCGGTCGCGCCCTCGACTTGTCCCGCGAACGAGTGCGTCAAATTGAAGCCAAAGCTTTGCAAAAACTCCGCCAACCTAAGCGTCGCAACCGCGTCCGCGACTATCTGGAGTCTTTGACTTAAATTTGGGCGGTCAGTCAGCGCGATTAATCAGGGATCAAGGCATTTGGCACTTGTGCAGAAGGCATGAGGCATTCGGCAGAAGTAACAATATTTACTTCTCAACAGCTTCTCTGTCCTCTGCAGCAAGTCAATCGATTTTAGATTTTAGATTTTAGATTTTAGATTAAAGAATTGACCCCACGGATGAATCCGGGGGCTTGTATCCTGGATGCTTTCATATCGTTTCCGGTTCTATCGGAATGATTTAACCGCAGAGGGCGCAGAGAACGCAGAGGGAGAGAATACAGAGAGGAATAATTCCGATGCTACCGGATTTGATATCATTCATAAAGCTGGTTAAAAGTCAATAAATATCATAAACCAAATTTTTTCCTCAATCTTTTTTCAATAAGCTGCGATATTTGCAAAATATCTCGATCGTTGTGTATTATTGTCAATAGGCAGACTTTCTTGAGAGGGTCACTATGGCACTTTATACCGCGTCCTCATTCAAATCCGAACTCAATGACAAAGGCTGGCGGATGACTCCCCAACGGGAAACCATCTTGCACGTGTTTCAGAACCTCCCCAAAGGCAATCACCTGAGTGCGGAGGATTTGTACACTTTGTTAAAAAATCGCGGCGAAAACATTAGCTTGTCTACCATTTACCGAACTTTAAAGTTAATGGCAAGGATGAGCCTCCTCCGCGAACTCGAACTAGCAGAAGGTCACAAACACTATGAAATAAACCAGCCTTACCCGCATCACCACCACCACCTAGTCTGCGTTCAGTGCAACAGAACGATCGAATTTAACAACGATTCGATTTTGAAAATTGGCATGAAGCAAGCTGAAAAGTCTGGGTTGCACCTGCTAGACTGCCAGCTAACCATTCATACGGTGTGCCACGAAGCTTTGCGGATGGGATGGCCGTCTTTGGTTTCTAGCAATTGGTCTTGTCCGAGGTCGATCGCCCAAAACGGCAGCAGCGCCCCGGATTCAATCGAGTGACGGTACACTATTTTCGCATTTTAAGTACGGCTTGTTACAATTTTTAACAAAAATCGGTAGCCCAAGTGCGATCGCAGTTACGCGGAAACCGGGTTTCTTAGGAAAAATACATCATTTCAGGAATGAGTCGGAAAGCAGAAACCCGATTTCCTTGATGTAGCCGCAAGGCTGGGGCTAAAAAGTTTGGCTCAACAAATCGTCGCTGCTGACCCCGTAACTGCGCTGAGCTCGATCGAGGGCGTCTCTCGTGGGAGTATCAAAAACTCCGCTGATCGAGCCTGTGTAAAAGCCGAGGTCTTGCAGCCGCCTTTGTAATTGCTGAATGCTCGATCGACGAGAGTTGAAACTGCTGCTAATTGGAACAGCAGGAACAGCTAGCCGCCCAGCTAATCCGTTTTGGAGCGCAGCCCAAGTCGCCGGAGTGGCAATACCCGTCGCCGGTGACAAATTGCGTTCCTGCTGAAACGACAGCACGGCAAACTCGGTTTCGGCTCCAAATACTCCGTTCACCGGGCCGGGGTTTTTGCCCAGACTTCTGAGCGCAGACTGAAGTTGTCGGACAGCAGGCCCAGTATCGCCCCGTCGCAAACCAGCGGCAATTTGCGGCACAGGCGCGGAGGCCTGCCTGTTGCCTTGCCACAAAGCCGATCGAGTGCTGCGATCGACTCTTCCAGTCCCGAACATCCCGCTATCTCTCTGAAAGCGGATCAAAGCTGCTTGAGTTGGTCGATCGAACCAACCGTGAATCTGGCTCCTGTAATAACCCAATTCTTGCAGCCGCCGCTGGACAAATTCTACTTCTCGGCCTCTGTCGCCCAACTCCAGAAAATCTCCGGCATTACTCTGTTGATAATCTTCCTCAGTCCATGAGGTAATTTGAGCTTGCCTCATCTGGGCATCTATAGCAGTCAAAGTAGCAGTGTCAGCGCAGCCGTCAGAAACGAGATTGTAATCTTGCTGAAAACGAGTCACAGCGTAGAGAGTGCGTTCCCGAAACTTGCCGTCAACGCCGCCTTCAAAATAGCCCAAAGCTTTTAATTGCCGCTGGATCAAGTCTACCGTCGCCCCTCTGTCCCCGAACCGCAGCCCCTTGCAACCGCCATTTCCCGAAATATCCCCCGGAAGCGTCACGGGGGGAACCGGCCGGGTGGAACCAAACAGCAAAGCTAAAGTTTGCCTATTGGCAATTCCAGTTACCCGCAGTCGATTAATTCGCTGGAAGTATCTAACCGCATTTTGAGTAACTTCGCGAAAACTCCCTGTGGGATGGGCGCTGAAGTAGCCTAGCTGCTGCAACCTGCGCTGGAGAGCTGAAACATCTGCACCCGCGTCTCCAAAACGCAGCTCCCGATAATTTGTATAAATAGTATTAAAAGGTCGATCGTCCCCGGCAAAACTGTTGAGTGCGATCACAGTAGCTCGATCGGGCCTACCAGTCAGCGACAGTTGATAGTCTCGCTGAAAGTTAGTCAGCGCTTGTTTTGTTACCGGGCCGAGTTGACCTGTCGATGATCTGGGAAAATAACCGAGTTCCCGCAACCTGTCTTGAACAGAGCGCACATTTGGATATCCCGGATCTATTTGAGCAAAAGCCGCACCGGCTGCACTCAAAACCGACAGCATCAAAGCCAGAGACAGCAAACGGACGTAAGTCTGACTCGATAGGTTTTGCCACTTGGGTTCATCAAAAATTTTCGACTCTGGGGGTGCTTCGCAAACAAGAGCAAGTTCGAGGTAAGCAAGAGATTCCATAATTTTTTAGTGTGAAATTGTGGGTGGATTGTGGGAGCAAACTGCCAAAAATCATTTTTAGCACGCTTGGCTTGGATTTTATCAACGCTAAGTTCTACTGGGAAAGCGCGAAGCACCCGTTTTTCTAAAAAATTTACTGTCAAAAATAATTACAGGTAACAACCAAGATAGCATCGCTGCTTCTAGAGACGCGAGACTCAGCAAAAAAGTTTGCAGGCATAGTCTTAGCCTTTAAGGCTAAAAGACAATAAGTTCTGGGGTAGTGGTGGCTAATATTTTATCTGGCTGCTGCAGAAATTACCACAAGAGTTGCGCGCAGGCTGTCATCACCTTAATTTGTTGTCGGGTAAAGAGTTTGAAACCGCAGGTTTTTTGTTAAGAAACGCGGCTTCTTGATGTGGCGAGTGCGTCTAGAGCGTCGGTTCAGTATTAGGTATTGACAAGAAAAAGGCTGTATGCAGTTACCCTGTCAATGAGTTCGACTCTATGCTCGGTTTAACTGGCAGAACCTTATCCATTCGAGCAATGACATGAAGGTTATGGACAACAGCGACTCGGCGTAGATCGAAGAGATTTTTACGTTGTCCAATATAGCGGGCACGATTCCCCTGCCAATGACCAATATGAGCTAAAGAATGTTCAACTGTAGTACGCTCTCTCAATTCTTGACGACCAATAGTAGTGGATTGACGCGCTCGCAACTCTTGCATTAAGGCTTCATCAGCATGAATTGATATACTGCGTCCTTTTTTACTGTTCGTACAGTCTTCCCTCAGAGGACAAATTGCACATTCACTCTCAGGAAAATGAACAACTTTTCCAGGTTCAAATGGGATACTTACCTGATTTGGGCAGCTAATTAAATGCGTATCCCAGTCTAGGAAAAAGGCATTTTTATCAAACCGGCCAGAATTTCTGACCGGCCACGCCTTACAAAATATTTTTAATTGCTCATCCCGCTGTGTGACCCAATGACTGGATAAATAAGCTCGGTCAATATGTAACTCAGCTAGGTGAGGATTTTGGAATCTTAAGTCACTTTCTAGGTCAACCGTAGCAGCAGATTCTGGAGTATTTGCTTTCGTCAAAGCCACAGCCCGAACTACACCTATATCTAAATCTTTGAGGACGTGACGTTTATACCCATCTATTTTCTTAGACCGGCTTTTCCGTCCATGCCGCATATCTGGGTCTTCAATAGAAATGCGACGGTCTTTGGCAACCCCTTTGGTGAGAATAGGAGATCCTTGAGAATCTAAAGTCACATTTTGGGATTCAATGAATCGAGCAATATCCAGAGTTTCTTTGGCAACTTCAATTTCATCACAATCGGACTGGCTTTGCATCCATTTTTCTACAGAATCTAAGCTGTTTAGGATAATTGAAAGTGCGTTTTGACGCTCGATTGGATCATCCCAGTTTAAGTCTAAGGCAGTTTTTAAGCTGGAATTCTTGAGAATTGGCGCACCGGCTTCATCAGCCATTTCTGTCAGCCCCCGCCCCTGCTGACGAGCTATCACACTCACTGCCTTACGCAAAGCATGACCCAATAGATTATATGTATCTTCGACTTTACCGGCCCCCCATAATGGTAAGGCAGTTTTTAAGCTGGAATTCTTGAGAATTGGCGCACCGGCTTCATCAGCCATTTCTGTCAGCCCCCGCCCCTGCTGACGAGCTATCACACTCACTGCCTTACGCAAAGCATGACCCAATAGATTATATGTATCTTCGACTTTACCGGCCCCCCATAATGGTGAGGAATCTAAGGCGAGTCTTAATTGAGATGAGCCAAACCCACCTTTTTGTTTAGCAATTTCAACGGTGCGGTCAATTAAACGTTGGTCGAGTTCTTTTTTGATTAACCCCTTCCGGAATCTAATTAAGGTAGCTTTACTGAAGGGTGGAGTTTCGGAACCCAGACAATCTAAAACCAACTGCCAACGTTGATCCATTACCATTTCTTCTATCACTTCATCATCGGAAATCCCCATATAGGCTTGAAGGATTGTTGCCAACGCAAGTTGTGCAGGAGGCACTGGACAGTTGCCAACAGTGCTGTCTTTAAAAATTGTAGCGAGTTCGTCTTGGAATTCATCATTAAATATGGATGAACGGTTTAGCCGAAGAAATGTGAATAGCTTGGCTCTCTTGATGCGTTTGATAATCAACGCTTCTGAGTCTGACAGTTCAATGGGAGGATGCCATGAGGGAGGACGCATAAAATTTCTTCTTTCTTCCTGATTGTTAGAATTTAACCGGCTTCTCAATTCCCCTATCATAGACCTTTAGTTTTGTCAAGTCCGAATACTGAACCGACGCCCTAGGAAAGTACCGCTGCTTAACCCAAAAACTAGCCACTAAAAATCCCCACTTTTGCTAGTTGCAAATAGGGCGGGGATTTTTTGATAAGCTCACATCTTGCATCATTCTTAAGAACAGGCTTTCCGGCCTGTTCCACAAAGAGTGAATTTTCTTGTGGAATAGGCTTCTTGCCTGTTCATAAAAAGCTTATTGAGAATGGTGTAACATCTCGTAAGTTGACTGTGTATTAAAAAATCGACGCTCGCTTAAATTAAGCCGAACCGATCGCAAATTACAGCTACTCCTGCTGCAAAAACAGTAATTGCGAGGGCTACCAGCGGGTTTTGGCCTCTGCTCACGGCAAAAGAGGTAACGACCCCAGCTCCCAAAGCCGCAGTAACAGCAGCAGTCGCCAAATCTCGATCGGGACGTTTGTCGTACATATTTTTTATTGTTGCTAGCTCAATAGCAGAAAACTTACATCTTGTAATCCAAGCTACCACTCTTACCTGTTCAGCGGTGACAACAGCCTGGGTTTTGCAACTAACCTTAAAATTTTGCTAATTTTCTTAACATACTCTCCTGAATTACATAAGTTAAAATTATGTTTTTTCAAGTTTTTATGTTGACTTTGAGCTCTTGAAACCTTTTGTCTGCTGGGCTTTTATGTCAAATTCAGGATTTGGCAGGGGCGATCGCACCCGCAGTCTCAGCGCATCAAACTGCAATCTCAAATATCGAAAATAAATTTAACTTGACTTTTTGCAATAAATGTGTATATAGCCCTTGGCAACAATACACAGGAAAAAACCCGGCGTTGGTGAACAATTTTCACACTGCGATTGGTTCGCTGCCCTCACAATGAGATGAGTATATTTGTTATCTAATTCCTATTCGCCCTCAATTCTTTCAGTATTGCCACCTTTGACCCAACCTTCGCGATTGCCATCCTCAATGCGAATTCGCTGCCACTCTTTGTCGGGCGACTCTTCCAAAACTACGACTCTTTCCTTGTAAGCAACACCGCCAATGCGGTTCGAGTCTCGGCTACCAGTATCGCGGAGAATTAAGCCGATCGGCTGAGTCACCATCGCGCGGTAAGCTCCCGGTTCCAGCGGTTTGGGAGACGGGGCATCGCTAGATGTAGAAACAGGGCTAGCCTGGGCTGTTGACTTCGGCGCAGCGCCCGCAACCTGAGCTGGTGTTTTGTCGTTGGAAAAAACAGGTTTTTCGGGGATAGTAGTTAGCTTAGCGGCAAAGTAAAGTGCAGCAGCCACGCTAGCACCTGCCATCAGGACGATCGCGAGCAGAAAACCCACTAAAAATTTGAAAACGCTATATACAGTGTTCATAAAACCGCAAATGAAGGAAGTTCGGCAACGGATGCTGTAACGGATGTAACGGATGTCAGGCAGAAGGCAGAAGGCAGAGGGCAGAAGGAAGAAGGAAGAAGGAAGAAGGAAGAAGGTTGAGTGTTGACTGCTGAATATTGAGTAAAATCTGGTAACTGCCCACTGACAAGTGATTACGAACTACTGACTACTGACTTCAAAAGGTTAGCCTTGAATCCGGCGGCTCAGACTGCCGTATCTAGAAGCAAGGCGAGCTTTCCCAGCAGCGGCCCAATCTTGGAGAAACTGGATTTGTTCTTGAGCCGTTCTGGCTAAGGGCACCATCTGACTAGCTGATTCTAAAATATCATCAGTGGTAAAGTCTCGATTTTGGCTAAACCCAATGTGCATTGCTTCAATCAAAGTTTGCTCGATTTCGGCCCCTGAAAAATCGGGAGTTTCGTAAGCCAAGCGCTCTACATCGTAATTTTTGATGCTGTGCGATCGCAACCGCAACAAATGTACCTCAAAAATCGCCCGCCGTTCCTCCTGGCTGGGCAAACCCACAAAAAATATTTCGTCAAACCTGCCTTTTCTCAGCATTTCTGGCGGCAAAGACTGGATGTTGTTGGCTGTTGCGACTACAAACACCGGCGAAGTTTTTTCTGCCAACCAAGTAATAAATGTCCCGAACACCCGGCTGGTTGTCCCGGAATCCCCTTTACCGTCTAATCCGGCAAAAGCTTTGTCAATCTCGTCAATCCACAACACGCAGGGGGCCAAAGCTTCCGCTAGCTGAATCATTTGCCTGGTGCGGGATTCCGATTCTCCGACTAATCCGGCAAACAAGCGCCCGACATCCAACCGCAGTAAAGGCAAATGCCAGTGGTGGGCGATCGCCTTTGCTGTTAAGGATTTTCCGGTTCCTTGAATTCCGACTAACAACAAACCTCTGGGATGGGGCAAACCGTATTGGCGAGCTCGATCGGTAAAAGCACCGCCACGTCGCAGCAGCCATTCTTTGAGATTGTCCAAACCGCCGATATCGGAAATATTTTCGCGGGCTGGGTAAAAATCCAGAATTTGAGTTTGGCGAATTGTTTGGCGCTTTTCTTCTAAAATCAGTTCCGCGTCGTCGGAATGGAGTTCGCCTCTGGTGGCGATCGCCTTGGCCAAAACTCGACGGATTCGTTCGATCGACAGCCCTTGACAGCAGCGTACTATTTCGTCCAGCAAACGCCCCTCAATGGCTTGTCCGGTAGCCCCTAATAGCCTTTCTACCTCAATTTTGATTTCCGCCGCCGCAGGCAGGGGAAACTCCAAAACAGTCATCACTTCGCTGAGGTCTTCGGGGATCGAAACTAGAGGAGATATGATGACAATATTTTTGGGTACTGATTTGAGGAGTCTCGCCAAATTCCGCAGCTTGCGGGAAATCGAGACATCTTCCAAAAACCGCTGAAAGTCGCGCAGAATAAAAATTGCCGGCGCGCTGGCGGGCAATTTTTCGAGAAATTCCAAAGCTTGGAGCGGGTTGCGCTTGCCAAAACCTGTATCGTTGGGATTGCCTTGGTAGCCATCAACAAAATCCCAGATGTAGACGGCGCGAGAACCTTGTTTTTTGGCACTTTGGGCGATCGCGGCTTCTACGCGCTCTTCTTCCCGTGTGGGAATGTAAATTAGGGGGTAGCGCGATCGCAGGAGTAGTTCAAACTCGTCGCTAAAAATAGTCATTAGTCAGTTGTCAGTGGTTAGTTGTTAGTTGTCAGTGGTTATTTGTTATTTGTTCTTTGTTATTTCTTATTAGCTAATGCCAACTGCCCACTGCCAACTGCCCACTGCCAACTGACTAAGGCAATTGCCGTTTAAGTGCTTCCAGAGACGCCCAGCGACTGTCTGAGACTGTTTCGGTGCTTTCTGTATTGGCATCATCAGTTAAAGAAATTCCCGGACATTCAATATCGCATATCTGTTTGTGCGGCAGTTCCAAACACATTTGCTCGTACACCCAATCGCCCGGAGAGAAATAGCCACCTGGGGACAAATTTTCCACCAAATCTTCTAAAGCCACTTCTATTTCTGCTGAACTGGAATCTGTTTGATTTGCTGTTTCTTCGAGCCAGATTAGTTCCGATGAGTTGAGTGCCAAACGATGATTGTATTGTTTCAAGCATCTGTGGCAGGTGAGAGTAACTATTGTTTCTGCTTTCGCCTTCACCTCAAGATAATTCCCTTGGTGAGTCACTTGCAGTCGTCCTCGCACCGGAGTAAGAGTTTCTAAATCGGGGATAAATTCTTCAAAATCAATGACCTCTTTCCGCTCACTTTTTGTGAGGAGATGAGGGATATAAATTGTCTCCATAATCTTTTGCCTTCCTACTTCTTGAATTCAAAGGTCAAAAGGAATAGTTAATTTTTAACTTCTTCCTTCTTCCTTCTTCCTTCTTCCTTCTTTAGCGTCAGCGCAGCCGCACTACCAAACGCCGATCGGGTTCTTGTCCTTGACTGTAAGTTTCTATATCCTCACATTCGCTCAAAAAGCTGTGGACTTGACGGCGTTCTGCCGAAGACAGCGATTTTATTTCAACTTCAACTCCCGTCGATCGGGCTTGATCTGCTGCGTACTCTGCCATCGATCGCAATTCTTCTTGGCGGCGGATGCGATAGCCATTTAGTTCAACTGTATAAGGAATTGACTCCTCTACTTCCTGACCTATATTCTGAACCGTGTTACAGAGGTACTGAATGGCATCTATTACATTACCGTTTGGCCCGACTAAGATTGCAACTTGTTCGGGAGTCAGATTGCTTTCATCTATTGTCATCCAATAGCAATCTTTTTGTTGTTCGCATACCACTTTTGAAGGAATTGCGGACAGTTGTAGCAATTCTTCTAACCATGCCTGTCCGCGCTGCATTTGAGAGTCTTTCATTGTTGTTAAAATCAAGCCTTTTTCTTAGAACGCTTGGGCTCAAAGGGAAGTGCATCTAATCCTTGTTCTTTTTGGGTTTTCGCCTCTGCTTCGTCCACTATTTTTTGGAGGTTTTCGGGCAGCGGTTCTCGCGACAAAATAAACGATTGAACTGTTTGGAAGATGTTAGCAATCAGCATATACATCAACACGCCGGCGGGCAGCGGGAAGAACAAAAACATCCCTGAAAATATGACTGGCGTCAGTTTGTTAACTGTAGCCTGTTGGGGGTTGTCGTTTGGCCCTTGTGCTTGTCCTGAAAGGGTTTGGTTGATGTACAAACTGATGCCGAAGCCCAGGATCATCACCAAAATATCCCAGTGGAGTGTACCGTCTGAGTCGATCGCGCCAACGCGGCCTAGAGCTTCAATAAACAGGAATCCTTTGTTACTAGCCAATCCGGGGATTGTGCCTTGAACTGTGGCTTCACCGGGCGCTAAGGCTGTGATGTTGCCCTGTTCATCTACCTTGACCACTTCTTCGCCTTTGATGACTTTCCAGCCGGGTTCAAAGTCGATTTCGCTCTTATTTTCTGCAGCTAAAACTTTTAGAGGTTTGCCCTCTGGGGTTTGAAAATTTATCTTTGTTGTGTCGCCGACTGCGATTTTGTCGCCCCCTGGAATTACCCCCACAACTGGAGCATGAAAAGTACCTGTGACGTAAATATTTTGGGGCGGTGTAGCAAAAGCTTGCGGTTGAACAGTTTCGATTTGTTCTTTGGGCAAAACTTGAACGTTAACGCTGTAATTTATGTCAGAAAACGGCGAACCCCTGAGCGTTGCAAACAGTGCAAACAGCACTGGCATTTGCAGCACTAAGGGGAAGCATCCTGCTAGAGGATTACCAAATTCTTTGTATACTTTGCTCATTTCCTCCTGCTGTTTGGCAGGATTGTCTTTATAGAGTTTTTGAATTTGATCTACTCGCTCTTTCATCAATGGCTGCGCTACTTTCATGCGCCGCATATTGCGAAGAGAGCCTGCGTTGAGAGGATAAAGAGCAAAGCGAATCACGAGCGTCAGAGCTACGATCGCTAAACCGTAGCTTGGCACGATCCCGTAGAAAAAATCTAGGATCGGAAGCATGAGGTTGTTGGAGAGAAACGAGATACCGAAATCCATTCGCTTTGAGTTAATTTAGGTGCTCTATGTTTGCTGTTGAGAACTATTTTTACCCGCTGAAGGCGAGCCGCCTCAATTTTTAGGGTTTTGTCTCTATCTTAGGACATTGCCCGTCGATCGACCGCCCGGTCTGCGGGTTTGTTTTAATGAGTTTGCCAATACTCGCACTGAATTGGGCCTCTAATCTGGGTGAAAGCGGTTCGGTTATTTAGCTTGGGCCGCGTTTGCTTTTTGAGCGGCTGCGGGCAGTTTTTCGTTAATGTAGTCATACATTGCTCGAAATTTCGGCATAGCTCTGAGTTCCAAGCGGCTGCCATTTTTCATGGTGAGCACCATGTCTCCGTAAGTCCCGAAACCGCGAGGTACTGTGACGATTTTGACTATATCTGAGTAGATAACGTCTGTCTGTTCGCCCCCCATCCAACCGCTAGTTACGGACACTCGGCGGCTCGTGATCCGATACCGCAGCCACAGAGCCCGGACAATTGCTCCTACTGCTAGGGGGATTCCCACCACAGTCAGCCCCAGGAGTAAATTGAGGATCAAGTCTCCGGGCGCGGGGCCGCCTTCATAATATACTTCCTCTCGAATTCCCATCTAGTACCTCGGCTTCTACCAACAACTGCTCTAATTCTTGCAGAATTTCTGCATAATTGCACTCTTGTGCGATCGGACGCACGACAATTACTAAATCCCACCCGAATTTTAATCGGGGCAATAGCTGTCGCAAAGCTGCCCGAATCTGACGCTTAATCCGATTGCGGACTACAGCGCGTTTGCTGACTTTCAGGCTGATGGAAATGCCTGTGCGAGTTGGCTGCAAGGATTTTTCGGCTGTCGGTTTCGCAAAGTCGGCGCTTTTTGGTTTACGCAGAGCTTTTAAGCTGAAATGGGCCGAGTTACGGCGCATTCCCTTGCGGTATACGGCGCTGAAGTCTTTTCGGTGCTTAAGTCGGTTTGTATCGGGCAACATGGCGTAGGGCGATCGTTGAGGCCTCTCAACCTTGATGCAGTGCTAGACTGCGAGGCGGTGGCGACCTTTGCTGCGGCGAGCTTTGATTACCAATCGACCGGTTACGGTACGCATTCTGGCGCGAAAACCGGATGTTCTTTTTCTTTTGCGGCTGGTTCCGTGCAGGGTTTGCTGTGTCATTTTGATTTCTCCCGGCTTGTTACTTTACTTTTGATTAATATTCACAATCTTCTAGTATACCATAGAAGGGTTTTCTTGGCAATTAGATTTTTCCGATTTGAATCGATCGCCACTCATCACAAAGCAACAATACGTTTTCTAGCTGGTGAACGAGATTTCGGTTGGGTTTTCACTATAGCAATCCTCGCATCATTCATGAGGATTTGTAGGGGTAGTGCTACCCCTACAAGAATTATGGAAATGATGCGAGGATCGCTATACCAGATACCTAACTTTTTAAGATGATATTGCAAGGGCGATCGCCTTTAACCGAAAATAATCAAATTCCCGACTTCTCAAACTTCTCCAACTCCCAGAAGTCCGGGATTTCTGCTGCTAGTCGGCCTTAACCCTAAACAACTCAAATCCCCGACTTATAAATTCATCCGTGTATCCGTGTCCAAGTATTTATTAAGACTGCTGTTTTTAAGAGTGCGTAGTATTTTGCGGTTATTTATAATTTAGTAGAGGTAGAGGCTCCTGCGTTTCATCCAAAAGAGCGATTTGTCGGTTTAGGAAAGATTGACGATCGCCCGATCGATTCTCAGAAGCGTTCTTGATCGGGCTGTGAAATTCCAGTCATTGACTTGTCTCGGATTTCAGCTACTAGCGGCGGTAGGACGTTTTGCAGTTCCCTACCTGCATCTGTCAGCCGCGCGTGGATCTCTCCCGGCGGACTAGGCCTGTTTCTTCCATGCGATCGATCGCGCCTGTCAGCGTCTGGCCTACCTCTTGCAGTTTGTCGCCAATGCTGGAAGTCGGCAAACCGTCTTCTTGCCACAAGCCCCAAAGGGTGCAAGTCAGTTTTTTGGCGATCGAATGCTACGCTAAAAGCGGGAATCCACCCTCTGCCGGATATGTTAACAATTCTTAATTGTTCTTAAACTAGAAAGAGTAAATCTAGTTCGCGATCTGAATTTATGTTGCTTCCAGCCGACCAGCGCACCAAGTTAGATGACACCGACGACAATTTGTTCTACTCCTATCCTCGGTTTGTAACGCACGTAGACGATGGATTCATTCAGCAACTAACCGATTTGTATCGGGAACGGCTGAAACCGAATACTCGGGTCTTTGATATGATGAGCAGTTGGGTTTCTCACTTGCCCGACGAGATGCAATTTGCCCATGTTGAAGGGCACGGCATGAATGAAGAAGAGTTGGCAAAAAATCGCAGACTGAATCATTATTTCGTGCAGAATTTGAACGCAAATCCCAAATTGCCACTGCCGGATGCAGAGTTTGACGCCGTTGTCAACTGTGTTTCGGTACAGTATTTGCAGCACCCGGATGCGATTTTTGCCGAGATTCACCGCATTTTGAAGCCTGGTGGCGTAGCAATTATGAGCTTTTCCAACCGGATGTTTTATCAAAAGGCGATCGCGGCTTGGCGGGAAGGTTCCGAGGGCGATCGGGTAGAATTAGTCAAGAGTTACTTTGATTCTGTCAAAGGAGCGAATATACCCGGATTTAGCAAGCCGGAAGTAATTGCTCGCAAGCCTAACTTGCCGAGTTTTATGCAAATGCTGCGAATACCAAGCGGCGATCCATTTTATGCGGTAGTTGCTTACCGCCAAAGTTAGGATTTTTTGGCTGTAAGGACTTTAGGACTTTAGGTGAAGATTGAAAGCACTAAAGTCCTTACTACAAACCGATCGAAAGCTACGCTCTTTAGGTTAGGATATATTTAATATGTGCTCCTAAAATATGGAAAACGAACTTTTGCAGCGCATCACACTCGATCCAAATATCTGTCACGGAAAACCCTGTATTCGCGGTCTCCGATATCCAGTAGAGTTAATTCTTGAATTACTCAGTTCTCGTATGAATGCTAAAGAAATTGTAGATGACTATGACGATTTAGAACATGAGGATATTCTAGCTGCTTTGCTATTTGCCGCGCGGCTGACTCAAGTGAAAAGCATATACTGAGTATTGTAGTTCATCAGTAATCATAAAGTAGGGTAACACCTTGATATGAAACCATACCAGCAAATAGCGATCGACGAATGTGGCGAACCTTTAGTCCCTATTCCAGCAGAACATTTTGCCTTTGAAATACCGCACCCTTATCAAAAGTTGGGTGCACCCTATCACAACAGCAAAGCAGATTCCCCTTTCTACTTGCGGCAAGGAGTTGTAGATAGTTTAATCGCCGCTCAAACCCAGCTACAGCAAAATCATCAAAATTGGAAAATTCTGATATTTGACGCTTATCGACCCGTGGAAGTGCAGCAATTTATGGTAGATTATACTTTTAATCAAATTGCCATAGCTCAAGGCTGCGAATTTCCGGTTTCCGAAGACAAACGCCAAGTGATTATAGAACACGTATATCAATTTTGGGCACTACCCAGCCTCGATCGCGCAACGCCGCCCCCTCACAGTACAGGTGCAGCTTTAGATATAACTTTAGTGGATGAAAACAATCTGCAAATTGATATGGGTTCTCCGATTGATGAAATATCAGAACGTTCTTATCCAGATTACTTCTGTAATAGTAAGGATCCGAAAAAACAAGAATATCACCGTCGCAGGAAAATATTAAAAGATGCGATGATAGCTGCGGGTTTTCAGCAGCATCCAAACGAATGGTGGCATTTTTGTCTGGGCGATCAGATGTGGGCTTGGTTGACAAATCAAAACAATAGTGGTAGTCAATTGATTGCCCGATATGGCCGCTATTAAAAGGGTAGACAATTAAATCGGGACGGGCGCACTTGCAACCTTAAGAAAGGGTTTTTTTGACAAAAAACTCAGCTTTTAACTGCTTCCTGTGGCAATAAACCTGGTTTCTGACCGAAAGCATCGAGGATACCCGCCACGTGATTCATCCGTCCAGAAATAAAAAACCTGTATCCGATGAAACTTGCCGAACGTATTTATCTCGCGCAAGTCAATTCTAAAATCTAAAATCTAAAATCTAAAATCTAAAATCTAAAATCGATTGAAACTCTGTGTGTCCAGCACTATAAAAGTATGAGCAAAATAAATCATTGGTGTCAGGAGACACTGCAACTATTGCCAGCGGGGTAGCGGTAGTTTAAAATCAACAAGAGCAACAAGTGCAGGCAATAGTTGCCAGCACCGCAAACCCTAAAGCATAACTCAGAGTTCACCCAATGAAAGCACTCATCCTCTCTGGCGGTAAAGGAACACGCTTGCGTCCCCTCACCTATACGGGTGCTAAGCAGTTGGTTCCTGTAGCAAATAAGCCGATACTGTGGTACGGAATTGAAGGAATTGTGGCGGCTGGGATTACGGATATTGGGATTATTATTAGTCCCGAAACCGGGGAAGAGGTGAAGACGAAAACAGGAGATGGATCTCGCTTCGGTGCGAAAATTACTTATATCTTGCAAGCAGAGCCGGCAGGGCTCGCTCACGCGGTAAAAGTTGCCAGACCGTTTTTGGGCGATTCTCCATTTATTATGTATTTGGGAGATAACTTAATTCAGAATCAGTTAGATCCGTTTTTAGAGATTTTTAACACGCAGAAACTAGACGCTCTGATTATGCTGCGTCCCGTTTCCAATCCCTCTGCTTTCGGTGTGGCAAAAGTTGATGAGAAAGGCCGAGTTTTGCAGTTAGTAGAAAAGCCCAAGGTTCCGCCGTCCAATTTAGCACTGGTGGGGATTTACTTTTTTGCTCCTACTATCCACGAGGCGATCGATCAAATTCAACCTTCGCCCCGGGGTGAACTCGAAATTACCGATGCCATTCAACAACTCATCAATAAGGAAAAACAGGTAGAAGCCTGCAATTTAGAGGGTTGGTGGCTGGATACGGGTAAAAAAGATGATTTGCTGAGTGCAAACCAAATCATTTTAGATAGCTGTATCGTAGCTTCAACTGAATTAAAAGTAGATGCGAAAAGTCAAATTATCGGGCGAGTGCAAATAGGAGAAGGAACGGAAATCATTAATTCTACAGTTCGCGGGCCAGTGGTAATTGGGGAAAATTGCCGCATAGAAAATTGCTTTATCGGGCCTTACAGCAGTATTGCCGATCGCGTGACGATGATTGATGCTGATATCGAACACAGTGTAATATTGCAAGGGGCGAAAATAGTTGGCATTCACCAGCGAATTGTTGACAGCGTGATCGGGCAGCGAGCTCAACTCACCAATGCACCGGCTCGTCCAAAAGCTCTGCGGTTTATGATTGGTGATGACAGTCAAATTGAGTTATAGCAATCCTTGCAGGAGTCGTCAACTTTTTACCCCCCCCCAACCCTCCCCGCGGGTTCGGGGAGGGAGTAAGAAATTCACAAATGATTTAGGATTGCTATAGCTTAAATTGAGATATTGCCAATATCGGAAGCAATAATCCTGATTTAGCAAGAGATAAATTTTCTTGTGGGGAGTAGGGGTTGGGCATCCTGCCCGCCCTTGAACAGGCTTTCCGGCCTGTTCCACAATTAATTACAATGATGGAAACAGCAAAGATTCCTGTTCCATAATAAGTCATAGTAAGTTATCTAAAGGAGAGGAAAGTTTGCAGTACGAAGAAATACCAACTCAACAGATAATACATAAATTGCGGCAAACTTTGGAGCCGCGAATTGGTATTGCTGAGCTGTCGCTGTTGGGAACAGAAAATAGTGCGATCGCCCAAAATGAAGATGACGAAGATATCGCCCTTTTAAAAGCAGGTTTCGACATTTATAATATCCCCATTACCTCTTACCAAAGGCGACTCGGTTCCGCAGTCATCGTCGTTAGGAAAATAGTCCGAAAATTGCTCAGACCGGTACTCGAACGACAAGTAATTTACAATTTTGCTAATACGCGGGTCGTGCATACATTAAGCACACAATTGCAAAAATTGCAAGAAAATCAACAAACTATCTTTGAAAAAATTGAATCGGAATTCAGCAGCGAATATCCCGAAGTTACAGCACAGCTTGAGACTCAACAAAGAGCGATCGCAACTTTTCAGTCTGAAATAGAGCAAATTAAAGCAGTGCAGCAGCAACATACTGCTATTTTAGAGAAGATTACCGCTCAATTGCTCGATCGACAAAAATAAAGCATCAAAGATGACCCAAAATAATTTGGTCACAAGGCCCCAGATTTATTCGCGAGAGCAATGCTTCAATGCTTCAATCAAAAATCGAAAATTATTCAATTCCTCAATCTAAAATCCTAAATCCCCAATCGAAAATTCCTCAATTCTTCAAATTTTCAATGATTCAAATTTTCAATGATTTAATCCCAAATCGAAAATTCTTCAATCCTTAAATTCCTCAATCTAAAATCTAAAATCTAAAATCTAAAATCGAATGACTGCACTGCCCATATGCTCGTTAATTATAGTCAACTATAACGGTCTGCGCCACACGAAAGATTGCTTAAAATCTCTACAAAAACTTGCGTATCCCGAATCGCAACTTGATTTAATTGTAATTGATAATTGTTCTCAAGACGATTCCGTTAATTCCCTGCGCGAACTATTTCCCAAAGTTCGGATTTTTGTCAACTCCGCCAACAACTTTGCGAAAGCCCTCAACCTCGGCATCAGCGAAGCAAAAGGGCAATATATCGGGTTTCTAAATAACGATGCTACCCTTGACAGTCGCTGGTTAGAGATTCTTGTAAAACGGCTAGAAACTAATAAAGAAGTAGGTGCGACTAGCGGCAAATTGTTGTTTAAAGACGGGCGAATTAACAGCGCTGGTATTCAGCAATTACCTAATTTTTATTGGCAAGATGTCGGTTTTGGCGAAAAAGATGCGGGACAGTACGATACAGAACGGGAAGTCGAAGGACTTTGTTGGGCGGCGGTGCTTTTCCGCAGGAAATGTCTGGAAGATGTGGGGCCGATAGATGAAGATTTTGTGATGTATTTTGAGGATGTAGAGTTTGCCAAACGCTGCCACAAACGCGGTTGGAAAATGCTTTATACTCCCGCCGCTATCGCCCATCACGAGTATCGGGGTTCGAGTAAAGGCAGCAAACTCACCGAGTATTTCTGCAACCGCAATCGGTTTTTGTATTTGGCGAAACATGAACCGTTGCAATTAGTATCTTCAATTCATACTTCAGATTTTTTTACCCATAAGCAGTACGATTTGCTGTTCGAGAGTTTATTTGTAGCGATTAAAAAACTTCTAGATTATCAGAAACCAGAAATCATCGAAACTGTATTGCCACAGTTGTCGGAAAAGTTGGCGGTGATTTACAGTCGGATGAAGATCGATCGCATTTTGTCTCGCTTACAGGTGGTTCGGGGCGATCGCAAAATGTCGATCGCCATTTACGATCACGGACTGCATTTTATTGGTGGCGGTCAAAAATACGTTGCTACCCTCGCCTCGCTGCTGCAAAATGAATTTGACATTACTTTTATCGCCAACAAACCAGTTGCTGTTTCCGACTTAGAATCGTGGTACGGACTCAACCTTTCAGGATGCAAAATTAAAATTATGCCCTTGGCGTTTTACGATAAACGCGGAATGCAGTGCATCGATTCCAGCATCATCGTGGAAGATATGGAAAATCCCTTTGATGAAATTGCCAGAGAAAGCAAAAACTACGATATTTTCATCAACGCGAACCAACTGGAAAAAGTTAAACCACTGTCGCCAATTTCAGTATTTTTCTGTCACTTTCCCAATACCTTCCGCAACCGTCACTTTGCTGTCGATGATTACACTTTCATTATTGTCAACAGTCAATTTACCGTCAAGTGGTTGGAAAAACGCTGGAACCTACAGCCAACTTTTCTGCTTTATCCGCCCGTGGAAATGGCAACAGTTAAAGTGCCGAAAGAAAAAATAATTTTGGCTGTGGGACAGTTTGAAGCTGGGGGAACAAAAAAGCAAATTGAACTAATTAAAGCTTTCCGCAGTTTGCTAGCGGATTATCCCGAAGATTTTCAAGGATGGCGACTAATTTTGGTTGGCAGCAGCATTCCGAAAAATCCTTATTTAAAGACTGTTCAGAACTTATTGAAGCAAGATTCAAGGGCGATCGAGCTAAAAGTCAATGCTGACTTTGATGAGGTAAAATCACTTTATGCTAGAGCAAGTATATTTTGGCACGGCTGCGGTTTGGGTGAAGTCAATCCTCAAAGATTTGAGCATTTCGGGATGGCGACTGTGGAAGCAATGCACAACTATTGTGCTCCGATTGTTTTCAACGGTGGCGGCCAACCGGAAATTGTGGAACATGGGCGATCGGGCTTTTTGTTCAATACCGTTGAGGAACTGTGCCAGCATTCACATCAACTAATTGTTAATCCTGATTTGCTAGCAGAACTTCAAGCTGGTGCACAGCAACGCAGTCAGAACTTTAGACTTGCACATTTTGAGAAAAAAGTCAATAGTTTTTTTGATATTCTTCACGAAGAGTATGCTACAATTCGGCTGCCAAATCCTGCCGATATAGCTCAAATGCTCGATCGAACTTAAAGGCTAATTAAATAGTCCACCAGGGGTTAAAACCCCGGGCTCAAAGCTAAAGTCCTCTTGCATAGGACTAATATCAAAGTCGATTTTATTAGCGTTTTCTTTAGTCCGCGTAGGCGGACTTTGTATGTGTAGTCGCGACTTCCAGTCGCCGGATATCTTTCCCTAAAATCATGTCTAATTCACTGTTAATCAATTTGTCCTTCTTAACACCCGAACCAACTGGAATCGGGACTTACGCCGCTAATCTTTTCCCGCAACTGGAACCGCTAGAACCAACATTACTGACTTCCCAGCAAATTAACAATTATACTTGCTATCAAATCCCAGAAACTCTGACACCGGATCGAGGGTCAAAAGGACAAATTAACAGGCTGCTGTGGACTCAATTCAACTTGCCAAAAATTTACAAAAAATTGCAGTCAAGCCTGATATTTTCCCCAATTCCCGAAGCACCTTTATATTCCGGCTGCCGCTACATCGTCACAGTTCACGATTTAATTCCTTTGCGATTTCCCCAACGGTTTTCTCGATTAACAGCTTATTTCCGCTACTACATACCGCAGGTTTTGCGACAAGCAGAACACATTATTTGCGATTCTCAAGCAACGGCGGCAGATGTTGCTAACTTTTTCCAGATTCCGTCTAAGAAAATGACCGCCATTCCCCTAGCTTGCGATAATATTAATTTTAGATATCTCGACTTGCCCGCCAAAAATTATTTTCTTTATACCGGCAGACACGATCCTTACAAAAACTTGGAGAGATTAATTGCTGCATTTGCGAGTTTACCCGATCGCGCAAACTACGAATTGTGGCTAGCAGGGCCTCCCAATGCCTACACGCCGCAGTTGACAGCACAAGTTGAAGAATTAGGTTTACAATCTTTGGTAAAATTTCTCGGTTACGTTCCCTATTCTCAATTGCCCGTACTGATGAATCAGGCGATCGCCCTAGTTTTCCCTACACTGTGGGAAGGATTCGGCTTACCAATTTTAGAAGCAATGGCTTGCGGCACACCAGTCATCACATCCAACCTGTCATCAATGCCAGAAGTAGCCGGAGATGCCGGATTATTAGTCAATCCTTACAGCATCCCAGAAATAGCCGAAGCCATGCAAACAGTAGCCACAGATTCAAAAGTGCGATCGAACTTAAAAACTGCTAGTTTAGCCAGAACATCTCAGTTTAGTTGGCACAAAACCGGAAAAGCAACCGCCAACATCTTACAACAATATCTTTAAATCTTCCCTCTCTTCCTTTCTCCTCTCTGCGTCCTCTGCGCCCTCTGCGGTTAAATAAAAAAAATCCCACCCAAAAACCGCACTCTACATATTATCCCATGCCCAATCCCCAATCCAACCTGCTCATCAACCTCTCCTTCCTAATTTCCAAACCAACCGGCTTAGCCATCTACGCCAAAAACCTATTTCCCCACCTAAAACCCCTCAACCCAACATTACTAACAGCCGAAAAAATTCCCAATAACAACTGCTACCAAATCCCCGCCAACCTAACACCCGAACAAGGAACCAAAGGACACATCAACCGATTGCTGTGGACACAAACCCAACTCCCCAAAATTTACAAACAGCTAAAATCTAACCTGTTATTTTCCCCAATTCCCGAAGCTCCTCTATTTGCAGGTTGCCGCTATATAATTACAGTACATGACTTGATAGCGCTGCGATTTCCCCGCCGCTTCGATCCTCTGACACCTTACCACCGCTACTACATTCCCCAAGTGCTGCGGCAGGCTCAACACGTCATTTGTGACTCTGAATCAACTGCCAAAGATATCGCTAATTTTTGCAATATTCCTACTAATTTAATTACGCCAATTTTCCCCGGATACGATACCAGTTTTTTCCGTTTTTTAGACTTGCCAACAAGCAATTATTTTCTTTATATCGGCCGCCACAATCCGTATAAAAACGTGCAGCGAGTTGTAGCAGCCTTTGCTGCTTTGCATGATAATTCCGAGTACGAATTGTGGATAGCAGGTTCGGAAGACAAACGCTATACCCCGCTACTGAAGGCGCAGGTTCAAGAATTGGGATTGGCCGATCGAGTAAAATTCCTAGATTACCTCCCCGCGGCAGACTTACCCAAAGTCATCAACCAAGCGATCGCCCTGGTTTTCCCCAGTCTTTGGGAAGGATTCGGGCTCCCCGTGCTCGAAGCAATGGGGTGCGGCACTCCTGTCATCACCTCTAACCTGTCTTCAATGCCCGAAGTGGCGGGGGACGGCGCGTTATTAGTCAACCCCTACAGCGTCGAGGAAATTGCCTCTGCTATGCAAGAGCTTGCAGTCGATGCCAAAGTTCGATCGCACTTGCGGGAGCTCGGTTTGGCTAGGGCAAAACAATTTAGCTGGGAAAAAACAGGCTTGGAAACTGCTGCTATTCTCGATCGATATCTTTAACAAACAAAGGCGAATAGCCCAACACGGATTTGGACACGGATACACGGATGAGTCGGGGGGCACTCAAGGCAGGGCGGGCACTCAAGGCACCGCCCCTACAAGCCTTTTACTTATTGATACCCAACTGATCGCCGCGCTTGTACTGCTGATAAGCAGCAAAAAACAGCCCCGCCAGAGTAACAAAGATTAGACCCAGAACAATACCTGAAAGTAGCGGTTCTACCATGAGAGCTCCTCAACGTTAAGATTTAACAACCTATTTTTAATATTACCAGCACTTACACAGATGAATTTTCCCAAAAGCAGCCTTCCGTGGGTCTCAGACCTTGCTCTCCCCGCTGCGAACGATTAAGCTATGTTATGAGAAATAAATTTTCTTGTAGATACTATTTTTAATTGAACTCCTTTGAATAACCAACTTGCCAGGAATGAAATTAAAAACCCGATCGAGCGACTTGCCATATTTGCGCTAGCGGTGTTGCTTGCCATCATCTTGGCAATTATCACAATACGTCAATTTCAAGTCGCCGATCCTTACGTCAAAAGCGTCCTATCCCTCACGGGCAACCCGTTTCAGGGTTCCGCCATCTTTCAAATGAACTGTGCGGGTTGTCACATCTCCGTTTCAGACAGTCAAGTCGGGCCCAACTTGCACGGAGTTTCCGAGCGCAAATCCGAATTGGATCTGATCCGGCAAGTCACCAGCGGGCAAACCCCACCAATGCCGCAGTTTCAACCGAGTCCGCAAGAAATGGCCGACTTGCTGAAGTATCTCGAACAAATTTGACCAAAGAAGGGGAACGGAATTCGTTCCCCTTCTTTGGCTGACACTCGAAACTTTGATCGGCAGACTAAACCAGCAAGTTAAAACTCTGAGCCGATAACTGGCTCGGCTGTACGCCCGTCAGTATAGCCAAAATCTGGTCGCTGTTGGCAATTCCGATCGCCGTCGAGCCATTAGTTTCGGTTAACGACAGTTGATTGAAGTCCAAGCCTCCCACCAACTCGATCGAATCAACTCCTGCAGTGAAGTTGAAAATCGTGTCAATTCCTCCCCCCGCTGATAAGACAAAACCATCGCTGCCACTGCCACCGACGAGGGTATCGCTGCCAATGCCACCAAAGAGCAAGTTATCGCCGGTGCCACCAAAGAGCAAATCATCACCGCTGCCGCCAATTAAGGTATTGTTACCGTCGTCGCCGCAGAGAGTGTCATTGCCTTGATCGCCAAAGAGCACATCGTCGCCAGCGCCTCCCAAAATTACGTCATCGGCTTTGCCCCCGTACAATAAGTCATTGCCTTCGTCGCCAGAAATAGAGTCGTTGCCACGATTGCCATAAATCGTATCGTTACCGCGATCGCCAAAAATCAGGTCAAACCCTTTGCCACCAAAGAGAGTATCGCTATCGATGCCTCCATAGACAGTATCGTTGGCCGTATTGCCATTGATATAGTCACCGCCCCCTCGACCAAAGATCAAATCGTTGCCGCTCAACCCGAAGATAGAGTCACTGCCAGCACTACCCACGATCGTATCGTCCCCGTTAGGGCCATTGATCACATTACCCGCGGTCGGAGTACCTGGTTCAGTGGGAGTAGCTATCCTGGGGAAGTTCTCAGGGCAAACCAAATCTGTCGGTACAGGTTCCGGTGTCGGTGTCGGCGTCGGTACAGGTGCAGGCGTCGGCGTCGTTACAGGTGCAGGTGCAGGCGTCGGCGCAGGTGCAGGTGCAGGCGCAGGTGCAGGCGTCGGCGCAGGTGCAGGCGTCGGCGCAGGTGCAGGCGTCGGCGTCGGTACAGGTGGCAGTGGCACTGGCGGCGGAGTCGGCGTCGGAGTCGGAGTCGGCGTCGGAGTCGGCGTCGGCGGCGGCGGCGCTGGGAAGTTCCCGAAGTTGATGCCCGTAACAATAGCGCCTGAAGTTAGGGCGATGTCGGCAGGGTCGGGTGTGCTTTGGGTAAACCCAGTTTGGTTGACTTCCCTGACGCGGTAGGTTCCCGGCGTTAGGTTCGCGAACAGGTAGTTGCCACTGTTGTCTGTGGTAGTAGTAACAGGAGCAGGAGCAGTTCCAGCTACGACATTGGTTAACTGAATTTGGAAATTGGGTAAACCCGGTTCTCCAGCATCCTGAGTGCCATTGTTGTTGGTGTCTTGGAACTTCAGACCTCGGATCGCCCCCGGTTGGGGCAGGAAGTTGCCGAAGTCAATGCCTGTGATGTTATCCGAGGGATTAACCGTAACGGGAGCGGGGTTAGGGGTCGTCTGCGTCCAGCCGTTTTGCTGGACTTCCCTTACCTGGTAAGTACCTGCAGGTATATCTCGCAGAGTGTAGTTGCCCGCTGCATCAGTGATGGTAGTCGGTTCGCCCTGCTGAAAGATGCCATCGGGAGTGATACTGTCGAGGAATATTTGCCAGTTAGCTAGCCCCAATTCTCCGGCATCCTTAACGCCGTTGTTGTTGAGGTCATTGAATTTTTGACCGCTGATAGTGCTCGACTGGAAGTTGCCGAAGTTGATATTAGCGATATCTTGACCGCTGGTGACAGTGATGTCCGCCGGGTCGGAGGTAGTTTGCGTCCAAGTAGGCTGCAAGACTTCCCGCACCTTATAGGTTCCGGCTGACAAATCGAGGAATTTGTAGTTGCCGGTGGCATCGGTGAGGGTGTTCGGTTCCCCAGTGTCGAGAGTACCGTTATCGTTGGTATCGAGGAAGAATTGCCAGTTGGGTAGTCCTGTTTCTGCTGGCGCATCTTGGATGCCATTTGTGTTGAGGTCATTGAACTTCAGACCGCTAATCGAGTTGGGCTTGAAGTTGCCGAAGTTGTTGTTTTGGGAGTCTGTGCCGCTGGTGACGGCGATCGTAAACGCGCCGGGAACAGTAGGCCTAGCTGGGTTGACGGGGGGTACAGTTTGCGTCCAGCCGGTTTGTGGCACTTCCCGCACTGTATAAGTGCCGGCTGGCAGGTTGGTGAACTGATACTTACCGGCGACATCGGTGACGGTGGCGTTGGTGCCTGTTTCGCCTGGTATTGCATCTTGGCTGCCGCTGTCGTTGGCATCCAAGTAAATTGTCCAGCCTCCTAGCGGTGGTTCTTCTGGCCCATCTTGGATGCCATTTTTGTTGAGGTCATTAAATTTGATCCCGCTGATTTTGCCTAGTTGGAAATTGCCGAAGTTTTGAGCCGTAATGTTTGTGCCGCTGACCGGGTTAATTGGATAAAAAGTCGGGCCGGCGGTTTGTGAGAAACCATCCGGCACGTCTTCTCTCACAAAGTGCCGACCGGAGCCGACGTTGGCAAAGCTATACGTCCCAGGCGCCGCTGGCGCTGTACCGGTAACTTGAGAGGCAATTTCCGTATCACCGCTATCTAAAGTGCTGTTATCGTTAGTATCTTTGAACAAGCGAATGGTAGTGCCGTTGAGGGGGGTGTCGTCAGCAGAGAAGCTATTACCTGTGAGGTCGGTGAATTTGGTGCCGCTAACGGTGATGTTTTGGAAAATGCCGAAGTTTTGACCGGTGACGGGAGTACCGCTTTGGGCGGTAACGGGAAGTGCGGCAGCGGGGAAAGAGATAGTGGAGTTGGCTGGGGCAGTGGCTTGTATCAGGTAATTGCCGGGGCCTATATCCGCGAATGTGTAATCTCCGGCTCCCGCAGTGGTTTGTGGAGTGCCCACAACCGTATCTGTGCCGACTTCTAGCGTGTTGTTGTTGTTGGTGTCTTTGTATAAAGTTACCGTGACGCCGTTTAATGTGGTGTCGGTGCCAAGGTCTAAGACTTTGTTGCCGACGAGATCGGTGTAGGTTTTGCCCGCGATCGATGTCAGTTGGAAATTGCCGAAGTTAGCACCCGTAACATCAGCAGTACCAGTCGTCACCGTTGGTGCTAAAGTCTGCACCCAATCGGTTTGTAACGTTTCTGCGATCGCTGTATTGGCCTTAGTATCCGTGAGAGTGTATTGGCCGAGAGTGGCAGCAACCGCAGATGTTACATTAGTCTTCGTACCTGCGGTAATAGTCCAGCCGCCTAGACCTGGTTCAGTTGCCGCAGCACCTTGCAGGCTATCCCCGTTCAGGTCGTTGAATTTCTGACCCACGACCACTGGGCCGTACTCGTAAGCACCGATGTCAACACTAGGTTTGCTGACAAGAGTATTGTCGATTTTCCGAGGGAAACCTGTACCGCGTTGGTCAGTAGTTAAACCGGCCGCTGTTGCGTCGGCGCTGTTGCCACCGCCAATGGCTTGGTTAGTGCTAGTTGTGACCGGGCTGTTATCAACTAGGGCAAGGGTGAAAGGAGCCGGAGCCGTTGCGCCATTCAATCCGGCAGAGCCGACTGGTGCTAATACATTTGTCAAAGCACCGGTTAGTTGCTGAGTCGCTGTAAAACCAGTGCTACTGCCGAGAACCCCAATCAGGTTGTTGTTCCCGGTGAATGTCCCTGTAACATCAGTGTCGGTAGTAGCAACGTTGCCAGCGACGATCGTGTTTTTGACTGTAACTGTACCGCCGTTGTTGTAAATTCCTCCGGCACTAGCAATCAGACTAGCCGGTGTGCCAACTGTGGCGGCTGTTGCAGAGTTATAAGCGATCGTGTTGTTAGTGAGGGTAGCTGTAGCACCTAAGTTGACGAAAATTGCACCACCTGCGGCTGTACCCGCACCTGCGGCAACATTACCAGCATTGCCACCCGTAACTGTGTTGCTATATAAGGTGCTGTTGGTCATGGTCAAAGTGCCACCGCCAACAAAAATCGCGCCACCTAAACCTGCACCGCCGCCGCCAGCAGTAGCACCAGCACCGCCAAAAGTGCCTCCAGCGCTTGCAATATTGCCACTACCGCCACCGCCGCCGAAGCCGCCAATGCCTCCAGCGCCGATAGCACCAAGCACCGCACCTGTACCAGAAGTACCGCCAGCACCACCGCCGCCACCAAAGGCGCCAGCACCGCCAACACCGCCATTGCCACCATTACCTGGAATACCAGTACCAGCAGGACCGCCACCGCCACCGGCACCACCACCACCGCCGCCACTACCGACAACACTACCAGCACCACCAGCACCACCAATGCCACCAGCACCACCGTTTGTGCCGCCAACACCAGTACCGCCAGTGCCGCCAATACCGCCAGTACCGCCAGCATTACCAGTACCGCCAGCCTCGCCATCTTCGCCAACCCCACCGGCAGCGCCATTACTTGGTAGACCATTTCTACCATTTCTACCATTTGTCCCTGCTGTGCCTCCAAAGACAGTAGCCAGATCCGCGCTACCACCCTTGCCACCATTCCCCGCCGCACCTGCACCGCCAACGGCAGAGTTATTAGAAAAAGTAACTCTGTCAACTGTGACTGTACCGCTGTTGATAAAAAGGGCGCCACCTAAGCCTGCGGCGCCACCACCACCGGCGGTTCCTGCGTTGCCTACTGCTTGTGCGGAATCAATGGTGAGGTTTGAGATGTTAAATGTTGTGTTATCAACTACAAAGGCACGGTTGTTATTGCCGCTGATCTTGAAACCACCGCCAACAATAGTGGTGGTGTCGGTAATTCTCGGCAATTGCCCTGCGAGGGTAATATCGGCAGTGAGAGTGATCGTGTCAATGCCACTGTTGATGTTGGCAACATTGATGGCATTTACCAGTCCGTTAAAGTCGCCAGTCCTTTGGTTCAAGTCAGCCAGTACGCCACTGTAAGCTTCCCTCGCCTCAGCCGAAAATGCCAAAGGTGTTTCAATGTTTCCCGTAGTTACTTCGAGTTCCCAATCTCCACCCAACGCAGCATTCCCAGTCAAGTTATCGGAAGCGGCAATATTTGCCCCGGTGAGCTGGCTCAGCCTTTGGACGAAAGCGACACCTGCTTCTGTGGCGGCGACGTTGCAACCGTAAAGTAGAATTTCGGGTTTAGCTGTAATTGAAGAGTTCGAGTTTGTTTCGGCTGCTGGCAAAGCAAACCATGTTTCTAAATAATTGCGGTAGCTTTCAATGTTGCACAGATTTAGTTCTGTTGCTCCCAGTTGCAAGCTGGCTGCTGCGCCGTGAGACAAAATGTGGACGGCTGCAATGTTTTTCCGCTGTTTAAGTGTTTCGGCAATTTGCTCAATGCCGTCGCGATCGGCTTTGAGAATAACAATTTCTGTATCGGAATTGACCGTTTCTGTTAAACTTTCGCAATCTTTAACTTGTGAATCAGCAAAAACTATTTGGTGTTTCCGTTCTTTATAGAGTTCCACGTTCAAATTCTCCTGGTACACGCACACATCAAATTCATATCACAAACCAACCGCAGCAGCGATCGAGCTTTCCCGCTGAGTGCGGATGAGAGTCGTTGGCGAAGCTTGCAGAAGAGGATCGCTCCTAATTTCACCTAACCTAACTTTCACCTAAATTGAATATTGACAAAAACTTTTTTTTATGCTGCCCTGCCATAACTGAGTTAGTTTGATTGTTTAGAAGTTTTATAGGGGGATATTGTTCCGGCTGTTACAACAATGTTGGAGAAGACGTGCGCGCTGTTTATTGATATGCCAGAGATGGAGAAAAAACCAGATTTTATAAAAATTGTCAATCCAATAGTTAATTGATGGCGATCGATATTTTTTAATCAAGAGTCATCAATCACGATTATTAGCTGTAAGCTGGTGTTATTTGGTAGTTGTTCCCTGCTGAATGATCGGTATGTGCGATCCGGGAGCATCTCACCTTTGCAGCCCAGCTATAAATTGGAGTTTTGAGGCAGGAGGCAGGAGGCAGGAGGCAGAAGGAAAGAGGAAGAAGGAAGGAGCCAGAAGAAGTATTTTTACAAATATGAGATGCTCCCTGCGATCCTCTTCTGCAAGCTTCGCTAACGAACAACCGCCATTAAATTGCTTTGTAGGGAGGAATGCAACAAGTCCTCTGAGTTTTATGAAGGCTTGCATTCCTCACTAGAACCTTGATAACGGTTATTTTACAGGAAGAGATAGGCTGACTCATGACTAACATTACTTGAGACTATTAGGCTCAATAAATCGGGTCGAAAAAAATATGCGTGTCAGTCCAGAATATTAGGAATGAGAATTAAATAACTTAGAATGCGTGATGGTTCTTGTGGGATGGGCGTCCCGCCCGTCCAGAAAGGGCGGGCGGGACGCCCATCCCACTTTCAAGAGTGTAAATTATTTAATTCGCGATCCTTAGCTGATCTTCCAGGTTGGTGCGTCCCAGACTCACTAATTACCAAGTTTCTTCATCGGGATAATTGGAATTGCTCCAGATTTCCACATCTAAATCATTGAGATACATCAGAGCCGTTTCAATCTGTTTACTTGTACCGTTAAGTTCCAGATCAAACCAACCGTCATCTAAAGTTTTGACACCCAACAAAGCGGCATTAAAATTTACCGTCAAACCGTATTCAGAAATCAGGTTAGAGATTACAGGTTCCTGATGGTATTCTTTAGGAACACGAATGCGAATGCGGGTTTGAGTTGGTCTGCTGTCGCCAATCTCAGATTTGGGAATATCTGATTCTTGGGTTTTGTGAAAATTGTCGATCGGCTCAAATTGAGATTCGCTAGTGTTGTGAGCTAACATTTGGGACTCCTAATTTTTGTTTCAGTTTACATTTTGTACCAATATCTTGTAGGGTGCGTTGCTGCGAGATTTTCGAGCTTCCCACTAGATTGTCGATAGCGCCGCACCTTACTAATGAGTGGTTTGAGGGATGAGGTTCACAGCGCGCACCCTAATGACTAATGACTAATGACTAATGACTGATGACTAATGACTGATGACTAATGACTAATGACTATTCTTCAACTTCTTTAATCCTAGTTTTTCGTTCTAAAATCTCCTTAAGCACGAGAGTAACAACTGCTAAAAGACCGAGAACTACCGCAGCCGAAAATGCGGCTTGCGTCGCGTACTGCTTGTAAGCATCCTCTACAAACAAAGGCAAAGTTTGTGTTTTTTTAGCAATATTTCCCGACACCACAGAGACGGCTCCAAATTCTCCCATTGCTCTAGCATTGGTCAAAATTACTCCGTAAAGCAATCCCCAGCGAATACTGGGAAGCGTGACATTCCAGAAAATTTGCCAGTCATTTGCTCCCAAAGTTTTCGCCGCCTCTTCTTGATCTGTTCCGACTTCTTCCAAAACAGGAATTACTTCGCGGGCCACAAAAGGCAAGGTAACAAAAGCAGTCGCTAGCACCATTCCAGGGAAGGCAAAAATAACCCTGATATTTGCCGCCTCCAGCCACGGCCCGAACCATCCCAGCCGACCGTAAAGCAGTACAATCATTAAACCTGCAACTACGGGAGAGATGGCAAAAGGCACGTCTAAAAGGCTGATTAATAGCGTGCGCCCCCGAAATTTGTTGCGGCCAATTACCCAGGCTGCACACAAACCGAATACTGTATTTATTGGCACAACTATCAGAGAAATTATCAGGGTTAGTTGCGCTGCGTGAAGAAAATCTGGTGAGGTTAAATTAGAAAAAAATGGCTCAAATCCCTTTCTGAAGGCTTGATAAAAAACGTTGAGAGTGGGGATAAATAAGACAAGAGCGAGATAGCCGATCGCAATTCCGATTAAAGTTGGTTTTACCCAAGCTTTTTCCTGGCTCCGACTAGAACCTGCGGGCGGACTTTTGTAACCAGCGGGTGAATTGATATTAGTCGTCATAGCGTCTTCTCCATGCTTGTAAGAGATTAATGGCGAACAACATTGCCAGGGAAATACCTAACATGACAGTGCCGATAACTGTTGCTCCTGCATAGTCGTACTGTTCCAATCTTTGAAAAATTAATACGGGCGCGATTAAATCTTTGAACGGTATGTTAGAAGCTACAATTACAGTAGAGCCGTACTCGCCTACCGCTCGCGAAAAGCCGAGTGCTACTCCGGTTAAAATAGACGGAAATAACGGCGGTAAAACTACTCGCCAGAAGGTTTCAAATTGAGAAGCACCTAAACACCAAGCTGCTTCTTCGATCTCTTTTTCCATCTCGTTTAAAACTGGCTGTACGGTTCTAACGATAAATGGCAAGGAAATAAATATCATTGCTATACCTACGCCTAAGCGAGTAAACGATATCTTGATTCCCAAAGGTGCAAAAAACCAACCAATCCAGCCGTTATCGCTGTAAACTGTGGCGAGGGTTAAACCGGCGACGGAGGTAGGGAGCGCAAAGGGTAAATCGACGATTGCATCTATAATCCGTTTTAAGGGAAAGTCGTAGCGGACTAATACCCAGGCAATTAATGTGCCGAAGACTCCGTTAATTAATGCCGCAATTAATGCCGTAAAGAAGGTGACATCGTAGGCGGAAAGGGCGATCGGACTGGTGGCAATTGCCCAAAATTCGGCGGGGTTTGCTGTGCTGGCTTTCAGCAGCAATGCTGCAACTGGGAGCAATAGCATTAAGCTGAGGTAGCCTAGGGTGATTCCCCAAGGTAATGTGATTTTGCCGATCGCCCTTTTGATATTTTCGATCGGAGATTGAGGGTTACTGATTGCAGATGATTCAGCCATAAGTGAATAGTTTTGAGTTGGAAAGAATAATTGCGATCGGGGGCTGGTTTTACCAAAAATAATTGCCTAAAACCAATCATCTGGTAAACCCGCCCCGGCCACTACTGTCTAATTGAACCTTGAATTTTGTCAAAAATAGCTCCGTCATCGAAGAATTTCTGCTGAATATCTCCCCAACCTCCTAAGTCTTGAGCTGTAAATAGGGTTTTGATGGGGGGATATTTTTGGGCAAATTCCGGTTCCGCCGCTACTGTCGCATCTACTGGGCGGAAGCCTGCTTTGGCAAATTCTCGCTGAGCTTCTGGGCTGTACAGAAATTTGACAAATGCTTCGGCGACTTCGCGATTACCGTGTTTATCAACGTTTTTATCGATAATGGCAATGGGATTGTCGATCGACACATTCACGTCTGGAATAGTGTAAGTCGGTTTTTCGCCTTTCTCACCAGCCAAAATAACCTCGTTTTCGTAATTAATTAAGGCGTCGCCTTGGCCTTGTTTGAAAAATACGTCGGTGGCTTCGCGGGCATCTTTAGTCAGGATGGGGACGTTTTTGTAGACTTTAGTAGTCAAGTCTAATGCTTTGGTTTCGTCTCCTCCGGTTTTAACAACCGAACCCCAAAGTGCGAGGAAATTCCAGCGGGCAACGCCTGATGTTTTGGGATCGGCAGTAATCACTTTTACTCCGTCTTTGCCTAAATCTTCCCAGGTTTTGACGCCTTTGGGATTGCCTTCGCGGGTGACTATTGCTGCTACGGATTTGCTGACTATGCCTTCGTTGGGGACTTCTTTTTCCCATCCAGGCTCAATTAGTCCGGCTTTTTCGATTCTTTGAGTGTCGAAGGCGAGGGCTAGGTGTACGATGTCTGCTTCTAAACCGTCAATTACGGCGCGAGTTTGGGAACCGGAACCGCCATAGCTTTGGTTGAAGGTGACGGTTTGGCCTTTTTCTTTTTTCCATTGTTCTACGAATTTGGGAATTATGGCTTCGTGGGCGACTTTGGTGACTGCGAAGGATACTAGGGTTAATTCTACGTTGCCTTTGTTGGCTGCTGGGGTAGCACCGCCTGGAGTGCCTGCGGGGTTGTTGGTGGTTCCCTGGCCGCAGGATGCAACGGCGAGACTTAAAGTTATTCCCACTAAAAATAGCGATACAAATCTTTTCATGGCAGTAAATGATTGATTTGTGCTGGCTGATGGCTGTTTTGGCCAGTGAAGGTGTTGAGTTAGGCGTTGCCACGGGCTCATTATATTTGTTCCTCTAGTGAATGTACGGTTATTAGGTCGGAATACCGTAATTAGGGTGGTGAAGTACGATTATAGACAAGAGCGAGTCAAAAGGCAACAAAAAAAACAAATTGGGGGAACTCAGGGTCGATCGCATATCCTGAAGTCTTTTCCGTCGGTGCTTTGGATTCAGATTCGGGGTAAAATGTAAAGTGTATAAATACTCTGATTGAGTTAAGGTGCTAAACTTGCGCGGCAGCACGATACGCCTTCTAGATACGTTGACAAGCGAATTTCTTCATGTGGTATCCGCCACGTGATTTATCCGTGGAATCAATCCAAAATCTAAAATCTAAAATCCTCAAGCCCCCGAATTTATCTCGCGCAAGTCAATCTAAAATCTAAAATCTAAAATCTAAAATCGAATGACCGATCGCCCAAATGTAGGGATCATGCCAAGATCCCACGCCCCATCGAGATATGCCTGAGCGAAAGCATCCAGGATACCCGCCACGTGATTCATCCGTCCAGAAATAAAAAACCTGTATCCGATAAACTTGCTCCCGAATTTATCCGTGGGGTCATGCTTCAATTCTAAAATCTAAAATCTAAAATCTAAAATCTAAAATCTAAAATCTAAAATCTAAAATCTAAAATCTAAAATCGATTGACTCGCGCGATCGTCCTTAAGTAAGAAAAAGTTTTAACTGGTATGTCCTTACCCCGCCCAGTCTCAGACACTCTAATTGAACTGTTGAAGCCTGTAGCCTCTGAATTGGGAGAAAGATTGGGAGCAAGCGCTGTCAACGAACGCTATGCAGAAATTGAGCCCTCTGGTTCTTCAGCTTTGAACCAGCAAATCAAAAAAGACCCCCGCTGGATTAAAGCACAAGTGAGATATTTGCAGCGGCAGCAGGCTAGAGAACAAGAATTAATCGCGATCGCCGGCGCAGAAGAAAGGGTAAAAGAAGAACGCGCTAATCGAATTAAGGCACAAGAAGTAAGAGATAAGCGGGCAATTAGCCGACTTTGCCGCGACTTAATGCGGGAATTTCAATCAGAAGCAATTCGAGTTAAGCTGAACGAAATTCAAACTATTTGGGACAGGGACAACTGGTTTTCTAATTTGAGCAGGCAGGAAACTGAACAGATTTTGCAGCAGCAACAGCACCGATTGCTGCTGTTAGTTGCTCCCGCAAAAATTAGCCAAGATTGCCCCGATTCGTTTCGCCACAATCTGAATATCGAGTTGCCGGCTAAGTTAAGAGCTTTTTTGAACCAGCACTACCCCCCGCACGGAGATTTGTGCCCGGTTCAGTTTTACGGAGACTATTTCAAAAAATCCATTTCTGATATTGATGTGGAGCGGTTGCAGACTGTGTTGTCTCCCGTACCGACAGCTATACTGTACAGCGATATCAGCGATTATGAAGTGAATTTTCATGTTGGTTTTTGGGGAGTCATCAATCAGAGCGTTTCTCTAGTAGCGATGCAGCCTTGGAATTGGGAAGAGGTTTATCAACAGTTGGAGGCAGAGGGAAAAGATAGAAAGCTGAGCCTGCGAATTATTCGGCAAATAATTGTGACTATTCACAAGTTATTGGCCGCTTTTTTAGCGGATTTGTATTATTTAAATATCGATTTTACTCACGAACCTCAGTTATTTACATTAGAGGCGGAATTTGCTCAGGAATGGTTTTCTAAAGATTGGGCAAAACCGTATATTGAAACTCTTAAAGAAATTCAGGAGCAGCAGCGAATAGTCTCTAAGGGAGAGATGCGGCGGCTGGCGCTGCGAGAGGCGAAAGCTAGGGCGGAACGCCAGCGTTTGGAGGAGGCTGAACTCAAACGCAGAGAGGAAGCTGAGGCTGCAGCTAAGCGGGTGAAGGAATTAGCTCACAAATTAAAACATCAGAAATGGCGGTGTGTATATACGCTGCCGGGACATTCATCGTTTGTGAATTCTCTGGCGATTAGCCCTGACGGCAAAATTTTGGCTAGCGGTAGTTGGGATAAAACTATTAAGATTTGGAATTTAGAAACAACGGAATTAATTGGCACTCTGACGGGACATTCCGATCGCGTAAATTCGGTTGCTATTAGCTATGACGGAAAAATGTTGGTCAGCGGCAGTTCGGACGAAACAATTAAGTTTTGGAATTTGCACAATGGTGATTTGCTGTGTACTTTTCCGGGACATTCTATGGAGGTGAATTCGGTGGCGATTAACCCGAAGGGCCTGGTAATTGCTAGCTGCGGCGGGGCTGATAATACGATTAAGCTGTGGAATTTGCGGAGTGGTGAGTTGCTGCGGACTTTGAGGGGTCATTCTGATAATGTGAATGCGGTGGTTTTTAGCCCGGACGGTAAAATATTGGCGAGTGGCAGTTCGGATGCGACGAGCAAGGTTTGGGATGTGGAAAGTGGTAAGTTGCTGCGGACTCTTTCGGGGTTGAATGTTGGGGTGAATTCTGTGGCGATCGCGCCGGATGGTCAGATTCTTGCTAGCGTCAGCAATGATTATACGATTAAGCTGCGAAATTTGCAGACGGGCAGTTTGTTGCGGATTTTAAATACTAATTCTGGGAGGGGAAACGGTGTAACGAATTTAGGAACGAATGAGGCGCTGCATATTTTGCAGAATTATGTGAGTCGGGGCGAGTCGGTTGCTATCAGTGGGGACGGTTTGACTTTGGCTAGCGGGTGCGATGATAATACGATTAATATTTGGAATTTGCAGACGGGGGAGTTGTTGACCAGTCTTAAGGGACATTCGGGTACGGTGTACTCGGTGGCGATCGCACCTTCGGGCAATTTGCTAGCCAGCGGGAGTGCGGATCGGACGATTAAGATTTGGCGCTGCGATTAGTTAGGATCGCGAATTAAATAACTTACAATTTTAATTGTTATTGTGGGATGGGCGTCCCGCCCATCCCACAATCTTGTGGAAGTTATATCGTTTCCGGTTGTATCGGAATGATTTAACCGCAGAGGGCGCAGAGAACGCAGAGGGAGAGAATACAGAGAGGAATAATTCCGATGCTACCGGATTTGATATTATTTAATTCTCATTCCTTAATTGGCAGTCGGGTGTGGGCAGACTATTCCGGTTTTACCCTTACGGGGAGGGGTTTTGAGCGAATTTGAAAAAAAATTGGCTGGGGGGGTTGCGCTAATGACTATAAGTTTGCTATATTAAGTTTCACTGCTGGTGTAACTCAGTTGGTAGAGTAGCTGATTTGTAATCAGCCTGTCGCAGGTTCAAATCCTGTCACCAGCTTTACTCTAAATTCTCTAAATGTTTGTATCTTAAATCCCCGACTTCTTGGAGAAGTCGGGGATTTTGGTATTCTGTTTTTTAAGAAATCAGGAGACTGCACGTGCTGTTTCCCTACAATATTACAATATTATTTTGGGGTAGGGACACCGCACTGTGCCCAAGGCGTGTCAACTTAAGCTGTCAGCCAGCCCAGCCCGTTAGTCAGCCCGCGAGTCCGCCAGGGAATGAATTCCCTGTCTAATAGCGAAAGTCCTCTTAAGAGGACTAAGCTGTTCTGCATTTAAATTGTCTGTCAAAAAACAATCTAACTCTTGTGGGGAGTAGGGGTTGGGCGTCCCGCCCGCCCTGAATATGCAATTTAAAGGCGCGACAGCTTAATGAGTTCTTCAGTCCTCTTAAGAGGACTTTCGCTTTGAGACAGGGGTTTCAACCCCTGTCGGACTTTCGGGCTGACCTTAAGTTGACATCTATGAGCATTGCAGTGTCCTCGGTATCATTCCGGTGCAACCGGAATTGATATCACACAGGGTGCGGCGGCTTTTTTCAACCATTCAATTGTTGCTGCATCAAGTACGGGTTCCAGTTTCTCGACTACAGCAGCATGATAATTATTCAACCATGCTAGTTGAGTCTGTGACAGCCGATCGACATTTATTAATTTGCGCTCAAACGGAATATACGTCAGCGTTTCAAATCCGTACCAAACAGTACCATTTTTGGATGGCATTTCCCTGACAACATAGAGATTTTCGATACGAATTCCGCCCCATCCCGGTTCGTAATATCCCGGTTCGATGCTAGTTACCATCCCGGCTTCCAGGGGATACTGCACAGATTTACTGATGCCGTTTGGCCCTTCGTGACCGGCTAAAAACGCGCCGACTCCGTGCCCTGTACCGTGTCCGTAGTCTAGCTGTTGTTGCCATAATACCGCACGGGCGATCGCATCTAATTGCGCTCCCGTTGTTCCTTTGGGGAATTGCTGCATTGCACAGTTGATGTGCGCGATTAAGACTGTTGTGTAGTGTTCTATTTGTAGCGCCGTCGGTTCTCCGATACTTACTGTTCTCGTATCGTCGGTTGTACCTGCTAAATATTGCGCGCCTGAGTCAAGCAGCAGCAGTTCTCCCGGTTTTAACGTTATTTCAGGGCTGGGGGTTCCGTAATGTACGATCGAGCTATTGGCTCCCGCACCGGCGATCGTTCTAAAAGTTAAAGTCTGAAAATCTGTTTCTTGCTGGTAAAAATGTTCGATGCTTTCTTTGACATCAAACTCGGTAACTACCTTACCATTTTCTAGCTGTTCTGTCAACCACTTTAAAGCCAAAGTTTTCGCTCGACTTGCTTTGAAATTGGCTGATTTCATCTGCTCAATTTCTACGGGATTTTTGCGAGCTTTCATCCCTTCTACCGGATGTGCCTTAAAAACTATTTCGATGTTGTAAAACTGCGCTTCTTGATGGTTTAATATTAACTGGTACGTGCCTGCTGTGCTGTGTTTTGGGTCTAAAAGTACCCGAACTTTATGTGGCAAATTTACGCAAGTTTCTAATGTATGCGGATAGTCTGCGTAGGGAAGCAAAGTTACATCCGCCCGCAATTCTTGCTTTATTTCTAGTGAAATTCGTTCGGGATTTGTAAATAAAAACGCTGAATCTGTGGTGACAATGGCATAGGATATAAAAATGGGAATGTGGGGGATATCCGAGCCTCGGAGATTGAACAGCCACGCTATTTGATTCAGGTTGGTAATCGGAAGCACATCAATGTTGGCTTTGTGCATCGCTTCCCTGACTCTGGCTAATTTTTCGGCGGCGGTTTCTCCTGTCAGGGATACAGGTAAGCTAAATATGGGTTCTGCATCAATCGCGGGTAAAGTCTCTGTTGTTTGCCAAGGAGTTTGCGATCGCACTTTGTCTGTCAAATTCTCCCGGATTGGTATGAGCTCAATCTCCGCCGTTGCAAATTTTTTCACCCAATTTTGATATTGCTCTGTCGCTACGGTAAACGGGTCAAAACCCAGGCGAATTTTCCTTGATTTTTCTGCCGATTCTACAGCCAGTTTTTCTAAAGTTTCAATTAAGGTTAAATTTCCTTCTAACCCGAGTTTCGATATTTGAATAATTCCAGTATCGACTTGCAATTCGGCTTGTTCGTAATAGCGGGAGTCCACAAACAACCAAGCGGAATCTTTGCCAACCAACAAATCGCCAGCGGAACCCGTAAAACCGCACATCCAAGCCCGCCGCTGCTTCGCTGCTGGAACTGATAAATTTAAGTGTTCGTCAACCGCTGGGATGTAATAGCAATCTAATTCATAATCTGCCATCAAATCGCGCAAGTCTGCCAGTCTTGCAGCGGAGGTATCTTGGATATTTGTATTTGCTTTCAAGTTCGTGGCAACCATTTTGAAATTTCCTATTTTACTTGTTTAAAATTGTCTTCAAACCTTTAACTAATCTCCTAATACCTGCGGTGGCGGTTGCTTTCTCCAAAGCACCGTAAGCAACGCGCAAATAGCAGCCGTTATCCATGCCGAAAGTTGTACCGGGAAGCACTGCTACGCGATATTCGCGAATTAATTGTTCTACTAATTCCATTGTATCGAGTTCAGTATCAACTTTCAAGAAAAAGTAGAAAGCTCCAGCGGCTGGGGAAATTGTACACAAGTTTTGGATAGTATTGAGTTCGTCTAATACGAGTTGGCGCACGGATGCGATCGCCCTTACATAATTATCGCAGTAACCTCTACCAACTTGCAAGGCTCCCAGGGCTGCATACTGAGAAATTACGGGCGGACAAATTAAGATGGTATCTTGAATCTTTCTCACAGAAACGAGCAAGTGTTCTGGTATTACCATATACCCGATCCGCCAACTCGCAAAACCGTAGGCTTTGGAGAGGCTAAACAGAGAAATTGTATGTTCGCTGCTGTTGGGAAAAGCGGCGGGCGAACAGTGTCTGACGCCGTTATAAGTAAAATATTCGTAGGCTTCGTCGCTGATGTGATATATGTTGTGCTGGCGACAAATTTCGTTCACTTCCCGAAGTGCTTCGGCTGAATAAACAACACCAGTAGGATTATTTGGTGAAATGGTAACTATGGCTCGCGTTTTGTCAGTAATTGCTTTTTTTATAGCATCGATATTAAGTTGATAGTTTGCGTCGGTTTCTACTATTACTGGTCGGCAATTTGCCATAATTGCCGCCATTTCGTGGTTAAAGTAATAAGGTGATTGGATAATAACTTCGTCCCCCGCCGAAGTAATAGCGAGAATGGCGTTGGTAAATCCCATGTTGCTGCCGGCGGTAACGACAATGCAGTTGTTGCTATTAATTTCTATGTCGTTATCTGTTTGGAGTTTGGCTGCGATTGCATCCTGTAATTGTGGAATACCTTCGACGGCTTTGTATTTGTGATTGTCGGGATTTGCGAAGAATTCGGGGATTTTGTCAAATGATTCTTGTGGCGGATTGTAGTAAACTACACCTTGTCCTAAAGATATCGTTCCGGGATTTTGGCGAATCAGTTCGCCAACTACGGGAATTATGGGCGACTGTACCGATTGCATTCGAGTGGGGTAATTTTTCATATAATATTTGTTTCTTGGGGGTTTGACTAAATTATAGATTGAAAATAGCGATCGTGCTAAAATGAAATATCAGCTCATAACAGGAGAAAGTTCCTATGTCAACGATGACTGTCAAAGATGTTGAGCAAGTTCAAACCGCTTTTTCCGAAGCTGGTTTAGATTACCAAATTGAACTAGAAGACGGGAGACTTTCAATTATGGGCCCATCTGACATCGTATCCAGTGAAATCAGCAGCCGTCTCATTGCCTTTCTTTTCGCTTGGGTAAATCCCCGCCGTCTCGGACGAGTTTTTGACTCCGCAGGCGGCTTTATTATGCCAGATACTAACGTCAAAGCGCCCGATGTTTCCTTTGTGCGCGCCGCACGATTGCGCCAAAGTCCGCGTTATTTTGGACAGTTGGTTCCCGATTTGGTGGTAGAGATTAAGTCTCAAAGCGATCGCACGCAGCCTATCGAAACCAAGGTTTTGAAGTTTGTTGAGCTCGGAGCGATTGTCGGAATTGCGATCGATCCTGATGCAGAAACAGTGAAGATTTATCGAGCGGCTGGCGAACCACAAATTTTACAAAATGGCGATATCTTAACATTACCAGAACTTTTCCCCGGTTGGGAATTGCCCGTTTCAGAATTGTGGCCTCCTATCTTTACAGAAGAAGAAACACAATTCTAGAAAAACTACCATATATCGCAAAAAGTAGAGACTTAGACTCTTTCAACTTCTATTTTAGAACCTTGGGGGGATTTAGACACTTTAACTTGTGCTGGCAATCTTTCGCCCAATTCTCGAACGTGGGTAATCACTCCAATCAGCCTGTCTCGCTGCCGCAAAGATTCTAAAATTTGAGTAACGCTTTCGAGAGTTTCCGTATCTAAAGTACCAAATCCTTCATCGAGAAACAAGCTGCCCAAGTGAGTTCCTTGAGACAGTTTTTCTGACAAAGCTAAAGCCATTGATAAGGAAGTTGCAAAGGTTTCGCCACCGGAAAGGGTTCGCACTCGTCTAGCTTCGCCGCCGTTCCAATTATCTGTTACCCAGTATTCGCCGTCTTGGTTTTTTAGTTTGTAGCGATTTTCGGTTAATTCTTGCAAAATTAAGGTGGCGCTGCCGACTAATTCTGCTTCTAAATGTTCTAAAATGTACGATTGAAATTCGTTGGATTTGAGATTCTGCGCTAAGGTGTGATAAGTTTGCTCTTGTTCTGTGAAGTTTGTGATTTGCTGTGACAGTCTTTCGGCTTGTTCGAGATTTTGGGCTGCTACTTGAATCCAAGCTAAAAGTTCGGCGCGGTTGTTGTTGGCTTGTTTGAGGTTTTCTTGGGCGGTATGTTTTGCCGTTAGCGCAGCCCTCGGAGAGGATCGCACTTGTGCTAAAGTATTTTCATCGGTAGTTCTGCCTGCGATCGCCTCGCTCAAATCTTTCGCCCGCGTCTCTAACTGAATTTTTGATTCGCGGTGAGAGCGAATAACATTTTCCCATTCTGATTGTTCCTTAACTGTCGCAACCGCTGCTAAAAAAGTATCTTCTGTGAAATCAGCCGCTGTTAATTTTGCTGACCAATCCAGATTTAGCTGCTGTTTCTGGGCTTGGGCTTGCCCAAAAGCTTCTCCAGCTTGTTGCTCTCTCTCTGCTGCTTGAATAACCTTATTTTGAGCAGTTTGATAGGATTTTTCGGCAACTTTCAGCAGATTTGCCAAGTCTTGCTTGTCTTGCTCTAAGACTTTTGCTAAATTAGCATAAGGTTGATATTCGGTAATTTGATAAAGCGCATTTACACAACTTTGGAACTGTTGCTGGCGGCGGTCTGATTCGGCGATCGCATCTTGATATTCCTGCTGTTTAGCTGCTTGAGTCGCCACCGCCAAATTAAATCTTTCCTGAAAATTATCATATTCCAATGATGCCAGTTGGAACTGCTGTTCGGTTTCCCGGTATTGGCGATCGCTCTCTTTAAGGATTGCCAACTCCTGCTGCAACCCCAAGCTTTCCCACTGAGGATTTTCCAGAACTTGAGTGATTTGCTGCTGCAATTCTGCAACTCTATTCGCAGTTAATTCCAGCATTTGAGCAATTTCCGACTCTTTTTGCTGGCAAGCTGAAGCTGTACTTTTTGCCTCAGCAGCCAACCTTTGAGCATCTTGAAAAAGCTGATTTGCCCCCGCCAATTTCTGCCGCAAATCAGCGACATCGACAATATTAGAATCTGGCAAAGGAGGGAGCCGATCGCTCTCAGGATGCACCCCCCCGCACACCGGGCAAGTATCGCCAGAATTCAGCGACATTCTGACAGCAGCAACACTCTCTAAACGTGCCGCTTCCGCATTAGCGGTTTGGGCCGCTTCTAACTCGCGATCGCACTCTTTTAGCCTGAGTTCAATGGCTTCTAAATTAGTGGTAGCCTTCACATAATTTTGTTGAGCTTTTTCCCGATCTGCCAGAGATTTATCCAACTGTTCTTGCTGAGTCTTTTGCTGCTTGGTAATTAGCTGCAATTCCATCAATAAGGGTGAAATTTGCTGCAATTGCTCTAAACGCTTTCCTCCCGGCGCATACTGTTCGAGTTGTGCCGCTGCTTGAGTAACTCGAAAACCAGCGCCTTGAATTTTAGTGTTAGCAGCTTGCAGGTCTTTATCTGCTGCCATAAAAAAGCGCAGTTTTTCCTGTTGAATTTTTTGGGCAAGCGCAACTTCTTTTTCTAATTGAGCGCGCTGTTCTTCATATACTTTAGCAGCAGCTAGAGCATCTTCGCGAGCCTTAATTTGTGGCGCTAGCACCTCTTCTTTGGCTTTGGCCGCGTCAAGTTGCTGCTGCTCTACTGCCAGCTCAGAGCGAGCTTTAATTAACTGCTTTCGCGCGGCCACGGAGGCACTTTCGGCAGTTTCATACTGACGGCGAGCCGATCGCACTAAAGCCCAATCTCCCTGTAAATGATTGGCAGCTTGCGCTCTTTCTAAACGCTGTGCTAAAATTGCAACCTCAGCAGAATTAGCATTTAATTTAGCCAGTTGTTGTTGTAACTCTTGCCAGCGAGCGATTTGCGAAAATAGCTGTTCCTCTTCATCTAGAGCCTTCTGAGCTTTCATAACAGCGCGATCGAACTCAGGCAACTGTTGCTCTAAAATCAAAAGTTGCGATCGTCTTTGATCCACCTCATCCGCCGTCGGCGCACTCAAATCCGCTAGCTGCCTTTCCACCATTTCCCGTTCCTGTTTCAGCAACTTTGCGAGTTCATTTGTTTCCTTCCGCATCTGCTCAAAAATCTCAAATCCTGCTAGCTGCCGCAAAATTTCCCGGCGTTTTGAAGTATCCCCTTTAATAAACTCATCAAACTTGCCTTGAGGCAGAACAATTGCGCGCGTAAAAGTATCAAAATCCATTCCTAAAATCTGTTCAATGGTATTTTGAACAGCAACGATACTCGTCCCCAAAGTTTCCCATTGGCCATTTTGCCAGTTGTCCAAAATCACCTTATTTTCGGGAGATTTCGGACGGAAACGCCACCGTCTCGTCACCCGGTACTGTGCCGAACCCACAGCAAAACGCAACTGCACTTTTAAATTTTCGCTACCTTGGCTCGCCAAATCACTTACTTGTTTGCCGCTGCGAGTAGTAGTGCCAAAAAGAGCGTAAGTCATGGCATCTAGCAGTGAAGATTTGCCCGCACCTGTAGCACCAGTAATGGCAAACAAATCGAGTTGAGAAAAATCTAAACGCTGTTCGCGGTGGAAGCTGGTAAATCCTTCGAGAATAAGTTCGAGTGGACGCATACTGATTTTAGATTTTAGATTTGGGGTTTTAGATTGTTATATTCCGGTCTAGTGTCTTCCTTCTACAGTCTTCCCGATCCCCCCTAACCCCCTTAATAAGGGGGGAACAAGAGTATTATCCAAGTCCCCCTTCTTAAGGGGGATTTAGGGGGTTCTAGACTCGACTACAAGCGACATTTAGCGTGGGTTTCAGTCTTAAAACTATTTGAAATTTGAGATTTTGGATTTTGGATTGTATCTTTTTACGCATTTAATTATTAACTGTTTCCTTAAACTTCTTGTACAAATTTTTAAATTCCTCCAATACTGCCGATTTAGGTGTCGTTCCCAATCGGTTTTGATAATAGTTGCAAAACTCGGCTGCCGGATCGAAATTATTGGGATCGATAGTAGTTATTTCTGTTGGTTCTAGCGCTGCATCTGGATAGCGCGGTTCAATTAACAGCGCTTGAGAACAGATTTGGCGCACTCGATCGGCAAGTCCGATTTGCGGACTGTCCAGTTCGACAATTACTTTCAAGAAACCCGGATGGTACTGATGAGCTTGTAAAGTTTCATCGAGATTGTCGTTATGACATTTAAGCACTTTTAACGGCTTGTGGCAAGCCACAGGCTTAAATTCCACCTTTGCCTGACTTCCCGGCTCAACTTCTATCAAGCAAAATCCTTTTTCCTGTTCCGCTTCTCCAAAATCTAACTGAATCAAAGAACCGGAATAATAAGCGGGAGAAGTCTCAGAAATTCGCTGGTGAATGTGGATGTGTCCGAGGGCAACATATTGAGCTTCCGGGGGCAGAGTTTGCGATGATAGGAGGTATTTTTCTCGCGTGTAATAAGCGACTTCGGATTTTGCCAATCGAGCGCCGTCAATGCTCATATGTCCCATGAGAATATTGACAGTATTGTCTCTAAACTCTCTGGTTAAATCTTCGAGTAAATATGCTACAATTTCGCGGTAATCTTTTCGGCGATCGGCATCGCCAGACTGCCAGAGAGAATTAGCATCTAACAGTCTTTGTTCGGAAGCAAAAGGCATCGCGCCCACACAAAGTTTACCGCTTTTTGTATTGAGAGTAATTGTGCCGCCGTCGGCGGAAAGCCTGGGTTTGCCTAAAGCGCGAACACCGGCGAGGGAAAGCAATTGCGCGATGCTGTCGATGCGGGATGCCGAATCGTGATTACCGGCGATCGCAATTGCGGGAATTCCTGCCGCTTGGAGTTCGCAGAAAAAGTTATAAGCAATGCGTTCGGCGTAAGCGGGAGGGTTGGGCACGTCGAAAATGTCGCCCGCAACGAGCACAGCATCGACATCCAATGCTTTTGCTTGCTTCAAAATCTGTTCGAGGGCGATCGCAATTTCAAAAGTGCGATCGATCCCTCGAAAACGTCGCCCTAAATGCCAGTCAGCAGTATGAATTATTCGCATAGTACGAGGAGTATTTTGTTTATGTTAACTGAGATGTTGTACCATTTTCAAGAACGGGCAAGATGCCCGTTCCACAAAGAATGAATTTCTTGTGGAACGGGCATCTTGCCCGTTCATAAAAGGCTGATTTAAAATGGTAAAATATTTCATTTTTAATGCTTTGTGCGATCGCGCTATAAATATCTGCCACTGTTTATGCCTCTTCCTGTTCTTGAATTGCTGTTTCAATCTCATCAGAATATGCCTCAGCATAAGCCCAAGCATTCGCCAAATCAGCGGCACGCAGAGTCGGATAGTCTTCTAGGAGTTCAGCCTCAGAAATACCTAAACCGCGAGCATTCACCAGTACCCAAACAGGAATTCGCGTTTGTCTGATGCAAGCATCGCCGCCGCACACGCCGGGAGTCTTTTGAATTCCAGACCAAAATTTTCTTAAACTTTGGGCTAGTAATTCTATAGCTTGAGCCTTCTCTTCGGGAGTTAAAGCTAAGAGTTGCGCTTGCAATTCTTTCAGTGTCGTATTTGCAGTTATTGAGTTCATAAATATTAACTTTTTTTGGCCATACAGGTATTCTAGCACTGGTGGCTAAATCAAAACTTTCATTCAACAGGCTTCACATCGTGAAACCGAGTATAATCAACCACCCGCCCTCCCGTCGCCGATTTCAAAAGAATATCTACAAACCGCATATTCCACATAATTTCAGACGCCACAAAAGAATGTCGCGCATGAATAGTTTGCGAAACAGTTTCGTCAATTCCTGTTAACGTAATTACAATTTCTGCTTGCTGTTCCATCAAGTCTTTTGCAGTAAGTTGGTACAAAGGACTGTTCTCATCAATTGCGTGCATAACCGTCCAAGTTAATGCAAAAATCGGAGAGTGACTTCGCACCAATTGCAAATCGTAAAAACGCCGCATAAATTCTCCTTCCGCTGTTACCTCGTCACGGATCAAAGTAGCTCGCTGCTGCGCTTCTAAAATCTGGTTAAAACGCTGATTTGCAGTGCGGTACATCAGAGTCGGAACGCCGTTGAAAGGAGCGATTACAGCTACGCGGCTGAAGATAACTCTGGCTGTTGGTCGAGAAAATCTCGAAAAAGCCAGTCCCGTCACCATTGCTACTCCCCACAAACCAAAAAGCGCTTGGATCGCAACTATAGTATTAGCGTAATCCGTGCGCGGATACATGGCGCCGTAGCCGATCGTCGCCATTGTTTGGATGCTGAAATAAAAGGCATCTGGGAAAGAACCCGGCCGCGCGTTAGCAATGCAATCTCCTCCCGCCAAGTAAGCTAAGGCAAATAAAGAATTCGCGACTGTATAGGAGAGACAAATCAGGATGAAAAATCGAGGCCAAGAAAGAGTTAGCAGCCTGTGGTAGAGGTCGGCAAAATGCAGGCGAGGTACTCCCAACTTGACAATATTTAAGGGGAATTGTCCTTGGCGGCTGACTAAACGAGTCTGTGGCTGCCGATCGCGATTATTTTTCATTGAGATTTGTAACTACCGCTGTGTCAATTTGTAACTATTGTTTTGACTGGGAAAACTTATCCTTTAGACTGATGTCAGATTCTAAAAATTAGGATATCAAGGAAGTTTGAAAATGGTTGAGCTTAACTGGCATGACTATCTCGTTATGGTTTCTTGTGTGGCTTCTATTGCGGGTCTAATTTTGCTGAGCGATCGCAAATCGCAGCCAAGGGACGATCGCACTTTAAGCGAAGAAATCCTAATTAAGATGAGTTTTGTTTACTCAATAGTCTACTCCATGTCTGTCTTTGCCCTAAAGATGCCTCTGCCGGAGGACAACTGGTTGTTGGCAAGTCTGAAGCTGACCACGGTTCTATCTTACTTGTTGACAGTTTCCAGCATACTCAGTCTGCCACTGCAACGCATGGCTGTTCGGCAAGTCGAAGATTAAAAAACGTGAAGCTAAGGTGTCCCGCATCTAAATTGTATTTTTGGGGCGGGCTAAGAGTGCCCACCCCACAAGACTTTGGTTTCAGGTTGTTTGTAAATTTTTAATTCCCGCAGGAAGCTTGACATAACGCGCCCAAAATGGTTCTAGTCGATCTCTGCGGGATTGCAACCAGCCCATATTTTCCTCCATTCCGTTTGCTTCTGAAATCTGAGAAACTATCTTGATAGTGCCAGAAGTCAAGCCCTCAGAATCTCGCATCGGTGCAGTCCAAATACAGACATCAATTGATGAACCGTCTTTCCGCCGCCGCCGACATTCCCTAGCAACTTGCGCTTCCCCTGCCAATTCTGACTGAAACATCGCATAAAAATTTACGTTTTCATCGCTAGGGACGATCGGCAAAAGCTCCCCCACAACCTCAGACTCCTTCCAGCCAAAAACTCGCTCCGCCGCAGAATTCCACACCGTCACCAAAGCATTACTATCAACCCCGACAACTGCCAGCGGCAAAGCTTTAATTAAGCCTTGTAAAACTTGATTGGTTTCGCACAATTTAGCCTCTACCAGCTTGTGTTGTGTGATGTCCTGACAAGCACCATAAATGCCGACAGCGCGGTTCTCGACTTCATCCCACACAACTTGCCGACAATCCCACAGCCACCGGATTTCACCGGATTTGGTGACAATTCGATACTCGCTTACTTCCTTGCGGCTAGATGAACGAAGCTGCATTTGTTCCAGCAGCATTTCTAGGTCGTCGGGATGAATGCAGTCGAATTGTAAACCGCCGGAAGTTGCGATTTCTTTGGGAGTATAACCCGTAATTTTAGTAAAAGCTTCAGTCATCCATTCGCAGGCCCAGGTATTGTCAGGCAATACTTTAAAAGAATAGGCAAAATCTGAAGTCATTTGCGAGAGAATACGGTAGCGCGATTCTGATGCTCGCAGTGCGTTTTCTGCATTTTTGCGATCGGTTATATTTTGAAAAAACACCGACAAACCTTCTTCCGAGGGATAAGCCTCGACTTCAAACCAAATATTTAGCTGCGGGTAATATCCTTCAAATTTAACATTAACGTTCTCAGATACCGCTCTGTAAAACTGCTTGAAAAAAATCGTGTCGGCTGTATCAGGAAACTCATCCCAAATATTTTTACCTATAAGTTCTTGACGCCCTCTTTGCCAGCACTGCTCTGCTTTCGCGTTGAGGTAGGTAAACTGCCACTGGCGGTTGAGCACATAAAAGCCGTCTGTGATTTTTTCTAAGATATTAACGATTTGCTTTTGCGATTTTTCCAAAGCTGCTTCTGAGAACTTGCGCTCTGTGATATCGCGGGAATTGATGACTATGCCGTTGATGCTGGAATCGTGGAGTAAATTGTTACCAATGACTTCTAAATACACCCAAGAACCGTTAGCGTGCCGTTTCCGATATTCTACAGGCGGTGCAATCCCTGGCTGTTTGAGTAATTTTGCCAAATATGCTTGCCAAACAGGTAGATCGTCTGGGTGGATCAAATCGTCTTGGAATTCGCCAATTCTTTGTTCGAGATTGTAGCCTAACATCCGCTCTGCTGCGATCGAATTTTGGTCTCGGATGCGTCCGTCTGCTTCGAGAATTGTCATCAAATCGGAAGAATTTCGCAGGAGACTTTGCAGTCGGGATTCCCCTTTTGTCAGTGCCTGAGTCACCCTTTTGTACAGCATCTGGCTTTGCTCTAACTGCTGCTCTAAATGTCTGATAGTAGCAGCTTGCTGGGCAACTTTAATCTCTAAATTGCTGTTAATTCTTTCTAACTTGACTTGGGATTGTTTAGACAACAAAAGCGACTGAAACTCTGCAGCCAATTCTTGTAAAGATGCGGACAAATGCTCGAAAGTGCTTGTTAAAATCGCCTGTTTATCTACAGGTAGTTGCTCAATATGTCCCTGCAATTCCCGCACGTGTTTCAATAGATTTTGCATCATTGTAGTCAGCGCTCAAACTTATGAAGACTATTTTTTTATATTTCCCATCATAACACCTTGTTTGAGTCAAGTGTCAAAAGAAATAAATCTTGAAGTTTAGCGGTAGAGTTTTAATTTCGATGCCAATCCCTCGGCGCTGACACAGATGGATAATTCCACCAAGTTTGAGCGAACAAAAAAATATTGAGTTCAGTTATATTACTGAAAATAGTTGTGATTTTTAAAGTTTGAATTAAACAGGACTGATATCGTTTCCGCGCTTCATCGGAATCATAATTTTTCGAGTTGCAGCGCGAGCGGGGGCGCTCGCACTGCAACTCGCGAGCGGGACGATCGCACTAATATTCCGGGTTTTTCAACTTCGGTCAATCGATTTTAGAGTTGAAATTTTAGATGGGATAGAGTAAGTAATTTTACGGTGAAGTGCAGAGATTGTGATGCCAGTAGGCAGATTAGGAACAGGCTTTTCGGCCTGTTCCTAAAATCAGGATTTAAAGCCCTTAGAGCTTTTCTTTTTCTCCTGTGGCTTGGATTTTGACTTATTAACTTCGCCTAAAGCTTCCTGAAATAAGTTGTGCAGGTGCAGGGGAACGCTGGCAATTTCCGGGAGTTCGGGTTCTAAGGGTTTTTTAAACTCTTGCAGCAGGGCATCTAAATCGCGATCGATCTGAAAATTAGTCCGCTGCAATACAGTTTGCAAAATTTGTTCTAATTTCGCTGGATTAACTTTAGCTAACCGTTGCCAAATCCAGACATTAATTGCAGGATCTTCGAGATAGTTACGCACCAGCTTTTCGTAACCGGGAACGGTTGAAAAGTCTTCGGCTGCTAGCAGTGCAGTAAATTGAGCGTAAGTAGACAAAAAGGTTTGTCCCCAGCGAGGATGAGAAAGTGCACTCACCTGTTCGGCTTTCTTGAAGCGATCGGGCAATTCGACTTTCGGCATTACCATTTTTGCACTAGCATTGCTGTCGAGCATTACCTCAACTGCTTTAGCATCAGCACCTGCAGCGGCGATGGCTGCTGCTTTGACTTCTTCTCGATCGACTCCGGCATCTTCAACGATATCCGCCAGAGATTTACTTCCATCAACGCCCATATCAGCTAGGCGTTTTTTAGTGATAAATTCCTGAAATTCAGCCAACTGTTTATTCAGGTGATATCCCGATAGCGTCAATTCCTCACTGCCAAAAAATTCGGTAAAATCTTCATGGTACTTTTCTACTGACTGCCAAGCTTGCTCTAACAATTCCGGGGCATCGCTGTATAGGTTATTTTTGTGATTTTGCTTGAAATTACCGATCGCCACCGCCAACTTCGGCTTACCCAATTTCCCCTTCGGGATGGGAGAGCTCGAAAGTATCCACCAGTCATCGGTAAGGGGAGAAATCCGAGCCAGCAAGATTTCTCCTAACTTAAAGCGAGACATTTCTGCAAGAAAATTAGGACTGTTGGGCTTGACAACGTAGTGCTTAGCCGTCAGCCAGTTCATCAGTTCAAACCTGTCGGGGGAAAGTTGAGTGATTTCAAATAAGCCAGTGAAGCTTCTGTGCTCCCAACTTTCGAGCAAGCTACGATCGCTCTCGGTTAAATCCGGCTGACTTTCGACAAATAAGTCGATCGGCGTTTTCTCTCCGACTTTACCTTCGATAGTAAAACTGTCAATCACTTGATTTTGCTGAGCAATATCGTAGCGCTCGCCGGTCGATCGAGCTGCTGCATAAGCTTCCAAAGCTACCGCCAACTCTCCCTCAGCATCCAGCACAAAGTCAATTAAATTTTGCTTGAGTGTCCAAGCTCTTTCCAACATTTCATCCACAAGTAATACCAATTTTGAATGAGAGGATTTAGGTTAACAATTATCGGAATTGAAGCCACCGACGCTTTACGATCCGGCTGCGATTGAAGAAAGCGCATCGCGAACAATGACAGAAATATGCAATCGATGCCTCAGTCCTGAATAAGTTTAATTTTAAGGCTAATAGTCAAAAAAAAATGTTAATCTCAAACGGAAGCATCCCGATTTTGTAAAAAGCATTTTTTAGGAGTGCTAAACTCACGCACAGCAAAGGCTCTACGTCTATAGCGAGTTCTCACAGCGAACAGCCCTGTGAAAGAAAAATCGTCCTGAAAAATGCAATTTTAAGGGAGCATAAAAATACCCTCTCCGATGTAGAGAGGGGCTGAAAATCCCCAAAAACTTCGCTAAACTCGCGTTAAAAACTGTGTTACCTATCAACAACAGTCCAAAACGCAGCCGGGTTTTTTTATCAAACACTTCCCTCGATTCCGGTACCCGGCTAAAAATCACCGGAATGCTTGAGTTTGTGTGTCTCCAAGACTGAGAAATACTTGGCGTAAGCCCTTAGCGGCCGTCTTTGTCAATATCGCCAGGAACAGCCCGTTCCACCCGATCCCAAGCGTCGCGCGTGGCGTGCTTAGCTTTTTCCCAAGTCACATTAGACTTACCGCGATTTGTTTCGTAGTCGCGCTGCAAATCCGGTTCGATCTCGTCGTATTTCTTACCAGTAGCGCCATAGCGGGTGTATCCCTCATAACCCGTGCGGTATGCAGGCTGATAGTCTTCGTAAGTCGCGCTCGTGTCCACGTAAGGACGGGAACTGTAGTTGCTTTGCCAGTAAGCATCTTCTACCGTGGGGTCGATCGCCTCGCCCACACCTTTGCCCGCCAAACCGCCGCCAAAGGCACCCACAACAGCGCCGACAACTGCTCCTACAGGCCCGCCGATGGCACCGCCGATCGCAGCACCCGCAGCACCGGCACTCGCCGCACCAATACCCGTTGCGACTGGATGAGCCCCGGTTTCCCCCGAAAGCGGATCTAGGTTAGCATCAGGTTCATGTACCGTTTTTTTGTCATCGCTCATGATATTTTTTCCTTTTATCTAACTGTAACTATGATTAAATTTACCTTTTAAATTCATATCTATTCATCTGCCTTAAGGATGAAGCTGCTAGCTTCAAAAGGAAGGAAACGATCAAATACTTCTCGACTCAAAAACGAGTTTTACACGCTACTCTCAAGGGATAAGGTGCGCCTCGGCGCACCCTAGATCGTGATGTTCAAGTGAGTTCTAAACTCGGCTCCCTTGTTTATTCACTGAAGCTGTTTATTTACCAGCAACTTGAGTTAGATATAAATCTCTTGATTTATTAGTTGCCAGTTACCTTTTCGATCAACTCTTCAGCTTTTTGAACTATGCCTTCTTGCGGGTGTTCTCCCTTGTACTCCTTTAAGCTTTCGTCGTAAGCTTTCTCGACCGTTGCAGGATTTTGAGAGGTTTTGACTATTTCTTCGTAAGCTGCTTGGGGATTGAGATCCTCGAAACTTTCTGCGGGGTCAGTAATTTTAGCTTCTGGCTGCGCCTGAGTTCTGTCTTGACCTGCGTAAGCAGCCTGACTGGGTACGATCGCTAGACTTAGCAGACCAATGAACGCCAGGGTACATACCAGCAAAATGCTTTGGCTCAATGTTTGTCCTAGAGCTTTTAAAACCCGCTTCATATCAACTTCTCCTCGTATTTTTCCGCAAAAATTATGGTGTTTGTCGCCCCTTCACTGCGATCGCACATTGACAACCTTGGTTCAATCGCAATCTGTGTCGCAGCTACCGCATCTAGAGCGAGCCAAAAGGGATGTTTCCCGTGACATCCCATATCTTAAGCGCCTGCTTGTTATTATTACTTCTACCAAAAGATAGATTAGTTATACAAGCGGAACTCATCTCCTATCAGGGGCGATCGCAATTCCTGCGAGGAACCCTATCTAGGGGTTTTCCCATCAATTAAGAAGCCCCTGACTCTTCTTTTTAGGCGCGTCTTTCGCGTCTTCGCAGTTCTGGCAAAAATCCTATTTTCCAAGATTTTAAATTGCTATAAATAACCTAACTAACTACAAAACAACCTGCTCTATGTCTAGTTTTCTGTTCTGCATAGCTCGTTCAAATAGCTCAGTAGAAAGAGCTTGTTCGACCGACCAAACGCCCGGTTTTTCCAGTTTTCCTTCTAACATTAATTGAGCTATGCTGCCAGTACCGAGGCCCGTAGCGACTGCTGCACTAGGGTGTATCGCTGTCGAGCAAACTTTAGCGGGTTGACCGTTTTTGAGACCGGTCACTTGCGATCGCACGGCCACACCAACCCCACTAAAACTATTACTAACACTGGTCATCCCATAACTGACGTAGGAGAGAAATTCAATCACAGAGTTATTTTTGAGCCAGCTAGCGGGCCAATACTTGGCAACAAACCAGGTAAGGTGATTGTAAAGGTCGGGAGACGTACCGAATTTAGTCACAACTGATTTGACGGGGAAAGTTTCGGGCAAAGTGATTGCTTCCGGCATATCGAACCAGTAAACGCCTGTGTTGCCGTAGGGTGCGGGAAATTCAATTGTTTCGCGATCGCTGTAGGGTTTTACTTGCTGCCACTTGCGATCGGCCCAAACGTCAAAAGGAGTTTGCAAACCTAAAAAAGTGGTTCTCATGACGGTAACGCCAGCACCGCCAGAACCTCCGACAACATAACTCAAATGGATGTTTTCTGCTTCATCTAATTGCTCCACATCTCGCCGCACCATGCTATTAGACACACCGGGAAAAATCCCCGTGTTAATAATAGCAGTAATTCCAGCATTTTTAGCTGTTTCGCGCAAGTCTAAAGCTCTGCGAGTAAAACTGCGGCTGTCGCTGACATCAGTATAATTAACACCTGCTTCTATGCAAGTTTTCAGTACACTAGCGTCTCGGTAGTGAAAAGGCCCCGCACAGTGAACCACAAGATTAGACTCTGAAACAGCTTTTTGCAGGGCTGCACTGTCCGCTAAATCAAAAGTTTGGTACTGCACCCGATCCGGCGGCAATCCCGGCCCAATAGAGGCTTCAGAGTTGCGTCCGGTAACGGTAATTTCTGCGTCGGTATGGGTAACAAGGTCTTGGGCAACACTGCTGCCAATTCGTCCTCGGCCGCCGACAATCAAAACTCGGTTTGCCATCGCTAAAAAAAGGGTAACGCCACTTCTCAGTCTCTCAACTTGGGGCCGGCGTTTTCATCCGCATAAAGTATGAATTGAGGAGAATGCGAGATGGTGGGGATCGGTGGCTATCGCCCTGATATGCCGATGGGGAGCGACTTCTACCAGGGACTTGCCTGTTCTGCTTTCATTAGAGGTTTGGCTGCGACACTAAGTTTAAAAATGCCTTCCGCGTTAACTTGTTCTTCTAATATTGAGAATTGAGAATTTTATCAATGGAATATGCTCTCGGATGCAAAAATATTTTAACAGATTAGAGGGAACGTGAACCACCGCCAGCGCTCGCGAAAGATGCACCAGATTTAAAAAGGGTAGTCCTGGACGCAGGGGTGGTCAGAAACCGGGTTTTTGCGAAAATACTGTATCCAGACCTTTAAAACTGGTAAAAACCCGGTTTCTTTGGTATTTATGCGTCCAGGACTAAATGGTATTAATAGCGCTCGCAAATCGTTTTCCCTTCACAGGGAATCAACCAGAAAAAATTATCGCACTTGCCAACAGATAAATCAATACAAACAAACAAACGCAGATGTGATTCATCTGCGTCTATCTGCCCTCATCTGCGGTTGCTAAAAATCTTACTTCTCATTACTCCGAAATACCGACTTCCCCTTCGCTTTCAGAGTATTAGCCGCATCTGCTAAAGTCTGCGCGAAAGGCTGCTGCGAGTGCATGAAAACGCGAGCGGTATTGCGTCCCGGCATCCCCGAAATTGAGCCACCCGGATGCGTTCCCGCCCCCGTGAGGAACAAACCGTCGATCGGCGTTTTGTAATTCGCCAACTCCGGCAAAGGACGGAAAAATATCATCTGATCTAGCGTCATATCAACGTGATAATAATTCCCTTTCAAAGCCCCCAAACGCTCTCCCAATTCTGCCGGACTTTCCACGTGGCGCCCTATAATTGAATTTTTGATATTTGGCGCGTATTCTGCTAATTTATCGATGCAGCGATCGGCAACTTTGTTTTTGAGCTCATCCGTCCAACCCGTACCGTGCTGGCCGGTTCCTTCAGCATTTTCGATCTGGTAAGGAGCAAAAAATTCAATCCAAGCCGTATGATGTCCGGGGGGAGCCATTGACGGGTCTAGTACCGTCGGAAACACTACATACATCGATGGATCAGAGTCGGGAATTCTGCCGATTGAAGGCTCGCTGTGAGCAATTTCAACGTGTTTTACCGAGTCTGCAATTAAAACCGAACCAATTAAATATTCGTCCCGATGATTCCAGCGATCGAACTTGGGCATTTCATTGAGAGCTAAGTCTATTTTGAGAATAGTCTCGTTGTTGTTAACAATTTTGCGCTCCAATCTTTCCCGCAAATCCGGGTCGGCACTGTCAACATCGCTGGAGTCCATTAAGTGCAGAAACAAGCGCTTAGCATCAATATTAGAAATGACACCTTTTGTCGCACGGTATTCCGTGCCGTTGGCAACTCGAACTCCCACAGCGCGACCATCATCAACTAATATTTTCTCGACGTGCTGGTCGGTAAGTACCACACCGGAATAACTTTTCACTAAATTGAGCAGCGCTTGCACTAATGCACCCGTCCCACCGCGCGGTCTTGCCATGCCGGGATTGTGTCTCATTGCCAGCATAATTGCGCCTACAGCAAGGGTTTTTTGCGAAGGAGGCGCGCCTAGTTCTGCGGCGAATCTTGCTAGGGGTGCTTTGATAAATTCCTCGTCAAACCACTCGTTGAGAAGGTCTTCAGCGCTGGTGAGCATCGTGCGAACAAAGTCCAGCGTTTTGTCGGGTGAACCGATGACTGACAATAAATCTTTGATTTTTGAAATATCGTAGTTTCCCAGAATATCTACGATCGATTTTGGTGGCGCATTAAACATCGGAACCATTGCCCCTAAAGCCCGCTGCCAAAAGTCTGTATATTCGGCATATTTTTTAGCGTCGCGCTCGTTGTAGCGGGCAATTTCAGCACAAGTTTTTTCAACGGATTTGTGCGCTAAGAAATATTTACCGTCGGGATGCGGACAAAAAGCCACTGGATCGCAGAAAAGATATTCTAAACCGTATTTTTCCAGTTCTAATTCTTCTACAACTGGCCCTAAATGGATAAACTCGTGGTCGATCGCGCACATATTGAATTTAAAATCCGGTAATTCGGGAATGGCCGCTTCAGTAGTTGCTGCGCCCCCGGGAACCGAACGTTTTTCTAACAACAGGACGGTATATCCAGCTTTCAGCAGATAAGATGCACAGACGAGTCCGTTGTGACCTGCGCCTATGATAATGACATCATACGTTTGCATAGATGAAGTTCTAGGGAGAGGATATTTTGCTTATTTTACAAATGTTAACAAGTTGGCTGTCTCTACCAATAGAAATAGATTCATTGTCAGTAAGCCCTTTTAGCATATTACAAAAGAGGGAGCTTTGACAAAATCCTGTTGTGCGATCGCCCTGATTTCTGCTTAAACTTACCGAGCACTCACCCTTCTCCAATTGCGCCAATATTGTACTATATTTAGGCAAATTTATCTGCGTTAAATTAAACAATTTACGCAAAGGAAGTAAGAAGGAAGAAGGAAGAGGAAAGGGGGCATTGGGAATAGGGAAGAGAAACAGTTTTGAGATTGCTTTTTTCCTTGCAAGACGGGGAGTGGAAGGAGTTAAGCCCTAGGAAAAATACTTACTCCACACTCAAAACTGCTAGCCAATTACCTATTAGTACATTGAGACATATTACTTTAGTTGCTGGAGCGCAGCCTCAGCTTTTTGTACACCATCATTGTTGCCTTGCTGGCGGTAAGTGTCGAGGGCTTGTTTAAAAGCTTCAATTGCTTCGGATTTGCGAGCGCGCGCTTTGAGTGCCGTACCCATATTGTAATAAGCTTCTGCCCGGTTTGGATCGAGTCCAATCACTCGCCTAAAAGTGGTAATTGCTCCTAAAAAATCTTGTTTTTTCAGTTGAATTTCCCCGATTCCTGCGTGTGCTTCCACTAAATTCGGTCGTACCGCAATAGCCCGCTGATAAGCTATAAGCGCTCCGTCGAAGTCGTTTTGATCCTGGAGAAGTTCGCCAATTTCTAGCTGCACTTCTGGATTCCGGGGCTCCAATTTTGCAGCTTCTTCAAAAGCTGCTAGCCCTTCGGAAGTATAGCCTGCCCGCAGCAAAGCAGTGCCTAATTTTAACTGGACACCTGCTTGTTTGGGAGCGAGTTCGGCTGCTTGTTGGAGCACGGTGACAGCACTGGCAAAACTTCCCTGCTGGATCAATACTAAACCCATTGAAGAATAAGCTTGCCAACTTTTTGGATCGAGGGCGATCGCCTCTTGGTATGCTTTAAAAGAACCGCTGTAATCTTTTTGCTGAAAGAGTACCACTCCCAGACCGATGCGGGCATTGACATTTTTGCGATCGAGCGCAGCGGCGCGGCGATAAGCTGTGGCGGCTGCGGGGTAGTTTTGTAAATTCGCCATAGCATATCCTAATGCGTATTGGAAGTCCGCATTGTTCGGTTCCAGACCGATCGCTTGTTGGTAAAATTCTACTGAGGCTTCATAGTTGCCTTGACGCGCTTCTAAATAGCCAATACCAGAAAAAATGCGCGGGTTTTCCGTATCTAAACGCGCAGCTTCCTGATAAATGGCGATCGCGCTACTGTAGTCTCCTACATCTACAAACTCGCGCCCTTGTCGCAGCAGAGCATCTAAATTTGAATCATTTTGAGGGTTGACTTGAACGACTGTTTCTGCTGAGAGCGCTATTTGCGGCGCTGTGACAGCGAATCCTGCTATTAGCAACGTAGTGAATACCAAGAGACTTTGTTTGTGCACGGCCATGTGTTTCAAAGAGTATGTGGAATGGAAGAGCGAGTTGCTGTCAGCTTGACAAGCTGACAACTGATGATTTACCAGGAATGTTTGAGTGGCGAGATGTAGTAAATCTACAGAACAAGACCCACTCAAAATTTTCGCGATTGAGGCCAACTGATGATTGTAACAACAACTGATATCATCCAAGGAGCAGAAATTCAATCTTACCTGGGAATTGTAACTGCTGAGGTTGTCTACGGCACCAATGCCCTGCGAGACTTCTTCGCGGGCATTCGCGACATCATCGGCGGGCGCACCGGCAGTTACGAGGAAGTGTTTCTCAAAGGACAGCGAGATGCCCTCGCGGAACTGGAAAAACGGGCCCAGCGCCTCGGCGCCAATGCCGTAATCGGGGTGGAAGTTGACACCGGCACGATTAATGTAGACTCCAGCGGGGCTTTGCTGCTGATTACTGCCGTTGGAACGGCTGTAAGATTGCGTTAAGCTGTATTTTCTGTATACGTCCGCATTTCCTGTATACATCCGGGAACTTTTCCAACGGGATAAAATAGTTATCACTCATGAGTCATCAGTCATCAGTCATTCGCTAATAGCGGGTGGCTGGGGGCGGATGACTTTTTCGTTTCTTTCTTCAGACATAGATACTGGTTATTTCCCCAGGCAGATATAGTTTTTATCAATCTCAGCCACAATCAATGCTTAAGTGAAAGATTGTTAAAAATTAAAGCAACTCTAAGAGGAAAGAAAAACCTATGTCATACGTAAATAGACCTGTAGATAACGTTGGTACCGAACCCGTGGTGGTAAATTCAGTGATGGAATACCACGATCGAGTACGTTGGGGCCCGATTTTTTCGGGTTTGGTAATTGCGATCGCCACACAACTGGTGTTAAGTGCATTGGGCGCTGCGATCGGCTTGAGCAGCATTGCTGGTTCAGGAGCTCCGCGCACTATTTCAGGAGACGTGGGTACCGGCGTCGGAATTTGGTCAATTATCAGTTTGTTAATTAGCTTGGCCGTTGGCGGTTGGGTAACTGCTCGTGCTTGCGGCCCGATGAACCGCAACACAGCGCTTTTGAACGGAGCAATTTTGTGGGCAACCACCTTAACAATCGGCTCTTGGCTGTTAGCAAATGGCGTGGCCGGCACTTTTGGCGTCATAGCTGCGAATGCGGGAGAAGCAATTAATCAAGCGCAGCAAAGCGGCGTCGATTTGCCGAACCAAGCGCCTAACGTAACTGCTCAGGATACTCGCAATATCGCTGGTAATGCTGCGAAAGCTGGTTGGTCATTTTTGTTCGGCTCGCTATTGGGTTTAGTTGCTTCGATGGTAGGAGCATCTGCAGGTGCACGCACTCCCCGGAATTACTCGTAAATGTTTCGTCAGACACGGAAAGTTCATATTCAGGAAAGCACTTTTTTTAAGGTGCTTTTTTGTTATTTTAATTTGGTTTCTCGTTCCCAGGTTGTACCGGGGAACGAGTATAAAAACGAGGAAAACGAGAGAAAGGTGCTGCTAGCGCACCCTATAAATTAAGCGCTGAAGTATTTGGCTGCTGGGTGATAGGTGATAATTGCGGTTGTTGATTGTTCGGGATAAAGTTGTTCGCTTTCATCCATGTACAGGTTGATACGATCGCACTTTAACAATTCCAGTTGCTTATACTGATCCGCCATATTCGGACAAGCAGGATAGCCGAAACTGTACCGCGAACCGCGATATCTTTGCGCCAGCATATCGCGAATGTTGTCCGGTTCCTCGCTACCAAATCCCAATTCCCGCCGAATTCGCGCGTGAGTCCATTCTGCTATTGCTTCCGCTGTCTGTACCGCTAATCCGTGAAAGTAGAGATAGTCGGTATATTGATTGTTAGCAAATAGCTTTTGCGCGTACTCTGTAGCAATTTCTCCCACTGTCGCTACTTGCATCGGAAATACATCGATTTTACCCGATTCTTTGGGCGCAAAGAAGTCGGCAATGCACAGCCGGCGCGCCGATTTTTGGCGGGGAAATGTGAATGTTGCAGCCACAGGCAAGATGCCTGTGCCACTCTCTGTTGCAGCCACAGGCATCTTGCCTGTGCCACTTTCTGTTGCAGCCACAGGCAAGATGCCTGTGCCACTTTCTTTTGTGGGGTGGGCATCTTGCCCGCCACTGATTATTGTTTGCCCGCCACTGATTATTGTTTGCCCGCCACTGATTATTGTTTGCCCGCCACTGATTATTGTTTGCCCGCCATTCATAATTTCCGGATCGTACAAATGCAAAGAATTACCTTCAGCTTGACAGGGAAAATACCCGTAAATTGCTTGCGGCTGCAGTAACTTTTCGGTGATAATTTTGTGTTTCCACTCTTCCAAGATGGGATAAACTTTCTCAGCTAAGAAAGCGTCGTATTCTTCCCGCGATTGGTCTTTGGGCTTGCGGAACTGCCACTGACCGGCAACTAAAGCTTGCAAATCTAAGTGCCAGAAAATCTCCTCAAATGGGATGTCTTCTCCCTGCAACAGTTTCGTTCCCCAGAAAGGAGGAGTCGGGCGATCGATATCTGCAGCAACTGCTTCGGATCGCCTAGTATCTATCACCACAGGAGTGTCTGCTTTCTTAGCCTCTTCTACAGAAATTTCTGGCGCCGCTTTAGCTTCTTTAACCGCCCCATTATCATCCTCTATTTCATCTAAAAATCCTTGCAAATCTTCCCATTTTCCAGCAGATTTTGCTGGCATGAGTTTGTCCATAAAGTGCAAGTCAGAAAACGCATCTTTGCCATAAATTACTTTACCTTTATAAGTATTTTGGCAGTCTTCATGTACAAACTTGGGAGTCAAAGCCGCGCCGCCCAAAATTACCGGAACCGTGATTCCTTTCTGGTTGAACACTTCCAGATTTTCTTTCATAAATGCGGTGGATTTTACCAGCAAGCCACTCATGGCTATACAGTCGGCTTTGTGCTTTTCGTAGGCTTCGATGATATTATCAACCGACTGTTTAATTCCCAAGTTGATCACTCGGTAGCCGTTGTTTGATAGGATAATATCAACCAAGTTTTTGCCGATATCGTGAACGTCGCCTTTGACAGTAGCGATGATGAATGTGCCTTTGGCGTTGTCCCCGGATTCGGACTTTTCCATGTGCGGTTCTAGATAGGCAACTGCCGCTTTCATTGTTTCTGCTGACTGCAATACAAATGGCAGTTGCATTTGTCCCGAACCGAACAATTCTCCGACTACTTTCATCCCGTCTAGCAAGAAGGTATTGATAATGTGGAGGGGCGGATAGGTTTCTAATGCTTTGGCGAGTTGGATGTCGAGCCCAATGCGTTCGCCGTCGATGATGTGCTGCTTGAGGCGTTCTTCTACCGGGAGGCTTGCGTCTTCTGTACGATCGCGCTTGGTAGTTTTGCCCGCAAACACCGTTGTCAGGTCGCCCAAGGGGTCATAAACGCAAATTTCGCCGTCAAACTCCCGTTCGTCGTAAATCAGTTTACGGCAGATTTCTTGGTGTTTGGGGTCGATTTTCGCCAGGGGCAAAATCTTATTGGCGCTGACAATTGCCGAGTCCATCCCCGCTTGCATTGCTTCGTGCAAAAACATGGAATTCAAAACTTGCCGCGCCGCCGGATTCAAGCCGAAGGAGATGTTAGAAACTCCTAAAATTACGTGACAGCCTGGTAATTCTTGGCGAATGCGGCGGATGGATTCGATGGTGGCTTTGCCGTTTTTTCTGTCTTCTTCAATCCCGGTGGAAATGGGCAATGCTAGGGTGTCAAAAAAGATTTCTTGGGGGGGAATTCCGTAGGCGACGGCGGCGTTATAGGCGCGTTGGGCAATCGCAAATTTTTTGTCTGCGGTTCTCGCCATTCCGTCTTCATCAATCGTCCCGATAACTATGCCCGCGCCGTATTTTTTCGCCAACTCCAAAACTTGATAAAAACGCGGTTCTCCGTCTTCATAGTTAGTGGAATTCAGCAAACATTTGCCGCCCGCAACTTTTAAGCCTGCTTCCATCTTTTCCCATTCTGTGGAATCCAGCATTAAAGGGAGAGTTGCATTTGTCACAACGCGGGAGACTAATTCTTTCATGTCTCGCACGCCGTCGCGGCCGACATAATCCACGTTGACATCGAGAATGTGCGCGCCTTCTCGCACTTGTTCCCTAGCCATTGCTACTAAACCATCCCAGTCTTCGGCGTTTAGCAAATCGCGGCATTTTTTGGAACCGCTGGCGTTGAGTCTTTCGCCGACAATTAAGAAGGAATTCTCTTGTTCGTAGGGTTGGGCGGTGTAAATTGAAGCGGCGGAAGGTTCCCAAGTAATTTCGCGAATTTTGGGTTTAAGAGTTTTGCCAATTTCTGATAGTTCGCGAATGTGATCGTAGCGAGTGCCGCAGCAGCCACCGATGACTTGCACGCCTAAGTCTTCGACAAAGCGCATCAAGGCCATTTTTAATTCTATGGGCGTGAGTTTGTAGTGCGCGTGGCCGCCGATGTTTTCGGGTAAACCGGCGTTGGGAACGCAGGAAACGACGAAGGGTGAATGTTCGGAAAGGTATTTGACGTGTTCGGCCATGCGATCGGGCCCGGTGGCACAATTTAATCCTAAGATATCTATGGGGTACGGCTGCAAAATGGCTAGGGCGGCGCTGATGTCGGAACCGACTAACATTGTGCCGGTGGCTTCCATTGTGACTGATACCATTAACGGAATTCGCGCACCTTTTTTCTTAAATACTTCTTCAATGGCATTTAATGCTGATTTAATTTGCAGCACATCTTGACAAGTTTCGACAATAAATAAGTCAACGCCACCGTCATAAAGTCCTTCTGCTTGTTCGGCAAAAGCGGCGGTGAGTGTGTCGAAATCAATGTGTCCTAATGTTGGCAATTTGGTGCCTGGCCCGATCGATCCTGCGACAAATCTCGGTTTTTCTGCTGTGGAAAATTCGGCGGCGATACCCTTGGCGAGTTCGGCGGCAGTTTTGTTGAGATAATATGCTTTGTCTGCTAAATCATATTCGGCGAGAACGATGGAAGCCCCGCCAAAGGTGTCTGTTTCGATGACATCGGCCCCTGCTTCGAGGAATCCCCGGTGCACGTTGGCGACGGCTTCGGGTTTGGTGTGGACGAGATATTCGTTGCAGCCTTCGTATTCTTTGCCGCCAAAGTCTTCTGCGGTGAGGTTTTGGACTTGCAGGTTGGTTCCCATCGCGCCGTCGAAGACGATGACGGGGCGTGAGGGGTGGTGGAGTCGATCGAGGAATCTGCTATTCATAAGCGGTAAAAAAACGCAGGTGCTATATATTTACAATTTTATCTATTGTGCAATATTGTCAACATTTATGTGACTGTTGGCAAATGGTTAATTAGTGAAGGATTTAATGCGGCTGACAATAGTTCGTAGGCCGGGGCCGGGGCGTAGCCATCGTACCTGTTATTTTACCGATCGCCCTGGATTCTTGTCAAAATGCTGTTGTGGGTGAGGCTGCGGCGGGAAAATCGGCGAGTTGCAAGGGATTTTTTCGCTTAACTGCTGACGATTTTTGCGAAAATGCGATCGCCACAATTCAATGAGTTATATAGCAATCCTAAATGCCTCGTAAATTCTTACCCACCCCAACCCTCTCCGAACCCGCTGGGACTCCGTAATAAATTGACAAATGATGCGAGAATTGCTATATAACTAAAGCATTAAGATTTCTTTCTCATCCTTTTGTGAGACGCTATTTTAGGCAGTCGCTTAATTTCACTTTCGCCTCCTGGAACTTCTAGTTGTTTGATATTTTCTTCTACTTCTTCTATAATTTCTAAATCAACAGTCTCAACCTTGCCCCTGCTGATTTCTTTCTCTTCCTCAATCTCCTCCGCATTCAGTTGATTTGGGATTAACTGCACGTCTAGCCCAGAAGCTTGAACCGACAATTCTTCTATTTTTTCATTAATTTCAACTTCTCCAATCTCTTGCTCAATTTTCGCCGCCACTAAATCTTCCTCGCAAGCAGGAAAATCATCAATTTTTTGACTAATTTCAGTTTCTCTGATTTCCTTATCTACTAGCTGCATGGATAACTGCTGCTTTTCCCTTGACAATTCATCAACCTTAGTTCCAAGCATTCTAATCTGTTCGTTAAGAACGCGAATTTCTCGGTTTTGCTGCTGAATCATTTCTTCGGCATCAGCAATAGTTCGATTTCTCTCTAATATAACCTCATTTTTAGTTTCTAATTCCAAAGCGCTCATAGCCGCTTTAATTACATTATAAAAATGTGGCTTAGATACATCAACTTGTTTAGCATTATGACGACTTTTTCCCAAAAGTCCAATCTTTTGTCCTTGCTTAACAGCCAAAACAAAACCTTGATGATTTTTTATTTTTAATTCTTTGACAAAATCCACTTGAACTAAACTGCAAATATATTTGTGACAGTCAAAATAAAATTCTGCTTTCATCAAAAAGCACCCCTTTCTGCTACAGTCCCGCAGAATTATAGCATGAACAGAGTTTTTGCGGGAAATAAAAAGAAATAAATAATCGATCGCCCATTTTGGTCAAAACTAAATTTCATCATAAACAACATCTTCCGGCAACTCTACCACACCCGCAATCAACTTCCAACAAGGGTCATCTCCCTCCCAATCATCGGGCCGCCAAGGCATACTCAAACTCACTGTTACCAAACAAGCTTTTTGCGGTACATACCCCAATTCTAACTTTCTAATAAACACCGGATCTGTAATTGTTGCAGTCAATCTTTGACCATGCTGCGTGACAATAGATCCTTCCCATTTATTACCACCTTCAAATCTTTGACTTAGCTTTTTTACCGTAAATCTTACTGCTTTGACTAATTGCAAAGTTAGGCGATCGCACCTTGGCAAAGACTGCATATATGCCACCGTAACATATCGCAAATCGTTGTGCAAAATATATTCTTGACTCTGGCAATATTTCAGCAAATATGCTGGCGGAACTTTCCCTACTTGCCGCCATTTTCCCGGTAAAACAGAAAGATTTTCACACTCAAAGCCAAAGTCCGGCCCCGTCTTGGCCAGAGGAATTTCTAGAACATCTAACAACGCGGGTTCAAGTCTATTTATCTGCCGCATTTCTTTAGGAATTTTGCCCTCTGGTAAGTCGGAAACAGGACGCACCCACTTACCTTGAAGTTCATTAATTCCGGCGATGCACCTGTCGCCGCGTTTCCAGGAATTAGCGAGACAAATTATCCGAGTCATTCGATTTTAGATTTTAGATTTTAGATTTTAGATTTTAGATTCATCCCACCATTATCTAATCTTTTCACTAAATCAAAGATGATTAATTGTGACATTTTTCCACTTCTCGCTGAGATATTCAGCAACTAAGCGGCGGTGACAATTATGAGGTTTTGGTTCGCTACAAAGCAGACACCCGCAGTCTAAAATATCCGATGAAACCTTGTGTTCAATTTGTCGATCGCCCATCAACTCCAAAAACTTCTGTTCATAAACATCCCAATCTCCCTTTTTCTTTTTATAATCATCCAAAATATCTTGAGTTGGCGCTAAATCCAGAATGTGAACGTACTCAATATTGCCAATGGTTCGCAAAAAATACTCTAAATCTTTCCGCTTAGCAAAACCCGCCAACTGCGACACATTATTCAGCCGCGTATCTATCACCCTGCGGACTCCCGCTTGCATCAAAATCCCAAAAAACTCCTCCGCACTTTTTTGAGTGAAACCAATTGTAAATAAATTAATTGCTTTCTTTTGTGACATAAGCGATGTCCAACCCGTGACGATAATAAGCTGTTTCTAAATCTACTATTTCCTCTTTAACTTGAGGCTCTAATTCAAACAAGCTTAGCTGAATTGGCTCATTATTTTTTTTGCCTTTGTTAAACTTGCTCAAAAGTCTTTCTTCTAAATGCTGGTGCGATTCTAAATTGCCATCGGAAAGAATGTGATGAATTTGTAAATTAAATTCTCTGAGTTTCTGGCAAACTAAAATAGTCCTATGACAAGTAATCGGGTCTTTTTCCGCACACATTAAACTGATTTTATAATTGGCTGCGCCTTGGATCAACCGCTGAATTCCTTCGGAAAATAGAGGAGTTGCTGCTATGCGATCGTATAAAGCTTTACCGCTAGTATCATAACAGCTTAAATCCTCTGGTCTCGCGCCCAACTCTTTGCCTAAAAAAACATATTGAATGCCAACACTTGACAGAGAAACTTTAATTTCGGATTTATTAAAATGAGGTAAATAGCGGCTAAAAGGATGCGATCGCACGTCCGCAACCGCCGTAATTCCGTGTTGTTGCAGCAGCAAAACAAACGCTTCAATACTCAGATTGGAGTGCCCGATCGTAAATAATTCCATTGCTTCGATCTTACTATTCCGTCTTTGCCTTGCGGATGAAAGTTTGTGTAGCCAAATTCTGGCAACTGGTAGACTTCAAGCTGTAGGTTTCTTTAGCAACTTTTGAATCACAAGTTGCACAGCCAGCAGCATCAAACCCAAAGATGCAAAAGCAAAAACACCCGCACCCAAAGCCACAATCCCCATAACTAAAGTTCTCACAGCCGCGCCAATATTAATCGCAGTCACATTGTCAGAATGAATCGGGGAATTTGCAAAAGTTTGGACGATCGACAAAGTTAGCGCGTACAAAGCAGCCGCAAACCCGCCCGCGATCAGCGAACCCATCACGCACCGCAAAATCGTCGGCGGCGTGGAAGATGCAGAGGTTGCATCTTCAGCCGAACTCAGAGGTTTAGAAGTAGAATTTGGATTAGTTAAATCAGTCATGGCGATTTTAGATTTTAGATTTTAGATTTTAGATTTCTGGTTAATTCACCAAAACTAAAATCGGTGTTGCATGACATATTATCAGTTCTTCGATCTCAATAGACTCTGCGAAAAGTTAGATTAATCTTTACCCTCGCCTGTTAGACAGGTTTAACGGGCGATGGCGATCGCACCCTCTTCGAGTTACACCCTCGAAATCGGCGGTTTCGTCTCGTTTCCCTGCGAAAAAATCTGAATTCCAGTATTGCTAAACGGTGCTACCCAAAAATCCAAATCTGGAGAAGCGATCGCACTTTTAACCCGTTCCACAACCTGCTGAGCCTGCTCTGAAGACTCCGCCAGCGCAAACACCGTCGGCCCGGAACCCGACATCATCGTTCCCAAAACCCCCGCCGACTCAAAAGCCTCCCGCAACTGCAACACCTGCGGGTACACAGGTAAAGCAACTTTTTCTAAATCGTTGTGCAGCAATTGACCAATTTTCGATCGATCTTTTTGGGCGATCGCCCCCACCATCGGGCCCGAATGCAGCCGTTGCCGACGGCACTCCAAATCTTCCGCTGCACAATAGGAACTACTGAACTGCTGGCGATAAGTTTGATACGCCCATGCCGTAGAAATACTGAGATTCCGGTACTTGGCCAACACCACAGAAAAGCCACCCAAATCAGGCAGCGGCGACAGTTTATCCCCGCGACCAGTTGCCAAAGCCGTACCTCCCGCAATGCAAAAAGGCACATCCGAACCCAAAGTTCCCCCCAACTCTTGCAACTCCGACTGAGTAAGTCCCAATTGCCACAGCAAATCCATCCCGACTAAAACCGCCGCCGCATTGGCCGAACCGCCGGCAAGCCCCGCCGCCACTGGAATCTGCTTGTGAATGGCAATCTCGACTCCGCCGTATTTCGCCAAAGCATCGGGGAATTGCTTCGCCAACAAATCCGCCGCCCGGTAGGCCAGGTTATTCTTGTCAGGAGGGACTTGCGGGTGATCGCAGCGCACGCGAATCGTGTCCGTACCGATCGCGCGCAAGTCAATTCGATCGGCTAAATCTATGCTTTGAAGTACCATCGCCAGTTCGTGGAATCCGTCGGGGCGATCGCCTATGATTTCCAGATACAGATTGATTTTTGCTGAAGCTAGCAGAGAATATGAACGCATAGGTGATTAAGCCGCAGGTGAAAGAAACCCCTGGTTGAAATTAATTGACACCAGTCAGAGTCCATTTTCTCACAACTCAAAGGAAATATTATGCAGGAAATGTGGAAAACTTTTTTTACTTCCGGGCCATTTATTCCTCACGGCCACTGCTATCTCTGGCATACCCCGTTAGTCTGGCTTCACCTTACCTCAGATTCAATCATTGCACTCGCGTATTTTTCGATTCCAATTACATTGGTTTATTTTATTTCCAAACGCGAAGATTTGCCATTTAATTGGATCTTTGCCCTGTTTGGAGCCTTTATCGTCGCCTGTGGCATCACTCACATATTTGAACTCTGGACACTTTGGCATCCCAACTATTGGCTTTCAGGAACAATGAAAGCAATTACTGCCCTTATTTCCTTTGCTACAGCCATACTTTTGGTAGACTTAATGCCTCAAGCCCTAGCACTTCCCAGTCCCGCACAGTTAGAATCCGCCAACAGACTCCTAGAAGCTGAAATTGTCGATCGCCAATTAGCCGAAGCTGCACTAAAAATAGCTAAAGAAGAATTAGAAATTCGAGTTGAGGAACGCACCGCAGAGTTAAAGACTCAAGCTCAACATTTAGCCTTGGCCAACCGACTCCTAGAAGCTGAAATTGTCGATCGCCAATTAGCCGAAGCTGCACTAAAAAAAGCTAAAGAAGAATTAGAAATTCGAGTTGAGGAACGCACCGCAGAGTTAAAGTCTCAAACTCAACAGCTCGAACAAGCCTTGTCTGAATTGAAGCAGGCTCAATCAAAGCTAATTCCTAGCGAAAAAATGTCATCTTTAGGGCAATTGGTCGCTGGGGTTGCTCATGAAATCAACAATCCGATTAACTTTATTTACGCGAATGTTACTCACGCTCGCGAGTATGCCGATAGTTTGCTAGAATTGGTGAATATCTATCAAAAACAGTATCCGAATCCCTTACCCACACTTAAAGAAAAACTCCAGTCTGTAGATTTAGATTTTATTATCTATGATCTACCAAAAATATTAATTTCTATGAAAAACGGGGCCGAGCGCATTCTCGGTATTGTCAAGTCGCTGCGAGTTTTTTCGCGCCATGACGAAGCCGATATGAAATTAGCCGATGTTCACGAAGGAATTGACAGCACACTGATGATTTTGCAAAGCAGATTGAATGCTAAGCCCGGTTTGGCGAATATTCAAGTTATCAAACAATATGGCAATTTACCCCGAATCGAGTGCTACCCCGGACAGCTAAATCAAGTGTTTATGAATATCCTGGCTAATGCTATTGATGCTTTAGAAGAGGACAGCCACAGCGAGTCGATTGCAGCCAATGAAGCTGATAGCCGCCTCATCAAAATTTCTACCCAACTTTCAGACAGTGAATTGGTAGAAATCCGAATTAGCAACAACGGGCCAGAAATAATCGAATCGGTGAAAAACCAGTTATTCAATCCATTTTTTACCACTAAACCAGTAGGCAAAGGCACGGGATTAGGATTATCTATTGGCTATCAAATTATCACAATAAGGCATAAAGGCGAATTGCAGTGTATTTCTGCACCGGGGAAAGGTGCAGAATTTATTATTCAAATTCCGATTAGCCTACAATAAGCCTTTAAAAATTTCCATAAAACCTAAATTCAACTATTAGTATTCAGACCAAAAAATACTTAAGAAATACCCCGATATCCGAATTATTTAAGCATTCGGGTATCTAACACAATCCTGAACTTCAAACCTCGCACATAAGATTATTGCTCAACTTTACCCATTGCTCCACGCTTAAATCTTCAGCGCGAGATTGAGGATTTATCTGTAACTCTTCTAGCAATTGAACGAGTTTATCTAAATCCACAGCCCCTTTCAAATTATTTCGCAGCATCTTGCGCTTGCTACCAAATCCCAACTTAACTAAATTCTCCAAATAGCGCGGATTAACCGCCGGAGTTTCTATCTGTCTGGGAAGCAGCCGCACCACGGCAGAATCGACTTTTGGCGGCGGAAAAAAGTCTTTAGACGGCACATCGCAAATTAACTCGCATTCTGCTAAATACTGCACCCGCACCGACAGCGCGCCAAAAGCTGTCGAACCCGGTTTAGCGTAAAGCCTTTGGGCCACTTCTTTCTGCACTAACAGCACGATCGCATCGAAGGGTTTAGCAGCAGGAACAGAGATTGTTCCCAGCAGTTTTTGCAGAATCGGGCCGGTAATATTATAAGGGATATTGGCAACAACTTTATTGGGATTTTGGAATTTGGGAAAGGCTGTTAGTTCAGCCTCTAAGTCCATTTCCAGGATGTCGCCTTGCAGCAATAAAAAATTGTCGGTTTTGCCGAGTTGTTTGGCTAGCTTGAGACACAAATCTCGATCGATCTCCACAGCAACAACAGACTCAGCCGCAGGCAGCAAACGCCGAGTCAGAATCCCCGTGCCCGGCCCAATTTCCAGGACGCGATCGCCATCCAAAGAAGCCGCTTTCACAATCTTATCTAAGGCTTTCTCGCTTTTGAGCCAATGTTGAGCAAACTGTTTCCGGGGTCTGGTCGATCGCATTTTTTGAATTTTTGGAGAAATCTTAGCCTGTCATTCTATCACAGGTCTATATCTTTTCCTAACCTACGGTCATGTTTATTTTTGTTAACAGGGGTTGAATTAACCAAAAAACTTGGGCACTATAATAAGGACAAACGATAAAAAATCAATTTATTTCTTCCCAATTACCAACAGCACAACACGTAAGTCACGCATACACGGATAGCTGTTTTTCCAAATAACCAATAACAAATATAGCAATTTTTGCAGGAGTCGTAATTTTTTTACCCCACCCCAACCCTCCCCTTATCAAGGGGAGGGAGTAAGAAATTTACAAATGATTTAGGATTGCTATAACCAATAACAAATAACCAACAACCAATTACCACTTCCCCAAAAATGAAATTCCAACGAGTATTTGGTACATTACCCAAAACCACAGCCAGCGCCCCCGGCAGAGTAAACCTGCTGGGCGAACACACAGACTACAACGATGGATTTGTACTTCCAACAGCGATTCCCCAGCGCACCACAGTACAAATCGGCTTCAGCAGCGACGATCGCCACCATTTTTATTCAGCAGAATATGACGAACTGATAAATTATTCAGACGACGATACCATACCGCAAAAATTTGTCACTTATATCTGTGGCTGCCTCAGACTTTTAGAAAAAGAAGGATACAAAATACCGCCAATAAATCTCTACATTACCTCGACTGTGCCGATCGGAGCCGGTTTGTCCAGCAGCGCCGCTTTAGAAATAGCAACCCTCAGAGGAGTGCGCGCCCTGCTGAACCTCCCCATAGACGACGTGCGCCTAGCTCAAATCGGACAGCTAGCCGAAATCCGATATGCCGGCTTGAACTGTGGGATCATGGATCAAATGGCGTCGAGTTTAGCAGACACCAACACCATGCTATTAATCGACACCCGCAGCCTCGAATGCCGCCCGATACCTTTTCCCGCAAACACAGAAATTTTAATAATTGACAGTGGCGAAAGCCACCAACTAGCAGCCGGAAGCGGCTACAACCAGCGGCGCGCCGAGTGTGAGGAATCCGCCCGGATATTGGGAGTTAAAGCTCTTAGGGATATAACCGATCCCCAAGCTGTCGAAGTATTACCGGAACCTCTCAGAAGACGAGCGCGCCACGTCGTTACCGAAAACAACCGCGTGCTAGAAGCAGTAAAATCTTTGTCAGCCAAACGTTTTGGCGAGTTAATGAATGCTTCCCACGCCAGTCAGCGCGACGACTACGAAGTTTCGGTGCCGGCAGTAGACACGCTGGCGGCCATCTTGCAGTCAATCCCCGGAGTCTTCGGCGCAAGGCTGACGGGCGGAGGTTTTGGCGGTGCTTGCGTAGCCTTGGTGGAGAGTGGGAAAGCGGGTGTTATTGCATCCGAGGCGATCGATCGCTACCAGCGCGCGGGTTATAGCGGCCGCGTTTTGGTTCCCGAAATTCCAGTTAATTCTTAACTCCAGAACTATCTCCCGGTAGGGAAGGCCACCGCACAGTCACGATTACCGAATCCTCCTCCGCAGACCAATAATGAGGCACTCCCGGCCGCCAGAGAGCATAATCTCCTTCGCGAGACAGCAAGATTTCTTGCTCTGGAAATTGCAGGCGAAACCGGCCTTTTACCAGGATAGAAAGCGTCGTGGCTTGTGCATTTACCGCCCACTGAGTCCTACAATCTCCGGCGGGGTGAGTGCCCCATTTTACCTCTAATACAGAAGTCGATCGCGGGTCATCTTCCGGCGTCATAAAGTGACCCGCAAACCAACCGCCCCGACTTGCCCCTTCAGCGCCCGCATTTCCGAAAACCACTTGAGATGACATCAGCTAATCCGGTAAACAACAAATAGCTTGAGAGCACCAACTCTACGTTTTGTACTCAAGGACATCCCGCACGATCGCTCGTGTCGTAGGGACACTCCAAGAGTCCAGAGGTGTCAACTTAACGTACAACCGATAGTCCCACAGTCCGACAGGGGTTGAAACCCCTGCCTCAAAGCTAAAGTCGTCTGAAGACGACTAATGAGTTTTTCAGTCCTCTTTGAGAGGACTTTCGCTATGAGACAGGGAATTCATTCCCTGGCGGACTAACTCCAACAGTCCATAGGTGTCAACTTAACGTACAACCGATAGTCCGACAGGGGTTGAAACCCCTGCCTCAAAGCTAAAGTCGTCTCAAAGAGGACTAATGAGTTTTTCAGTCCTCTTTGAGAGGACTTTCGCTATGAGACAGGGAATTCATTCCCTGGCGGACTAAGGTGTGGGCGGGAGGACTGGTGGACAAAAAGCTTAAGTTGAACACCTATGGGCTTGTCCTAAGTCCCTACAGTCGCCGTGTTCCTACAAGGGCTTACCACCAAAAGTGCGATACTTACTTGCGGCCCGAAGGTTGACCTTCCGTAGTCGCTATTTCCCCAGCTTCCATCAACTGCTTAAAGCGACGTAAATCATCTGCAATTTGCTGTTCGGGAGCTTCGCCAAATAGTTTAGCAGCACCAGCACCAATTGCACCGCCCGGAGGGTTGTATTCGATGACAACTTTTACCTCAGTACCGCGTCCCGCTGGTGCCGCTTGAAAGCGCACAAAACCCGAATTGTCAACATCAGCCCCTTCCACAGACGCCCAAGCAATTAAGCGATTTTCTTCTTCGCGGACAATCTCTGCATCCCATTCCACACTATTGCCCATCGGCGCGCTAGCAATCCAGTGAGAACGTGTTTCATCGATTACCGTAACGTGTTTGAGATGCTTCATAAACCGAGGCAAATTTTCAAAATTGCGCCATAAACGGTACAATTCCTCAGCCGGTTTGTCGATCGTCACCGTCTTTTCAACTTTAATGCTTTGATTGGCATCTGCGGCCGACTGCAAACCCTCTACAACCCCCAGCCCGCGAGCCGCTAAACCGCCGCCCGCAACCGCCAGCAAAGCACCTCTCAAAGAACGCTGCGACAAACCAAAAAGCACCAGCGCCCCGCCACCTATTAAAGATGCCCAGCGTTCGGTATCGCCGCTGCTACTTTGGTTTTGTTTGTCGGAATTTGTCATTGAAGTAGATTCCATTGCTTTAAACCTCGTGAATTAATAGCGAAAAATAGCAGCTAAAGGTGCCTCGTCCGGCACTTGTTCCGGCGGCATCGCGTAAACAGTTCCGCCGTTGAGAATAGTTTGAATTGCTGCGGCATTCAACAAATCTTCGTCGCCCAATTCTGCATCTGGGTGGATTTGCACCGCGTTCGTATCGGGATTAAAAGTACCCCACTGATGAACGCCAAGAGCCACAAATAGTCGATCGACCCGTCCAAAATAAGCAGCCGAAACAGCTTCTTTCAAATCAGCAGAAATTTTATCGCTGCTTCTGCTCGGACTGGCTCTAGCAATCCCACCGCTTCTTTCTTGTCAAATCCGTACTCTACTATTTTTTGTTCAGCCTCTCTGATTAAATTTTTGAACCGAATCGGATTTTGTTGAGTTTCTGTTCCTTGAGCGACTGGCATATAAATTGATACGCACAATCCCGGAGATTGTTGTACCAGTGCTTTGAGTTCCTCTGCAGATATTAAGTTCACCGCTGAAACTCTTTTTCTAATAAGGGGTTGTGTAATGAAAACAACAGATTCTTTAAAATGTATCTTTCCTGGCGGGGCTCCTGCGTCTGCCTAAAGTAATGATCGCCTGCTGTAGAGCATTTCATCTCCGAACTAAAACGGGGGTTTAAAGCTCTTGTCGCTTTTACTGCCCGCGTCCTGGTTTGCAATCTACGAAACCTAATGCTTCTGTGTCGAGAAAACTGGCGATCGCCATTTCGATCAGCGCTTCGATCGGATATTCAATTTCCGCAGCACGCGCGATTAGAGCTGCTTTAATTCGTTCTGGCAAACGTCCCAAAATAACTTCGGCATCAGCAGGAGAAAGTTGTTCTTGAAGTTTGGCTTGCATGGCATTCACCTTTGGGTTGGAATTTGAACGTTGTTAGGTTGCGTGTGCTATCAGATCGTGACGTTTGAATAGGTTGACCAGAAAATGCTCTACTATTATTTCCGCTTCACTTTCGTTATTAAGTTCATAACCTCCAAATCGATACACTTCATAACCACATAGCTTTAGCCGTCTATCTTCAGCAACCATTTCAGAATATAGCCTTGGACTGGCTGTATCTTCTTCAGCATAATGCTGCTTCCCGTCAATTTCTATTACTATCCTTATTCGATCTGATAGCAGAAACAAAAAATCCATTCTTTGGCGCACCAAGCGACGCCGAGCTTGCAACTGCTTAAGTGTATACGGGTCATAGTGCAAATAAACTTGTGGGACTAGAGCCGGAAGTTTCTCGTTGAATGACTCATAAAACTTCTTAAAATAACTTCTCCAAAATAACTTCTCCGGCTGAGAACTAAATGATTTATCCAAACGAGAATATAGTTTTCGGCCGACCTCTCTATCTGATTCGTTATTTAGTTGTTCTCTCTCCCTCCACCAATCAACAAGCTCCTTCCAAAGAAGACCGTGTGACTTGATTGGACGATCGTATATGAGACAATAATCCGCATTTTTGACTATCTCAATATCGTTGCTGACTGAATCAGAGAAGATGATTTCTGGCTTTGGTCCAGTCGCTGCAAAAATCAAATTCTTAACGTTGTTACCTACCCCCAGATTGGCAGGGTAAACTCTATAACCATTCTTGTCTACTGTAAAACCGTGCTTTTCACAAAGCAAGCGTAATTCTTGTTTCCTCTCCTCACTAATCCAACTTATAAGTAATGTGTTTTCTAAAACTTTCACAAACTTTCGGATCGACTCCATACTTTCCCAATTTAGGGAAGCATAATAATCTTCAACAAGTGATCTACGAGTTCCACTTGAATTCTTCTCGGATTTTCCCTGTGCAATTCCAGCAGCAGTAAAAATATCATTGATGTTACGTACCACCAAATTATCTACACAGAATTCACGGAACTCTGTTTTCAAAATTTCAACATTTGGTGTCATCATAAAATAGTCTCATTAGGACAATCTCATCGCTTGCTTACTGCAATAAATTTAACAATTATTTTGAAACCTTTGTCTCTAGCTTACTTCATTTATCGCCCAAAACTCACACCGCGATATAATTCTGCGATCGCCATTTACGGTAGCGGGGGGTTGACGAATTCGATCGCCTTAAACTACATCCGTTTCAGCAATTCATCGTACTCGTCGTGTACACCAATCCAGTACCAGTAAATACGATCGGCTTCCAATAAACCTAAAACACGATAATTGATACTGATACGAGCAGAATAAATCGGTTGCTTCTGACTGACTCGCTTGAACTGAAGACTTGGATGATAAGGATCATCCTGCCAAAGGGCATAAGCTTTATCGGCTTGTTCCTGAACTGATGCAGGAAGACTCTCTAGCCGCGTGCGAAATGACTTTGTAACACTTGATTTCATTTTTGTGTTGGGAAAACCTCATCAAGTGGAACCGTTTCTCCTCCCGCAATTTCTTGACGTACCATTGCAGCCATCTGATCCCATTGATCGTCTGTCGTGTCAGCAAAACGAGTTTCCCATTTTTGCTCGTCCTGCAACTCTGCCAAAAACCGAGCCGCGATCGCATCTTGCCGATCGGGTGGGAGTTTTTGGATTTGGGCGATCGCCTGTTGAAGGAGTTCAGTCATGATTTTGTTTGAAACCTGTATCTCTAGCTTACTTCATTTATCGATCGAAATTCACACCGCGATATAATTCTGCGATCGCTATGCTGTAATAGAGATCAGTCCCTTCAAACTTCCATAGTTTATGACCACAGCAGTATCTATTGACATTGGTACGCTCATTACACGCACTCCCGAACTGCACGGTGGATGTCCCCACATCCTCGGTAAAGGTGTTACCGTTCGCCGGATTGTAACCTGGTACAAGCGAGGATTGAATGCTGAAGAGATTTGCGATCGCATTTCTCATCTCACCCTCGCCGAAGTCTACGCCGCACTCACCTACTATCATGCCAACACCGCAGAAATTGAAACTGATTTAATCCATCAAGCAGCAGAAGCCAAGCGTCTTGAAGCTTTGTACAGCAACTTTGGTAAAGAAGCATGAGTGAGATAGTAGGTGAAGAAACATCATGCTTTGTAAACATCTTTCCGATGTTTGCATTGTAATAGGAGAATGATTAGTTCTTCATCGCCGATTTCATAACGAACGCGATAATCACCGATCCGAATACGGTACTCATTGTCAGCACCTTTGAGCTTGACCACCCCATCTGGGCGCGGGTTTTCGGCAAGTTGCAAAATCTTGACAGCGATACGATCGTAGACATCATTGGGCAGGGCATCTAGCTGCTTTTGTACAGCTTTAGGGGTAAGGATAGTGTAAGTCATGTCGATTTATTTGCCCGCCCGGCCATATATCGATCGAAAGTTGTGTAATCTCCAGCTTTGTAATCAGCACGGGCCGCTTCAATTTCGGCAATATCTTCTGGATAATCGTCCTCATCCGGGAATAATTCAGCTTCCAAAAATTCCCATATCTTGTATCTTTCAGCAATTCCCAGTGACGAAATAGCTTCCAGCAGTGATTGAAATGAGATGTCTACTTTCACAGTATTCTCAGCCATCAGAACTTTCCTCCTACTTTAATTTTACACTTAGTATATTTATTCAAGATGCTCAAAGTAGCTGGAATGTGATTTTATATTTAGCTAAATGGTTTCTGTCATGTTCTTTCGCTCTTTTTTTTACCGCAGATTAAAGCAGATTTACGCAGATTTACGCAGATGGAAGAATGACTATTGCTATTTTACCATAAACAAAACCCGCAAGATGCGGGCTTCATTTTAATCATGGCAATTTAACTGATTACTACATTACAACCGCACTCATCAAAGTTTGCACATTTTGTAAAAGAGCAGTAGTCAAATTATGAGTCACAGGCAAACTGTCAACCACTATTCCCGCGCACAATAGCATCAGGTACAGAATAGAGTATTTGAAGAGCGATCGCGCAACAATCTTATCCTCTGGAGTCTGCAACAGCAACCAAGCTTTTTGGGCAAAAATAGCACCGAGGAAAATAGCTGTTCCCGCATACACCGCGCCGGCTAAATTCAGGGGATAAACTAGCAGCAAAGTTGCAGGAATCATCAATAGCGTGTAAATCCAAATTTGGCGGGCTGTCTCTTCGTCGCCCTCAATTACAGGTAACATGGGCACGCCTACTTCCTTGTATTCATCGCGAATCATCATTGCTAATGCCCAAAAATGCGGCGGTGTCCACAGGAATATAATCCCAAACAGCAGCCACGCACCCCAACTCAAATCTCCCGTCACCGCAGCCCACCCAACTAGCGGCGGAATCGCCCCTGCTGCACCGCCGATGACGATGTTTTGCACGCTGTGACGCTTCAGCCAGTGGGTGTAAATTAGGACATAGAAAAGGATGCCTGACATTGCTAGCAATGCCGCTAATAAGTTGGCAACAACTGTGAGCAATGTAAAGGATATTGTAGCTAGGGCGATCGCAAATATCAAAGCATCCCGCTTCTTGACACGCCCCGAAGGAATCGGCCGCCACCGGGTGCGCTCCATGATATAATCGATGTCGCTGTCGTAGACACAATTAATCGTATTCGCCGACGCAGAAGCTAAAGCGCCTCCAGTAATAGTTGATACCAGTAATAGCGGATCTACTTCTCCTTTGGCCGCCATCCACATTCCTGCTGATGTCGTGATTAGCAGCAGTAAAATAATTCTGGGTTTTGTTAGTTGATAGTAACTTTTCACGACTTGCGAAAAGTTTTCGTGGAGACGGGGGCTATTGTTTGTAAGAACTTCTTGCATCGGTTATTAGTTGTTAGTTTTCAGTTGTCAGTTAGTTGTCATTGGTTCGTAGGGGCGGGTTTTACGAGAGATATCTGCCGTAGCTAAAAGGATTAATAAACCCGCCCCCACCGACGAGAGATAAATCAGCCCTCTCTTACTCAAGGAATAGATAAATCTGCGTTTTAGAGAGTGTCCGGTTGATTGGTGCTTGTCTGGGCGGGGCGGGTTTAGGAAACTGTTGGCTTTTATCGAGAATGATGGTGAACCCGCCCCTACAAGACCTTGGATTATAATAATAACGATGCTACCGGACATAATATTACTCTCAAGCTGATAAAACTCGATCGCGCCAAGCTAAAACACTAAAAGCTATCAGGGTTCCCAGCAAAGCAGCACCGACTGCTTGGTGGGCGACTGTCAGCGGTTCTACCTGAAGGTGCAGCCGGAATGTTGCTAATCCCAGAACTAATTGAGCCATTAGGCAAACACTCGCCCAGTTAGCCAGTTTTCGCAAATTTGGACTCAGTGCAGGCTGCCGCCAAGCCATGACTGCTACTGCTAAAGTCGCTGCTGTAGCTGGTACGATACCGGCGATGTGGCTGTTCATTACCGAGCACAATTCTGAGGAGTCCAAACATTGGTGCAGTGCCCATCTAGAGCCTACTAATGCTCCTAGCAAACTTTGCAGGTAAACTAACAATGCTGCGATCGAACTTACCCAAGCTAATTTGCCGACATTTCCTGTAGCTTGGTAGGGAGTCAGCATGAAACCGATGACTAGCAGGGCGCCAAAAAATAGTAAAGCTGTTCCCAAGTGAGCGGTAACGATGTCAAATCTCAGCAGTTGTGTTACTGTCAAGCCGCCCAATACGCCTTGAAAAACGATTAAAAATAGTGCTCCGGCGCTCGCAATTGGCAGCCATTTTGGCAGGCTGCTGCGGTAAAACAAAGATAGTCCTAAAAGTGCGATCGCGCTCAGGCCAATCGCTGCTGCGTCCAATCGGTGAAACCATTCCAGAAATACCTGCAAATTCATTTGCGCTGCAGGTATTAATTGACCGTAGCACAGCGGCCAGTCGGGGCAAGCGAGCCCCGCATTCATGACTCGCGTGGCGCTGCCTACTGCCATTAACAGCCAGGTTGCGATCGCAATTTTCCACACTAAGCCGCGGATAATATCTTTTGGCTGCCACTGCACTCCTGCTGCTTTTGGCTGATTTAAAACTGAGTTTGCCATGAACTTTACCTTAGCCTTTGTTATCGATCGAACTTAATGAAATAGCGAGCTTTTACTTTTGCTGAGCTTAGCTGAGCTTAACACTCTTTTTCGGTGACAAACCGTCATATATACTACCTTAGCGACATCGCAATCCAATTAGTTTGTCTTTAGATATTTTTCAACTTTCCTCTTTACATTACAAAGTATTGCAGCTATTTTTATAAATTTCAACAAACTTTAATTATTTTACCCAACCCTTTGCTGTTACAGCCTCCCTCCCACTGCCACTCGCGGAGAAAAATAAAGATATCATTAAGAAAAGCTTTTTTTTAAAGGTTTATGATATATACCCAACTTTAACGTAAAAATTTGTAACTAAATACAGGAATGAAGAGTTACCCCCTAGGTGTTATTCAAGGTAGTTCTCAGGTTTACTCACCTTAGATTGTATAATTCAGTTCCAACACTCAGCGTTTTATCTAATCCACCAGTTATCATTTCTTGCCTGCTTAACTAAATTGGGAATGGAGGAAGTGGCGCTCTTGCAGGGTAGGGTTCACTAATCTTTGAATCGGTAACTTATAAAAATTCCTGCACTTTTCTGGTGGAACCACCTTGAAGGCATTCAGACTAAACAGTGCGAGCGCTATTTTTACTAGGCCAATGTTACTGAATTATATCATGTCCGGGCGATCGCATATAATAAGGGAGTAGTGACTACTGGATTTTAGGCTTGCATGGTGCCTCAGCTCCGAAAGCATCAATTGATAGATAAAATTACCCTATCTGACGCACCATACATCAATTCGGGATCGCCAAGTTAAAATCACTTTTTCTCCTCGATCAAGGTTTTTTACTTGCTCCTAATAACTAATGACAATGACTAATGACTTCGTTATTTCAAAAATCTAAAAATGTAAAATTATGTCACAAAAAAATGAAACTGCTGTTCTCATCTTATCCCTCCTAATTACGATCGGACTAGCCGGTGCAGGTATTTGGTGGCTGACAAGCCGAGGCGGCATCAATGTCGGGGGTTTATCACCCCAAAATCCGACATTTCCCAAGCCTCCGACTAATTCGTCGCAGTCAGATCAGGCAATTGAGCAGCGTCTGAGTGCCGGACAAAAAGTGTTAATTCCAGAGCAAGCCACAACAACTAAACAAGCAGCAGTACAGGCGATCGCATCTGGCAACTATAACGCAGCTATTTCCGACTTACAAGCTTCGCTGAAAACCAATCGCAACGATCCCGAAGCCTTAATTTACCTCAACAACGCCCGCATCGGCGATCGGAAATCCTACACAATTGCCGCCGCAGTTCCCATTGGAGGCGATATCAATGCGGCTCTAGAAATTCTGCGGGGCGTAGCTCAAGCTCAAAATGAAATCAACCAAAGAGGCGGCGTTAGCGGGACTCCATTAAAAGTGCTAATTGCTAAGGATGACAACAACCAAGAAATGGCTGCCCAAATTGCTACTGCTTTAGCAAATAATTCGGAGATTATAGGAGTAATTGGGCATTTTGGTTCAGATACAACGCTAGCAGCTAGCAAGATTTACCAGCAAAAACAATTAGTAGCAATTTCTCCAACAAGTACGTCAGTGCAGCTCTCAGGAGTTGCCAACAATATATTTCGGACAGTGCCGAGCGATCGGTTTGCAGCTAATGCTCTTTCCCGTTATATGGTGGAAAAATTGCAAAAGCAAAAAGCTGCTGTATTTTTTAATTCTGCTAGCAGTTACAGCAAATCTTTAAAAGATGAATTCACGACGGCTGTTTACGGAGATGGAGGACAAATAGTATTGGAATTTGACTTTGCTAATGGCAATTTTAATGCCGCCGATAGCGTTAAAAGTGCGATCGCCCAAGGAGCAGAAGTGATTCTGTTAGCATCCGATTCAACCACGATCGACCAAGCTTTGCAAGTAGTGCAAGTAAACGCCAAACGGCTGCCATTACTAGCGGGAGACGGTGCTTATACTGCTAAAACACTGCAAATAGGTGGCGCAGGAGCAACAGATATGGTGCTGGCTGTTCCTTGGCACATTCTCGCAGATCCGCAGTCCAACTTTCCCCAAACATCCAAACAACTTTGGAATGCTGAAGTAAGTTGGCGCACAGCTTTAGCCTACGATGCGACGATCGCGTTAATTGCCGGTTTAGAGCGCAATCCGACTCGTACAGGCATTCAACAAGCGTTATCGGCTTCAGATTTTTCGGCAAAAGGAGCATCGGGCCCGATTCGGTTTTTACCTTCGGGCGATCGTAATCGCGCAGTTCAATTAGTAACTGTTAAACCCGGAAATCGCACCAGTTACGGTTACGAGTTTGTGCCGATTAATTAAAAAACAAGTTCTGGTCATTTGTCTATGTATAAGCTGTTCTCCATTTAAATTGTGTGTCAAAAATCACTCAAATTATTGTGGGATGGGCTTCTAGCCCGTCCCGAATATGCAATTTAAACGCGCAACAGCTTAGCAGAAGGAAGAAGGAAGAAGCAATAAAATCAATCGTGTCAGCCATTAAGGATCGCGAATTAAATAATTTACACAAGTTTGTGAGTTGGGCGTCCCGGCCGCCCTTTCTGGACGGGCGGGACGCCCATCCCACAAGAACCATCAAAATTCTAAGTTATTTAATTCTCATTCCTAACAACGTCCTAACCGTCTTGGCGGTTGCTATAAAATGTACCATTGTTCTTTGGCGGGGGCAGCTTGATGGGATTGTTTGTTGGCGCGATAAAGGTTTGGTGCAAGCCGCGCGGGATGGAAACTCGATCTAAAGTTGCGAAACTGCGATCGGTCTAACTGCCCTATTCCTCTCAAAAACAGCCCTCGGTTTCAAAGCAATTCTCAACAACAGCCACAGCGATCGCCATTCTCCGGGAGTTTCCTGGCGCTGCCACTGCCCCGGGCGACAATACAGCATTTCGATCAAACAGCGGTGCTGGCTAATGTTCAGGCGATCGAACGCAATTCGCACAGTGGGAAATTCCGCAAAACTGCACTCTTTTCCATCCCGAAAACTCGACTCCAACTGAGATTTATCGCTCACCAACTCAATCTTAGCCACAGGAATAAAACAGTTCTCTTCCATAATTTCCAAAGTCGCCGAATCGCAATCAATCAAACCTTTGGCCAAACTCCCCTTAGTACCCAACTCAACAACAGACGGCCCTACATATCTCCTTGCTTTGACTGTCGCACTGCGAGGGAGCGCTTTTATTTTACCCTGGGATAAAGTTGTCGGAACGGCATATTTTGGCAAAATGTCTGCTGCTGTAAAACTCTCTTTACTGCCTTTATTTTTCACCGCAAAACTTGGCCACTGTGTCAAAGCAACTTCCGCGCCACTTTCCGAAATTACAGTGGTTACACCCCAAAAACTTTGACCGCCAATATTCAGTTGTACAACCCTGCGTAAATTGAACCATTCGTAAATGTCCGGCTTAGGAATATCCACCAAAATCAGCAAGGCAATCCCCAGCATCAGCAGGTTGTACGCGCTCCAAATCCATCCCCAACCCAGGCTTTTTGACAAATCTGCACTTTCTGATATTGACTGTACGGTGCCAAAATTTTTAACTAAATTAATGTTTAAATTGTGCCACAAACTGACTGCTGTAGCTGCGAACAAGACAATCAAAGGCCATCCCAAATTCCAGTTAAAACGAAAGCGATCGCTCGCCATTCCTTTTGGCGTCACCTGAAACCCTTTCCCAAACGGATTCAGCATGGAACTCACCACCGTCACCGCTAAAGGAATACACTGGACGAACGAATAAATATCCGAAAGCAAAGCCGATCCCGATCGGCGGTTCAGCCAAGAAAACACAGTCAGTTGCACCAAATAGTAAGGCAGGAAAAAGTACAGCAATTCCCGCGCACTTGCCCGCAAAGGAATTATGCCAAAAAATGAATAAGCTAAAGGTATCAACAGATATAAAACCTTGGTTAAACTGGTAAACCAGTGCAACAATCCTTCCAAATGAGACAGCCTTTGTACGAATCTGAGACCGCGAATTGTTAAAGGATTGGAATCAATAAAAAATGCCTGAAGCGTGCCTCGCGCCCAGCGTAGCCTTTGATTTAGATGAGCCTCTATACTTTCAGCCGCCAAACCAGCACTCAATTTTTCATCTAAATAAACTAAGCGATATCCGGTTGCTGACAGCCGAATTCCGGTAAAATAATCTTCGCAGATTGAATCTGTGACCAAGCCTCCCGCTGCTTCTAAAGCACTTCGCCTCACAACAAAAGATGTACCGCAACAAACTACGCTGTCGGCGCTGTCTTTGATGATTTCAATTTGCCGATAAAAGATTTCTTCTTCCGGCGCGAGCACATTTTCTAAACCTAAATTCCGGGAGATGGGGTCGTGATTGTAAAAGCTTTGCGGTGTTTGAACGAGGGCGATCTCGGGATTTTGAAAAAATCCAACTGTGCGAGTTAAAAAGTTTTTAGTGGGAATAAAATCTGCATCGAAAACTACAATTAGTTCTCCATTTGTTAGGGCTGTGGCATGATTGATGTTTCCAGCTTTGGCGTGAATATTATCGGGTCTGGTTATATACTCGCATCCCAGTTCTTTTGCCAGCAACTTGATTTCAGACCGCTTGGTATCGTCGAGCAAATATACTTTTTTGTTGGGATAATCTAAGGCTTGACAGCCGATTACACTGCGCCGTAAAATGAAAGCCGGTTCGTTGTAAGTTGGGATAAAAATATCTACGGGCGGGGTGAAGTTTCCAGCTTCCACTGCAACTGCCATGCGATCGGCTTCTCGACGCCGGTCTTTCATTCTCAGCATTAAATACAATTGAATACTGCTGTTAAAAACCAGTAACATTTCTAGGAAAAACAGCCCCAAACTAAAGATACCGTTGAGGGGATCGGTTAAATTTAGAGTAGCGAGCGATCGCCATAAAACGTAGCGAATCGTTAAAGCCAGAACTATTGCAACTACCACAGCGCGCGACCATTTCTGCGGTTGAGGCGAAATTTTAATTGCAGCTAAAGCGGTCGAAACCAGCATAAAAGTCGGCAGTAACAAATACATCTTGCTCGTAGCAGGCACTTGCAGCCACACAGGCGGGTTTTGCTGCCAAATGTTAATTGTGGCAAAAATACCGCTGACTGTACCTTCACTGCCAAACCAGGCTGCGGCGATCGCACCTGCGAAAGCAACCACCCCCAACACGACTAGCGTTGCCGTCTGCACCCGCGAAATCCGCCCAAAGCGGCGTTTCAAGTCTTGAAAATCAAATCTTGAAGTTGTCATAAAATAATTTTAAAGTCCCGATCGTGCATGCCACAGTAAGGGTTTCCTGCTGTCCACTTTTTACTTCAGTTGAAAATTCCGACACTCCCCAATTACTATTTTTACATTTTTTAACATTCTGACCCTTGTATGATAATTCATCTTGCTTGCTGTTGCCAAACTGCTAAGCGAGTCCAAACCTGGCCAAATATAGCAGAAGGAAGAAGGAAGAAGGCTTTAGTTACCGAGGAGAGAAGTCAATCGATTTTAGATTTTAGATTTTAGATTAAAGAATTGAAGCATTGACCCCCCGGATAAATTGGGGGGCTTGTATCCTGGATGCTTTCGGTCAGAAGCAATATTCGGCAAGGATTTCAGCAATGTCCGTAACAGGCTTTCCGGCCTGTTCCATAATAAAAAATATTTCTTGGGGGCCGTTTCTGCGACGCCGCCCATAAAAATCTTACTAAAAATTCTGCCACATCTCAGTCATAAACGTCGGGCGCGCTTGCTATAGTTCAAAAAAAATTACACCAGTTCTCAATCTTGGTGAGGTATGCCCACGGAGGCCTATGCCCACGGAGGCCTATGCCCGCTTATCAAGCGTGCACCTCATGTTACAGAGAAAGGCTATATCTTGTCTAATTACTAGAAACGCCTTTATTGGAGTAAAGCGGAGTTGATTGACGCATATTGATAGCCATCTTGTTTGTGCAAGAATTTGACGTTGCTCATATCTTTTGTACTTAGTCTAAAATTACCGATCTTAATCTCAACACCTTTATCTGTTGGAGTCTTGACCCGTCCAACGTAAAGTCCTGATTGGAATCGCTTGCGGTCTTCTAGAAGCTGAATGGCAACAATATCACCAGTCCTACAATGAGTAAAAGACTGTCTAGGCTTGGCACAAGGAAAACCGTATTTATCGTTTCTAGTGGACTGTCGATTCCCTTGTCCTGTTGATTTAATCAGCAAGGGCTGTAAGGCGAGCATCTCCAAGGAATCAATCTGACCCACACAAGCCGCATCTAACCAGTGAGTTTTAGGCAGGCTTAATCGAGTGCGGTTGTATTTGGTCAGACCACCCGAACCTGTGGAGACAGGAATACCCGCTTCTTTGAGTCGGTTGAACAATGCCCATCGGGTTGAGTTGACAGCCGCCGCGTCTTTTAATGGGCGTTTTGCTTGAGCTAGAACCGATCGCAGAACATCTGGCTTTTTGGCTAAGAAAACGCTAATATCCTGAGTCCCTTTTTTGAGATTGCATTTCTCGCAAGCCAGGCACAGATTGGAGATCCGATTTGTGCCACCTTTTGCTTTGGGCTGGATGTGTTCGACTTGCAATGGTGTGTCAGTCACGTCGCAGTAAGCGCATTTCCTGTTCCATTTATTCAATAAATACTCGCGGATTTCGTACCCACATAAAATGCCTTGCTGATACTGAATGCCTGAGATTTCTGGGTTTTCAAGTTGTTGTAAATCAAATCTGACAAGCTCCTGAACGATCTCACTGATGGGTGCAAATTTGATTAATTTATTCACCCATGTCAAAGTAGTTTCTACGCGATGCTGCAAACTTGGAGGCAACCAACCTGAAGGGCGGGTGCGATTGAGAAACCGTGCTTGCCGATAGCGAGTGTGACGATAACGCCTCCCCCGACGTAGAGAACGACGGGATTCTAAAGATGCTTTGATGGCTTGACCGCGATGAGTCAACTCAGCACCAAAGATTACTTTGTCGTTTTGAACAAGAGCAATCCCTGTGGTTTTAGAACCGGGGTCTAGTTTAATTGTGACGGGTTTAGGAATATCTGCAACCTCTTTTTTGAGAATGATGCTGAACGGATATCTTCTAAAAACAGACGCTCTACCCATCGATAATAAACGTCTCGCCATAGAAGGCTTACATGGTGTCAGCGGTTTCTTGTTGGCATCAATTACAAAAACGAAATTGGGTTTCAACATTTTGGCGTTGCTTCCTAAAAGTAAAGTTTGCTTCAACCCTGTTATCTTCTCGGTACTATGCAGATTGCACTTCCTCTAACCAATCTCGGATGTTTAACAATCTACTTACAGAGCTTGGAACTAGCGAATCCCAAGGTGTGAACTTAAACGCTTAGAGATAACGATTACTCGCTTTGAGTGGTCTGGAGTAGCTGCAATACCTCGGATTACGCCGAAATACTACGGATTGGTGCTACTCTACAAATCAAATAGGATTGCTATATCAAACTATAGCAATCCCTAGGATTTAACAATTAGCCGAATTTGACATCTAACTAAAGGTAGATTAATTTTATATTAATTTAAAAAAATTACCGCGATCGCAGCACAAAAATTTAGCCATCCAAAAACTAATCAGCAATTTCTAATTGCGAGATTGCATAGCGGGCGACAGCCAAACTAACTCTGGCTTGTTCTATTTCCGACAATTGGGCCCAAGGTCTTTTAGTAGCCATCACTAATTCTCCCCCTTCCGAATCCACATCTCGCATGGCATAAGCCAAAGGACGTGCCAACACCTGCAAATCTTCCTCAGCCCACTGAGGCAAAATATCTAAGACGCACTCTACCATTTGGTCAGCTAAAGATTGATACTTAACAGTGGCGTTTTGCACGCTTTGAGCGATGCTGGCCAGAAAATCTTGAGGAACGCGAGCAAATTTCTCGCGCAAAGACTTTTGCAGAGAAGTCGTCAGCCAAACTTGTTCTAATTGCGAGAATAAAACTTGGGACTTCAGGGCAATATCGCTGTCGCTGAATGAATCAGATAGCGCAAATTCCTGCTCTAGGGCAGTTAAATAAGATTCCGATTCAAGCTGTGCAGGATTCCAGGGGTAAGCAACATCAGTCTGAACAATTGTGGCGAGAAGTTCCATCTGGGCCTGAGTTTGAGAATCGCGAAAATATTCAGAATCAGTAGATTGGGTAGCCATGATGTAATACCTAAGTGGGAAAAGGAAAAGACAGAGGGGGGACTGTGCCAAGAGCTAGTGCCGAGCTATCAGTGGTGAGTAACTCTCTTAAATTCAGACTGGAGACTTAACGCCTAGAACTTTGCTGTGCTACTCGCCGCTTGTCTTCATTAGCTACACCCGCACCTTAATTCGTTCCGCAATCAGTCTCACTGTAGCCCGAAGTTTTAGGAACCTCAATAGTGAACTCAAAAATCTGACCTTGAGAACTGCCAAATTTTAGCTGAGTCCCGCTGCGTAGCAGCAATTCTTGGTGGTGAACTCTCTGCCATCCCTCAGAGCCCAAAACTAGAGTCCCGTAGCGAGAAAAATCGCGCAGGAAGTAGCTAGGTTCTTCCCGGCTATCTCCGATCGTGTTTCGGCAGAAAATCTCGGCGTGTTTTTGAGAAACCCACTGTTCTCGAATCACTACGTCGTTTTCTTCCCAGCGTCCGACTCGAACCATACCTGCGCGAATGGGCCAAACCTGATTGCTCGAGTCGGTGGATTTGCCATTGGGTCGATCGCGCCCCCGCAAATAAGCACAAGACGGCAACCGTCCCAGCCAAGTAGAAGAATTTAAAGGCAACTCAGTTTTCAGGTCATCTACCGGCTCAGTTAGCTGACCGTCAAACTCAGGGTGCATATACAGCACAGGCAGCGTCCAAGCCGGTTGATTGAACTTGTAGAGCGTCAGTAACTGCTGTCTGGCGACGGCGACTGCCCGATCGATCGACATCCGTCCGGCCAAAGCTTGGGCAAAAGTTTGGATAAAACTCAGGGCCTCGCGATCGGCGATCGAGTCCCGCATCCCCAACACCGCAGGCACCCCGTGATGGATCAGTACCTCAGCCAAACTGCTGCGGGCGATCGCCTGTTGCTGGCCGTTAGTTGAGTGCCACCTCTCCACCGCCGGCTGAGCTCCCCAGCAGGCATTAAACACCGCCAGAGTCACGCGGCACCGAACTAATACTTGAGCCAGTTCAGTGCCATTAATCGCCGTTTCCGGCCCCAAAAACAGCAAACCGCCGTCGGGGCCCGGTATCCCGTGGCCGGCGTAAAACAGAATGTTGTAAGTTTGCGTTTCCAGCCGAGAAATGAGTTCCGCCGCAGTAGGTTCGATCAGAGTATCGACGCGAGTCGGAACGCTGATGTCAAAATATTTGCCGCTGTCGTCGGTTTGAAAAGCACTTTCCAGAATGCCAGCTAGGGCGAGTGCTTCTTCTCCCAACTGCAAATGACCGTTATTACTGTTGGAAAATTGAGAATTAGCACCGCCGCCTGGTTCTGCTTGTCCCAAAACTAGCAAAATGTTGAGCGACTCCGCAGGATGCAGGGGTGGCAAAGGTTCAACATTGCTGGTAGTGCGGCTAAAAAGCAATTGCTGCGACAGAGAAATTGCTGGTTGACCAGCTTGAGGCTGCATAATTTCCCAAGGTAAAGCAATTAAATACGGTTCGCGCAAGTCTACGCGCACTCGCAGGGGTAGATTTTGCCCGATCGCGATACCTTTACTTTCCTGCAGACTACCCTGAATCGGCCCTTCAAACAGCCACTGCCAAAGATTAATCCCCAAATGCTGCATCAGGCGACTGCTGTAGCTTGCCGGTGGCCGAGGCGGATGCTGATCCCCCTTGTCGCCCCACCCCCCTTGACCGAGGTGGAGGGGCACAGAGGGCGTCGGTATTCGTTGTTCAGTTTCTGCCAGTATATTCTGGTTGTTTTCTGGCGAGACCAAACTGCCATCAGGATTTAGGGGCAATTCGTGAATTGTCCCGGAGGGCGAAAACATTTCCTGCCAAGCTTTCCAAGATTGGGAGAGGGTATCGGGCCACATACAGTCGTGGTGAACGTACCCGCTGGGATAAGGAGCTTGTAGAACCCAAGTGGCAAAATGGTTTGCCCCAGCGGTTCTCAGGCGAGCGATCGCTATACTGAGGCAAGGACTTTCAGGGCGCGCCATTCACAAAAAAGCTCGGTAAGTGGGAAGCTCAGAGACTTTAGTCCTGAGAGGAAAACGACCCGGCGATTTCAATCGCTTTGAATCCCCTTGCGGGGTAGAGGGGTATGGTTGCCCCTCTGGTGAGGTATGGTTGCCTCGATCTCCCTTGCGGGGTAATGTTAGCTTCGCCAATGTTATAGAGGCTTGCGCCGGCTGGCCGCACTGCCTCAGTGACTTTAAGGCTGTTTAACTACTAGCGACAGAGCAAGGGACTAGCTTCGCATCAAGCGGGTGTCGTGACCTAAATAACGTAGCCAGTTAAGGCGATAGCTGGTCAGTACAGCTTGCTCGATCGCTCTTACAAGCGAGCGTGGCTTTAGCCCGCTCGTTACTGACAACTACCGACTCTTGATATAGGGTGGGATTGAGTTTCTCTATTTGTAGTTTATCGGGTTTGGGGTGCGATCGAGTGCGAGAGATTGCTTTGGGAGTTTTTACTTAGTGCCCAAAAATTTATCAATACTCGGTAAATCTACCCAAGTCCCCGTAGCATTCGACTCCTGGGTCAAATCCATCAACAACTGCGAGTAAACCCCTTCTCTGAGGGACGGTATCAAGGATTTACCTGCATCTATTGCTTCAACCCACCTATCTACTACTCGAATAAACGGTGCAATTCTCCCGTCTGGATAAACTTGAGGAAACTCCAATCTTTGAGGAATTTTGATTTCAGCTAAAGGTTCTCCACCTTGGGAACCCCACAAGCGAAATCCGTGGACGTAATCTTGCTGGTTGTCGCTTCCCAACACCAACGTACCCTTACTCCCGTATATTTCCACCCAGTGTCCCCGCCCTTGATACGTAACAGAACTCAAACAAACTTGGCAAGGCGTTCCCCCAGCTAATTCCAACATCAACGTGCAAGAATCATCTGCATCAACTAATTTTAATTTTCCCGAATCATTCGGATCTGGCCGCCGCGAAATTCCTGTAATCAATTGCCCAGAAAGCCTCTGTGGCGGGCCGAACAGCCAGCTAATATAATCAAAAACGTGAGAACCAGTCGCGCCCAAAACTCCGCCGCCTCGCTCTTTTTGCGCGTACCAATTCCAGGGGCGACTCGCATCAGCGCGGCTCGATACCAGCCAATCAATCTTAATTAAACGCTTTTCTCCCACATATTCTGCTGCCAATAGTTCTGCTAGCATTTGCCATGCGGGGATGAAGCGAAACTCAAAGTCCATTGTGGCAATTGCTCTCGAACCACCATTTTTAAAATCGGTTTGAGATTCGTTGTTTGCCAATCGGTAAAGTTCCCTGGCTTCATTTGCTGTCAGGGCTGTGGGTTTTTCTAATAATAAATGCTTGCCTGCTTCCAAGACGGTTTTTGCCATTTCATAATGCAAAAAGGGCGGTGTGGAAATGCTGACTCCCGCCACTTCTGGGATGGCTACTATATCGGCGATCGAGTCGCAAGCGTAGGGGATATTGTGGGTAGAGGCGAGATCCTTTGCTTTGTCTAAATTCCGGTGATAAACAGCCACAACCTCTGTCCGGTGATGGGCCTGGAATCCGGGAATGTGTACTTTTTGACCAAAACCGGTACCGACTACTGCAACGCCAATTTTTGACATAATTTAATAATTGGGAATTGGGAATTGGGAACTTGTGCTGCCCTGCGACTTCGTTCATGAACCGCGTAACCGAAGTATTAGGTATTGGTAGCAACTAACTAATAACTAATAACTTCAAAATCAGAAGGAACGCTCGATAATTAATCCGTGTATCCGTGTCCTAATCCGTGTCGTGCTTTCCTTCTTCCTTCTCCACCCATTCAATTACTTGTTTCCCCAAATTAACGCCCTCAAACAAGTCAATTTCTCTGATCCCTGTAGGGCTGGTGACATTAACTTCTGTGAGATAACCGCCAATGATATCAATGCCGACAAAGTACAGTCCGTCCCGTTGCAGCACTGGTTCTAACTGAGTGCAAATTTCCAGTTCGCGATCGGTAATTTCGGTTTTTGCGACTCGGCCGCCGACGGCCATGTTGCCGCGAAATTCATTGCCCGTGGGAATGCGGTTGATAGCACCGATCGGCTTGCCGTTTAACAATATAATCCGCTTGTCTCCCTCTTTGGCTTCCGGCAGATAAGTCTGAACCATCACTGGAATTTGCCCTTGTTGAGTGCTAATTTCGACCAGGGAGTTAAGATTGCGATCGTCCGCTTCCAAAAACAAAATCCCCTCGCCAGCTTTGCCGCCCAAGGGTTTAAGAACTGCTGCTCCTTTTTTCTCGACAAAGTGCCGAATTACCTGCTTGTTTTGAGAAACAATTGTTTCGGGGATCGCTCCCTCAAATTGCAAAGCATACATCTTTTCATTCGCCGCCCGCAATCCTTTGGGACTGTTAACTACCAAAGTTTTAGCCGGATCGATGCCATCTAGAAGGTAAGTAGCGTAAAGGTAAGGAATGTTGACTGGGGGATCTGTCCGCATAAATACAGCGTCCATTGCTTCCAGAGGCTGCAAAGTAGGCTGTTCTACCTGGTACCAAGCCTCAGCCGCCTCCCAGCGTCCCTCTACCACTTTTACTGGGGTGAGGGCTACCCGACTGAGCATTGCCCAGGTTTTGCCGCCGATGACGCTTAATTCGTTGGCTTGAGTCGCCCAGACTTCGTGACCCAACTCTTGAGCTGCCTCCATCAGCGCTACGCTGGTATCGTGTCCTGGAATTAGTCGCGCGAGGGGATCGATGATGAATGCAAATTTCATTGTCAGTTAAAATTAAGAATTGGTCGCCTAAAAATTTGGGCTAATTGAAAATTCCACAGGGAATGCCTCATTTTGCTGCTAGCAGCGGATCTAGCAGGCCTTGAGTATCGAGTTGGTGGATGTCGTCGCAGCCGCCTATGTGTTGGTCGTTAATAAATATCTGGGGCAGGGTGCGACCTCCGTGGGCTCGATCGCTCATTTGATCCCGTGCCGCTTCATCTCCGTCGATCGCGTACTCTGTGAAATCAACCCCTTTTCGTTTCAGCAGTGCTTTGGCACGAATGCAAAACGGGCAGGTTCTCCAAGTGTAAATTTCTACTTTAGGGGTCATGGGACGCTCAAACAATAACAATATTTTTTAATTTTAATCTTAACCCTAGTGCGGACTTTTTTTACTTCCTAGGCTGAAACCCTCGATTTTTCGTTGGTAGCAAACTTGCCTAGGAGCCTTGAAACCCTTATTATACGGTGGGTTCTCAAAAACTGTGCGAAGCATTGATCTTAACCAATCTTATTTTAATTTTTATATTTTAATTTTTATTATATATAGCAACCTTATCTGTTGCACCGGAGGTTATTCATTGCTAAAACCCTTGCAGGGAAGTGCATTTGCCTTCTTCCTTTTTTTTACCCTGATTGAAGTCGCTATCGCTTTCTTCCTTCAACATCCGGCTTTATTTGCAGCGCACAAGCTAGGTGTCAAGTTATTTTTTATACAACTTTTTATTTTTTATATAAATTTAAGTAAACAAATATCCTCGCTTAAAAAAAACGGAGACATTTTAAAGGCAAACAGGTTGGTCATCAGCCTGCCTAGCGCTGCGGACCAACCTGATTGTTTCGCTTTCTGCAGGAACATATCATACCTGCACCTGTCAGTAGGACTGCGATCGCAGTACCCGGTTCCGGAATAGAAGTTGCATTTCTCGAAGGTGTAGTTCTGTATATTTGGGATAAACGGGGCTGGGTCGCCAATGGGCTCTCCGATGCCGTTGGGGTGGGTGCCGGCGGGGGGGCACAGGCAGTAGAATAATTTCCCGGACCGCAGACATCTACTGCAGCTGCCGGAGGGGCGGCAGCTAGATAGTAAAACGCTGTTGCCATTGTGGCAGAGAGTCCAATTGCTAGTTTTGCCAGTGGCGTACACATAACTATTTAGTTAAACAGTGGTAAAATCGAAAAATAGAAATAGTCCTAGAGATTAGCGCTGTACGACGGGCAAGGATTTTAGAGTTCTTACAATCAATCTTACAATCAATTTACAATCAATAAGATGTATTCTCTCGCGGACGTCTGTAAAAGATAGTATAGCGCTTGAGGTAAGTGCCCAAACACTTTAATAAAATTATTCTCTTTTACCTTGACATCCCGTACCGTGGTTTGCACAGAGGTTTGCACAGACAGGTAGTTTGCACAGAGTTAACCAACAGTTAACCAACAGTTAAGCAACATCTTTTTGCTACCTCTGAACCAACAGCCCTTACAGCCATTAACAAAGAGTCTTTTTACCTTGACCGCGGCCTCCGGGAATTAATTATTTAACCGCTCGCCAAATAGAGCTGCTGTATTGTACTTTGCCATGCACAATCTGACTACTCTTTTATCATCTCATATTTCGACTAAATCTGTCCTCAGTATATGTACGTATATTCCCCCATGTCAACTATTCAAAAGGAATATTTAAGTATTTACCGAGGGTAGAGGGCGTATTGAATGAGCTGAGCTAGTCTGTCGCGGAGAGTTTCCATCCCCAAACCTTTGGCGGCCGAAATAAATACTGCTTGAGGAAATTCTTCTCGGGCGAGGGCGAGAGTCTCTCCATCTACGGCATCTATTTTGTTAAAGACTACAAGGGCTGGGCCGGGAGTTACGGGCATATCGGTCAAAATATTCATGACCGATCGAATTTGGCTCTGCCACGCGGGATGGGAGAGATCGACGAGGTGCAGCAAAGCATCGGCGTCAGTGACTTCTTCGAGGGTAGCCCGGAAAGCGTCGATCAAGGCGGGAGGCAGTTCGCGAATAAAGCCCACTGTATCTGTGAGGACGATCGATAGCGGTTCCCTAGTGACAGTGCCAGGAATGGTCAACCGTCGAGTTGTGGGGTCGAGGGTGGCAAATAACTGGTCGGCGGCATAGACTTCGGAATTTGTGAGCAGGTTGAGCAGAGTAGATTTACCGGCGTTAGTGTAGCCAACGATCGCCACTGAGGGTACATCGTGATGATGGCGGTTCTGCCGCAGCCGGAAGCGGTGGGCCAGCAGTTGATTTACTTCTTGCTGCAATCGAGAAATGCGTTTGGCGATCGTCCGCCGTTCGGTTTCTAGCTTGGTTTCCCCTGGGCCTCTGGTACCGATGCCGCCACCCTGTCTCGACATTGCCTGACCGCGACCTCTGAGCCGGGGCAGGGCGTACTCTAGCTGAGCGAGTTCGACTTGCAATTTACCCTCGCTCGATCGAGCTCTTTGGGCAAAGATGTCGAGAATTACCTCCGTTCGATCGACAACGCGAAGACCTATCTGAGTTTCCAAGTTACGTATTTGTGCGGGTGCCAGGTCGCGATCGAATACCACGAGGTTAGCGCTAATCGTCTGAGCGGTCAGGGAAATTTCCTGAACTTTGCCTTCGCCGACCACTGTCTGCGGATGGGGGCGCGATCGTTTTTGGCGCACTGTTTGCAGAACCTGACCGCCGGCGCTTTCAACCAGCCGCGTGATTTCTGCCAGCCCGTCCTCAAACTCCAACTGAGTCATGTGCTGAGTCATTACACCTACCAACAGCACTTTGTCTTGGTCTGCATCGACCTCCCCCGCGACAAACTCTGCTTCAAACTCTGCTTCGAGTCCTTCCACCAAATCCAGAAAGTCTTGGTCAGCGAGTTCGTCCAAATTCAGAGGTTCTGATATTTTCCAGGGAAAGTGTGGAGTTTGAATTAGTGACTTGGGAATTGAAGGCTCTTCTATTTCATCAGTTGAATCTGGTTCTAACTGAGCGCTCAAAACAGAGAACTCAAAATTTGGCTGATCTCCCTGGGGTATCAGGTGAGCGAGATAAGCTTCTTGAATGTAACCAGTCCCACCGCCGCCCCGGCGCTGAAATCCTCCCCCCGTCAGTGTCAGCCAAACGAGGGCGTCCAGGCGCTGAATAGCCATTGCTGTGAGGGCTGCTTCGCTTGGGCTTTCTGGCTTTAGGTGGGTAGCGATGCAGCGAATGCCGCTGAGGCGACCTCCCCCATACCGGGGTAATTCTAAGGGTGCAATCTGGGTTTGGCGGGGTGAACCGACGCCGACGCGAATTACTTGTCCGCGGCGGTTGATGTAGGTGCAGATTGGTTTGTCTATTTCCGTGCTGATGGCGGCGACGCGCTGGGCGAATTCTGCAGTGGTAATGCGATCGCCCGGTAGTCGCTGGTGGTACAGCTTTTCGAGTTGCTTGAGCTGGCTGGACTTTAAACCTTGAAGATGGCCGTAGATGGTTTCGATAACTGTTTCTCCCGATCGATCTGTTTATCTCCTATTTTAATTAACTCCCGCGCTATGTGTTCGGCTTTTGAGTTTAAATTTACTAAATTTTCTTGCTTCTAGGATTTCGCGGATTCAGTCTGAGCGAGCTCAAAAACGGATACTTGCTTTCCGACAACAGTCGTGAGTCTGCCAAAATTTTAGAGCTTCCAGATTCATCTGTAGAGTAAATCTCAAATCTCAAATCTACTGACGAGTCAAAAGCGCCGTTGTTTGTCGCGGCAGCGCGATCGGGCTTGTCACAGCAGCAATCTCAACTTGCACTTGTATTTAGTATCTACAGATACAGGCGATCGCTGAAAAATCTCGCGAAACAAAACTTAACATTTTTTTTTCCGTTTCCAAATCCTCCTTTAGACTTGTGTGTATCTTGGGCCTAGAGACAGATAGCAAAGCAGAAATTAGGCCGCTACCATGAGAAGCGAAACATTGTTAAGGAATGTAAAAACATGGAAACTCGTCCTACTAACCTGCCTCCTACAGCTAATGCTTACAACGGCAAAGATCGGAATGCCTTCTTGTTTGGCTTCAACCCACAAGCAGAACTTTGGAACGGTCGCTTAGCGATGATCGGTTTCTTAGCTTATTTGCTCTGGGATGCTGCTGGATTTAGCGTTCTGCGCGACATTCTCCACTTTCTGCCTACCTACATTGCTCAGTAATGAGTAGGTGTGTTTCCTGTCTGGCAGCGTGAGTAAATGCCGCCACTGCCAGACAGGCTAAAAGTTACAAATGGCAGCGAGTATGGTTTTGTCCCTTTGTATCTTTCGTTACTTTTGAATGGCATTAAAAGACTTCTTGCTGTGATTCGACGATTACGGGTGGGGGCGCTGTAGCTGGCGCGGTGAATATTAATAGCAACAGATATTTATGGCGTAAAGGCGATCGCCCCTGCTGTATTTTTGGCAAGAAATCTCATCAAGCATTTCTGATAATTTATGAAAAATAGGAGCATCAACGATGATTAACTCAAATTTACTGGCAGTAGTAGAATCGACACTGGCTGACACAGCATCAGGAAATTGGCAAAAGCCTCTAGTGATGTTTGTTTGCAATATCTTAGCATTGCTAGTTCTCAGTCGCCGAATTTGGTATCCCCACGTCGGGCCGAAAATGCCTTTACCCTTCCCCTCTTTGTTCAACAATGTTAGCGTACCGGCATTTCTGGCTTGCATGAGCGCAGGTCATTTGCTCGGAGCATTTATGATTTTGACCCTCAACATCGACAAATATTTCTAGCATAAATGGCGTCGCTTTTGTGGTGATTTATTGCTAGATTTTTTAGTAAGTTAAAAAGCGCCAAAAAAATGGTAGGGGTAAGTGAAAAGCACTTACCCCTAATTTTAATTTTATATATGGAGTGGCGCAGAAATCGTTTTTTTACCATCCACATTATTAGATCAGCTTACTATGCTTAAAGCCTTCAAATTCGACTGCAAAGCCTTCACCTTGGGGAGCCGCACACATTAACCCAACTTGAACGATTGGTGACTCAGTTAGATATGCCAGTCGCATCATTGAATAGTCTGACCCATTCAACGAGTATTGCACTTCCACCGTTTCAGCTCGGCGCTTTACCCGCAGCCACAGGGAAACAGGCGGCACTTCCAGCGGCATAACACACCAATCGGAATAGTCTCGTGTCACAACCGCACTCACGTTTTGCACTCCCTCAACAAACTCAATGCCGCACTTTAGCCAGATATTTTCGCTCTCTCGAATCATCAATCCTGCTTGATCGTAGAGCGATCGATAGCAACCAGTAATTTTGACTTCGGCTGTAAAGTCGCCTGACACTTGACGGTAGTAAAAGTTGCCGTTATCGCGAATAAATCCGTAATGAGTTTGGCGCCAAAAGTCAGTCTTGGCGCCTGCGGTAACGTGGATAACATCGTTATCCTCATGCCATTGTAAAGGTTCGTTGTACCATTGCATTGTTTGCATCTCTTGCTAACTTCCTCCAATTCCGTGCAGTACCAAATCCGCCAAAAAATGAGATAACATTGCGTATTCTAATCCCCAACGCCAGTAAAGAAAACCAAAGGGAATTCCTAAGAGGGCATTGAGTGTAATGGTGCGGATAACGACGATCGGGGTTAATGCCCAGACATTCGCAGCCGCAGGCAAATGACCCACACCAAACAATATTGCAGCCGCCACAATTGCCAGCCAAAAAATCAATGTAGAGGGTTGCGGTTTGTCTCGCTCAAAAATCTTCCAAAGTAGCCACGCAATCAATGTCATACCGAACAGTCGCAGCAAGAGTTCTTCGGTGATGCCTCCGTAGAAGGAAGCTAATATGCGTTTCCACAGGTCAATTTCGAGCGTTGTTGGAGTTGCCATTGGCGGCATCCAAGGTTGGAAAGCTAAACTCAATCCAATTAAGACGATGCCACCGATGCAGCCTACAATTAGCGCTGTGTTAAGGGCAGATTTAGATATTGGCGCGAAAGGCTGTCCGTATACCAAAGCACGAGCTATGGGGGTATCAAGTCCGATCGAGTTACCGAGGCGAAGCCCAATCCAATTCAGGAGAATCAAAAGAAGTCCAGTCTGAAGGGCGGAAGCAATAGCTATAACAGGTAAGGGTGTAGGCAGTTGCGCGACTGCTGGATTCAGAGACAGCGCATAAGGAAATAATGCCAACGCTGCCAGAGTGCCCAGTAAGGCCCAAAACAGCGCCAATCGCAGGTGATGTTTGTTGGAAGTATCTGTAGTCATAATTTTTGATTGCAGATAGAAATACCCAATTAATAAGGATCGCGAATTAAATAACTTACAATTTTAATTGTTATTGTGGGATGGGCTCTTATAGCCCGTCCAAAAAGGACGGGCGGGACGCCCATCCCACTTTCAAGAGTGGAAGTTATTTAGTTCTCATTCCTAAGTCAGGAATTACGCACTTCCACCAAAGAAACCGGGTTTTTTATCGAATCTGGGGGTGGCCACGAAATATTATCGTAAAAAACCCGGTTTCTGGGCCCCCATGCGTAAGCCCTATATAAGATTAATTTGACTGAATTTGCGAATTCAAAACCTTAGAAATTCGATCGCGCGTTTCCTCCAAATGAGCCCGCGTATAAGCATCCGCATTCCGATCCAAATTCCGAATACTCTTGCTCAAACCCTCCCGCAACTGCCGCAACTCGTACCAAGCCAAACTCCGCGCATCCTCTGGAACATTCGTTTTTCGCAGTACCATTCCGATCAAAATTGCTAAATGTTCCCGCTGCAAAGAACGCCGAAAAGTTGAAATTTGCATCTTCTTTTCCGGCTGCAAAACCTCTTGCCAGATATCCTTTTGCACAGTGTTCAACACTTCCGGCAACCTCAAAGCAGTTTCCGGGGCGGATTTTAACTCGGCATCCCGCAGTCTCGCCAAACGCATCGGAGATAGCAAAACCCGCAACACAAACCGCTGCAAAAAAGTAATTCGATCGCCGATCGGGTAATCTAGAGGAAACACCAAAGCCGGACTTCCCCAGTGCTCCCAGCGCGAAGGCGCCAATTTATTCAGCAATTCCGGCGCAAAACTAAACGCATCCGGCGCAAAAACGTACTTTTCAAGGGTTGCTAATGCTTCTCGCTGCACAGAAAGTTCGATCGGCACAAACGGCAACTTCGCATTAGTATCTCCAGGGCGAATCCGACTAAACGACTGTCCCCCCACATACAAAGTAGCATTCATCACCTGCTGAACATAATACCCGAACACCGAATCAAACATCACCCGCAGTTCGTTATAACCATCTCCCCCAACCGGAATTCGCTTTTCCAAACGCTTCCACATCGCCCTAGCATTATCCAATTGCCATTGCGAATACCTCAGCATATTGGCGCTGAGATCAAAGGTATTTGCAGCCGGATCGAGAATATCAAAAGAATCCTCATCCGGCGCGTAAGATAATTGGGGTTCCGCAGCGCGGCTGGCAATTTGTTGCAGCGTGGGTAAGTCGCTGTTCGGGTCCCGGCCGCCAATCACCTTGTAACCATACTCGATCGCCCAATCGTCGTAAGGCCCTACAATCGTTGGAAAATAGTCGCCCTGCACAGTTCCCGGAGGTGCCAAATTAATCGGCACATAATCCATCACCGACGCTACCAAACCTTGCGTGCGAGTTACCTGAGTATTGTGCAAATCCTCCGGTTGCAGCATCGTACTTCCGTGAAAATTGTGCCTCAAACCGAGAGTGTGACCGACTTCGTGGGCAGTCAAAAATCGGATATATTCATTCACATAATTGTCAATCGTCCCACTGCTAGGCGCTGCATTTTCCAACAAATCGATCGACATTGCCCCCATCGCAAACTGGCGGTTCGATTCCAACCCAAAACACATATCCGAACTCGACATCAACCGCGATAAAGACGATCGCTTTTGCTCTTGGTATCTTTCTACCAAAGTCGGCAAATCATCAGCAATTCCACCTTGAGCATTTTCCCTGCTGCTTTTTCCTAAATCCCCATTTTCTAGCACATTCAAATAGCGAGAATACATCCCAAACTGACAGGGATTAGTATTAGAACCGTTTCGCCCTTGAAAACTCTTAGAAAGCGATCGATTTTGTTCCACCAAAGACCGATAACCCTGTTTGATTTCCCGGACTACATTAGCATCCAACAGAATGTCAGCATCCAAAATTTCCCCCGTCAGCGGGTTAGTACGAGACGGCCCGATGCCGGCAAACTGAGGCTCAAAAGAACTCGACCAGCGGATAGTATTGTAGCGAACGTCAGCCGGGTCCCATTTAGCATTGTCCGGCATTTGTTTGACCTGAATTGCCTCAGTAAAACCTGCCTTTTCAAAAGCTTTGTTCCACTCCAAAACGCCCTCGCGGATTGCGTTTCGGTATTCGGTAGGCACATTATTTTCAATCCAAAAGACGATCGGCTGAACCGGAGGCGACATCGGCGCTGTCGGGATTTGCTTTTGCAAATGCCAGCGATTGATATAGCGCACAAAAGGCTCCCGGCTATTCTTGTCAGAAAAGTCCTTATATGCTGTGAGGAAATAGCCCACTCGCTCGTCTGCAAGTCTGGGGCGATAGCCGTTATTTAGCGGCACTTCCGAGAAACTATAGTGAATGCGGAGGTTAAAAGCCCGACTGTCAGGAACCGAAGGTAAATAGTTAACTTCACTGTCATTATCGCTAGAAAAACCATAGACAGAAGCAATCTCCACATTCAGCGGAAACGCTTTAACATCTTTAAAAGAAGACTTGTCTGCATCGATCGAGTAAGAAGCGCCCAAAAGCATCGGCAAAATCGCTTTTACCCCTGGCAAATCGCGTTTGTCGCTCATCAGCAAATCGCCTAAATCGATTAGCAGAGTTTGTCTTTGCGGATGAATGCTTTTGAGAGGCAAAGAATAGAGAATCGAGTCGCTAAATCCCCGTGCTACCGAACCTGCTTGCGGGTCGCCCGGACTGGTGCGAAAATTTATATTTGGTATCACAAACTGCACGTTATTTTGGACGCGCCGCAGTTGAAACAAGAAATCGCCGATCGGCATTCCGCTCAAAATGCCCGCTTCCCCCAAACCCGATGCCAATGTCACAAAGCACAGGAACTTTTTGTTGAATTGTTCCGGTTTAATTTCCAGATATACTTTATCAGTTGCTTGATTGCGGTAAAGGGTAAATAATCCCTCTAACTTTTTCGCGTCTTTGACAACCTCTTCAAAGGGTGCGAGAGTTTGCTGTTCGCTACTTGGTTCGTTGCTGGGCGGCCCAGATGATAAAGCTACAGGTAAAAAGAAACCTTTATACAAACTGAAACAGAAAAATGCTAAAGATAATATAAAAAATATCAAAGGCAGATTTTTTCTAGGATTTTTTATCTGTGTATTTTTGCTATTTTCAGGAAATATCAATCTTTTCATTTTCAGTAATTTAGCCGCAGGAAAGAATAGTTTTGAGATAGTCGCGCCGCACTCGCAACGTTGGGAGCATTTAACTTCTAAAATAACTCAAAACTCAAAAATTAGAACTATTGTTGCGCTGGCCAGGGAATCATGGGATCTTGAGCCAACCGCTTAGAAACTGCAACAGCACCGTAACGGTTGAGGTGGCTGGGGTCGGAAAAAGATTCCCGCGCCTGGGGCCACAATAAACTCTTATCTAGGAAAATTAGTCCGCTTTGGGCTGCTAATTCTTGCATATATTGCCGGAATTCTTGTTCGTAACCTGTCCGCACCGGGTCTAAATAATCTTCAGTCAGAGGCATATTAACAAACACGAGATTGATGTTGCGAACTTTGGTGAATTCGATCAGATTTTTGAGTGCTAGAGCTTGTTCGCCTACCAATTTAAAATTTTGATAGTCGGAGTCGTAATAACCAGATACTTTCGGGTGTTTCTGAAAGTAAGTTTCGGGATTGAAGCGTATATCGATCGGCAAAAAGCCATTTGGTTGATACTCGCTGACTGGTTTACTCGCAGCAGTGGGCTGAACGTTTTCAGTTGTTTGTTCACCCAGGGCTGCGGTTTGGGGGCTGTCGGTTGCAACAGGGGCTGAGGGATTAACGATCGATCGCAAAAACCCTTTAAGTCGATCGCGATTTTTGTAAGTTGCAGAACCCTCCACCAACTTTTGATTCACCAATTGCTGAACATTAGCTTGAGCTTGTCCCAAATTGTTCACCAATTCAGTCGCAGTCGCCACCGGATTGTTAGCGCTTTCCTTCGATGTTTCGGATTCTAATTGATTGGTGGGGATCAGAAAACTACCCCGGCTCAATTGCCTGTAACCTTCAGAAGAAGCGATCGCACTAAAAGTCAAATCCGGCCGCCCGCTGTTGAGAGCCCTCGCCCCGTCAGCCAACACCAACAATTTCGGCAGTTGTTGCGGCGGCAAAATCCGGCGGACGATCGAATCTACAACCTGGAGAGTAGCTCCATTAACCCCAAAATTGTAAGCCCTCAGCCCCGGATAGCCCGAAGCTGCCAAAGCTGTTTCCAAAACCGCCGGATCGATGCCCCGCAGCGCCCTCGAACTACCGACAATTAAAATATCCGGCGGTTTTTTGTGCAGGTGAATGTACTCTTGATAGCGCGCTATCTGATCGTCAAGCTGCTCGCTCCTCAAAGTCGGGAACACCGGAGGAGCAGAAACATCAGCTACAGGAACGCTAGTATTTCCCGGTTTCGTAAACCCAGAGCCATTGAAAGCCTCTTGCTGGTTGGCGGACGGCGACGGCTGCAACGGAATTCGAGGCAAATTAACCTCCTCAGCAGGGGGAAGGGGGTTCGCGGTTTCCTTCGGAAGTCGGGCTGTAACGTCGCCAGAAGCCTTGGGAGCTGAATTTTGACAATTTGGGCCGCTGCAAACTTCGGAGGCACTAGGAGCTTGACTGACCGTCGCAGATTGCAGAAATTGACCGAGGATCCAATCGGTATTGAAAGTCAGCAGACAGCCGGCGATCGCCCAAATCAAAGCCATTCCCGCCGCGCGATCGGCTCTCACGCCACCGGGCGCAGCAGCATTCGTGGATAAACCATCGTTGGGAACAAACAAACCCGAAGCGACAAGCGGTTGCACCGCAGCTTGAACTAACTGCTCGCCCAGATTGTATCCGGGGAGTCTGATTTTGAAGCGGGGCCGCCAGGAGTTGGGCGTCGGAGCATCGAACACCAAATTGTCGCCCAAACCCGAAAAACTCCCATCCTCCGCCGGCGCAAACTCCGGCACCGGTTCCTTTTCCAAGACAGCCCCTTGGGAGGGAGCCTGTGCGGGTGCCGTCGCTGATTCTTCGTCAACAGCGGTTCTGAGGTCGATTGCGTAGCGCCACAGGGGCAGCTTCTGGCCCGCGCGCCGTCCGTAGACTCGCACCCCTGCCACTCCCGGAATTTGTAACTGTCGCAAAAATTTCGCCACCGGCGGGCCTATCTTCGACTGAGAAGGGCAAGTCAGAGCTTCTGTCATGACGTGCAGCACGTTGGCTTTTTGCAGCACGACAGCCCGAATCCCTCCTGTTTCCAGCTTGCGTCTGAGATTGGGGTTGAGCAACCTGTTCAATAAAAAAGTCAGAGCCAATTGGTCGCCCTCAACTGCCAGCGTTCTAGCGTTCGCAGCCAAGTCGGGGTGGTGGGCGGCAGGCAAGTCTACCCAGTCTATCCACACCGGCGACTCCGGCGCCGCCTGAGAGTCCTTGGCCGGTTCTACGCCGTAGATTGTAGCTGCGCGGATGCCTTGGGGTGCAAAGGAGGCTAACAAAGGGGCGATCGCCTCGGTGGTTTGCTGCTTATCGGGGTATTCTTGCCTTTTAGGCTTTTGTCCTTTTTTGGCAGTTTTGCTGCAAAACAGGTGGAGGGTTGCTTCTTTGAGGGTTGCCCGCACTTCGACTCTCGATGCAGCCAAGTGTTGATTTAGCAGTTTGGCGATCGACTGTACGTCTCCCCACCTGGCCCATTCCTTGAGAATTTTGTCCGGCGAAGTCAAATCCACCCGCAGTAGCCAGTCCGGCTTCGCTTCGCCGCTGACTTGGCTGGCGATCGCAGCTTCCCGGAAATCCTCTAGTTGCAGTTTCCGCAGCCTGCCGGCGATGGGTTCGGCCAGCAATGAGGGGTCTGGGCTGTAAGCTGACTCGCACAGCACTAGCAGTCGGCGTTCCTTGGGCTTGATATTTTCCGGCGCATTCACCGGCAGGGTTTCTCGGCTGCTTTTGAGTTCTTTTTCGCGAATGCTGACTTTCACCGAAACTCCCATCGGGCCGAGGATTTCGCTGAGATAGCTGGCGATCGCATCTGGATAGCCCCGGCGCGCCAAGGTTTCCGGCGAAACCGTCAATGTTCCATCTCGATCGCCCTCGCCTGAGTCAGCTTGGGGGGATTGAATCAAAGCCACTGCGCCACGGTTCGCTTTCTGCTGCGGGGGAACGGCGGAACCGAGGGCTTCCCGCGTCGCAGCAGCCGAAGTGTCGATCGTCACGGGGGAAGTTTCAAAAGCTTCTGGGTATTCAATGCGGGAGGCGACGGGCAGACTGTCGGCGTCAAAATCCAGTTCTTCCCGTACTTGTGGCGGTTGCGCGACTGTTTCTACGGGTTTTGGTGTCTGTTTGAGTTTCTGGTTGTCATTCTTAAATCTGCCGAAAAATCCGCCTCTTTTAGGGCTTGCTGGCGGTTCGTCGGGGGCACTCGCTGGCGGAGGCACTTCGGCAACTTTTGGTTGCTGTGGCTGTTGCTGTTGCTGTCGCTTGGGACTGCTGCAATCGAGCCGGACTGTCCAGTCATTTTGTCGGGAACCGATTTTGCGCCCACACAGAAACAACTGGTAAATTTTAGGTCGATCGGGCAGCAGTTGCGTTAAATCAGTGTGTTCGAGGGCGTTGGTAAATCTCGCCGTCACCAATTCTTGAGACGGACAGTGCGCTGCTTCGCACAAAATGTGCAGGTGATTTCCCCGCAAACGCGCTTGTACTTGAACTTCGGGAAGCCCTAAAGCTTCTTGCGCCCACTGCGACGCGGCCGATCGATTGTCTGCCAATATGCTCCCGTTCGCATTCAACATGGGACTTTAAATTTCGTCAAGGCTGCTTTCGTCTTCTACTGATAGCACATTTCGTCCGTATTTTGGCATATATTAGGCTTCACTTAGGCGAAGTCATCACTCATTGGTCGTTAGTAATTATTAGAAATCGCACCGCACTACATATAGTGTGTCTGCGTCCAAGACTGTACAACCTAGTTTCCCAAGCCTTTACTGTTGCGATCGGGTTTTGCGTAATTTTGCAAAAAAATAAGTTACTTTTTATACAGTAAACAGGGAAATTAGTTGGGCGATCGCCAGTCCAAAGTTGTCAAAAGCCGAAAATTCCTAGTGTGACGCTTCAAATACGGAAGTAAGTTAAAGCTGTGATGAAGTTTACTTCCTGATGGCGAACACCGCTTGCGATCGATAAAAGTTACTGATATTCTCAAATCTATCGGTAGCAATAAAAACACCAACTTATTGTCATCACATCAAATTTTTGTCAGCCTCGCTGGCAGGTTTTCACCTGTCGATATCGCAGCTTGCGTCCTCAATAAAAAAAACAAAATTCCAGCATCGTCTGGACTCGCTTTGCTGGCGATATTTTCAATATTAACATCCTCAATTTCTGCATAACTTTAGTCACTTTCATCATCAAAAAACCAAACTTTAAATCATGTCACTAATCGAAGCATCTACCCCAAAACTAACTGCCAATATTTCCCTCATTCCCGACATTACAGAAGAATTGCAACTAGCAAATTCTACCAATAATTACTCTTACCCCCCGAAAAATCTCCTAACAACTAACGAAACATCCTCCACAAACTCCAGCATCGAACTATTATCATCAAACAACCAAATCCTCGACAAGAACCCAGAAACACCTCCCCAACCAGACATAGACGCCTTCATCCTCAACAAAGATTCAACACCAACAACCAAAAACATCCCCGAAAAACCGCAAATATCCACCACTCAAACCGACCCAATAACAGGCGATACAGCCAAACCAGCAACTCAAAATAACATTTCTTTCGACTCCGGCATTTTCCAAGCAGACGAAACAGGTAAAATAGTGTTCGATTACCTATCAGACGGAGGCTGGTATCAAGGAGAACTAGCAATTATCAGCCTCACAGGAATGCCAGAATTTGTTCCCGATTCCCAAGCATTTATACTAGAAGCAGCCAGACGCGCTTTAAGCAACTCCTCACTCGGTTACATCGCCATTTCTGACAGTACAGAAGCAGCTTCATTCTCTAGTTTAGAGGGAGAAAACAACTTCAATATCGGAGAATACCGAGGAATCAAAACCTTCGCAATGACACCAGGAGACGAACTTGGCATCATCCTAGTTCCCAACGGCACAATACAGCAAGTATACGACAACCCAGGCATTGGCGGAGACAAAAAACCCTTATTTTCAATGGCAACAGCTAATTCCAGCGACGCTTTTCAACGGGGACAAATAGCCAGTGTTGCGAATGGCGGCAGTATATTTGTCATGGAAGATATGGGAATAGGCGAAGGCAGCGATGCTGACTACAATGATATCATATTTTCCCTCAAAGGCGCAACCCCTAAAGTCATTTCAATCGATGATGTAATGGCCAAAAACTCCGATTGGCGTACATCAGAAAAAGGCAAAGAATTGATAGGTGACGCTGCGCCAAAAACAGAGACTATAGAAGACAAAAAAGCAGATACTACTTCTGCAACAAATCCTGTTGAAACAAAACCCGAAAATTCTCCAGCGACAGAAACCAAAAACCCGACTGTTTCTGAAAATCGCAATTCAGATCCGAATTCTGCCGATCCAAAAACAGATTATCCCGCAGGAGAAACTGAAAATCCGACAATTTCCGAAACTCCCAATTCCGATCCAAATCCTGCCGATCCAAAAACAG